>DAHU01000056.1 GCA_002495945.1 Euryarchaeota archaeon UBA13
TTAATCTCCACCAATGTAACCTTAGGAGATTCCTTCCGGCATAGTTTATTCCAAACCATATCAATCGGCACTTCAACAGGTTATACAACGCAAGATTACATGACTTGGCCAGTACTTACACAATTTGTATTGATGATTTTGATGATAGTTGGTGCATGTGCAGGCTCGACTAGTGGTGGTTTGAAATTGATGAGAATCATACTAGCATTCAAGGTTGCAATGAGGGAGTTAGTTAGGATTGCACAACCGAGAAAAATTAAACAAATCCGCATGAATGGGGAAGTTGTTGAAGCTCAACAAATCGACAAAATTGTGGGTATGCTGTTTGTTTGGATTGGCTTATTTGGTATATCCAGTATACTGTTGGCTATTTTAATGCTCGACGAATCATTTCAAAGTATCATTGGGATTACTGCATCATCACTAGGCAACACTGGACCGGCACTGGGCGCTTACGGCCCCAGCAGTACTTGGTCACCACTAAATTCTGGAGTGCTAATTTTCACCTCGATTTTGATGTGGTTCGGAAGATTGGAACTACTAACAGTAGTTATTCTGCTTCACCCAAGGACTTGGCAAGATGAGAATAAGGAACATAGTGATAGGCGAGCACTAGCATTATTTAGAAAAATGATACCTGGTAGAAAATCTTGATCTAGAATAATGTTCGTTGTGCTTTATCCGGTTTAGAATCTTCAATCTCCTCAGTAATAACTTCTGTTTCTTGTGTTACTTTGAGTGGTTCTATTTCCTTAGTTTTTGACTCAATCAAGTTATACCTTGCAACCAATTCCTTGGTTGATTTTCGAGATTTAAGCAGTCCACACAGGGCAGCATGTTCATCACCAGTCAATCCAAGGTCAATGGACAATCTAAAATCGTCAATACTGCCAATGTCAGAGGTTTCCGAGTGCATAGAAATTAGTAATGGTAACAACTCTTCCCGCACTGATGATTTACTCGCACCGGTAATTTCAGCAAGTCTGTTGATGATTGTCGTCCGGCCTAGCGTACTACCCCTACGTAAAAAATTAGGATAACTTGGGAATAATTTACCAGATATTTCTTGTTGGTTAACTACAGATGCCGCTAATCCAGAAATTTGAGAACTCCAATACCATGACCTGTGTGCAGTATTTTGATACATTGCCATCAACATCTTGGACGATTGGCATAGGGCTTTGTTACCACGGTCAATTGCCTGCTTATTGGTAAAGATAGAGGGGTTATTCCAGTGTATCCAATTAAGTAACTCTGATGGAGCTTTATCAATTGAAACTCCGGTTTTTATTGCTTCATCGGCTTTATTTGATTTGTATAATTTTGACAAGCCTGGAAATACTTCGACAGAAACATCTCGTTCACTCGCTTGAATATACTGGTTTACTGAACTCTCGTCTATAGAATTCTCACCGGCTGCACAGATAACCTGCAAGTCTCTGACAAGAGCCCTCAAATCTCCGGGATTATTTTTTATCACTGCTTCTATCGCTGAAGTATCATAATCAATATTTTCCGCTTTCAAAACTCGCCTGGCAATATTACGAAGGGCATCCTTACTCGCTCGTTCAAAATTGATTGTGACAAGTAGCCGCTGAAACCGTTCTCTAGTTGAGCGCCAGTTTGAAGACTTACCCCACAAACCCATTACTTCATTACAGGCTAAAATGACAGGCTGCTTCGTTTCTGATAGTAATTTAATCAGCTCTGCTTTTCCTCCCGTATCCCCTCGCAACTTGGTGGTTTCAGATGATTCTAAATTGACTTTTATTGCGTCGTTAATTCTAGATTCACTAACTGAGCGAAGACCGCCGGAAAGATGGTCAACTTCATCGATGAGAATTAGAGTCTTCTTGTCGCTATCATTAGGCTCAAAGAATAATGAGCGGTGTGTAGCACCTTTTGTAGCTGCTTTTCTTATTGCTGCCGCATTCCTGGCATCTGAAGCATTCAATTCGATAACATCCCAGCCCATATCTTGGGCAATGGCCCTTGCAACCGTTGTTTTACCAACACCTGGTGGCCCAGTTAGCAATATTGCCTTATTTTTTGGCACACCATTTTTCCAATCATCCAACCACTTGCGTATCTTTTGTCGTTGTAATTCATTACCCTCAAGATGGCTTTCCGATACTGGCCGATGCCTTTCTGTCCAATCAGAAACCTCAGCCATGAACGCAACTTGAGTCGAAGGTTATTCAATCTTAACAATAAATTTAGAAACTACATCTATGTTTACAATTCATTTGCTGCAATGCGATGCTGTTCGCCAGTGTCACGGTCTCTAATTGTGACCGTGTTATCTGTCAAAGATTGATGGTCTATAGTGATACAAATCGGGACGCCAATTTCATCGGCTCTTGCATATCTACGGCCAATTGAGCCGCTTGAATCATAGGTTGCAACAACTCCAATTTTTTTGTTTAGAGCGTCGTTAACCGTCTTAGCCATTGCTCCCATTCCGTCTTTTTCGAATAACGGAAAAACACAATAATCAACTGGGACGATGTTTGGATTCAATTTCATTAGTGTATAATCCTCATCTTGTTTTTCTAGTTCGTGATAGGCATGATCGAGGATATGCCAAATTATTCTGTCTATACCAAATGCTGGCTCAACAACATGCGGAATGAACCATTCACCAGTAATCGTGTCAATTCTTTGTAACCGTTTAACATGGTTCTGCTCTACAATCAATTTTTCTCCATCGATAGTGATTTCTTGCGGGAACTCCGTTTGGGCAGGAAATTGCTCTACTGTGTGTTTTACTTTTCCGGCAAGTGAACGAAACGCAGGTCCGGCAACGGAGCCATCAATTGTCCAACCATCGATTACCACTTCCTTTGGAGTATCAAATTCACGCCTTGCCCTAAGCACTTTTCCAGTATAATCCTCATGGGCTTTCAAATCATAACAACCGCGGTGAGCAATTCCGACACATTCTATCCAGCCGTACGAACCGTTTATTTCCGCATCCCAACAATCTGTAGCATAGTGAGCCATTTCATTAGACTCATGTTGTCTAAATCTTATTCGCTTAGCATCAATCCCAACCTTAACCAGGAAATCATAGGTTTTAGCAATAAAGAAACCGACAGTCTCGTGTCTAACTATGCCACTTTCAACAGCATCCGCGATAGAAATTGATTGCTCACCCTCTGCTTCGCTGACCATCGTCATCATAACATCTGCCCACGGTGAAAAATCATGCTTTACTTCTGCCTCAGGGTCGATAAAATACTCCAATTCAGCCATATTGAATTCTCGGAGTCTTATCATGCCTTGACGGGGTGATATCTCATTCCTGTAGCCCTTTCCTACCTGAACGGCGCCAAATGGAAGTTTTTCGCGAAAATGCCGGTAAAGAGTACGAAATGATGTGAACATTCCTTGAGCTGTCTCGGGCCTCAAGAATCCATTACGCCCGGATGTTCCTGCACCGATGGTAGTATTGAACATTAGATTCTGTGCCGATATTTCAGACCATTCATTAGCGCCACATTGTACACACTGGGGGGCAGATTCAATCAACAAATTTTGCAAATCTGATTTACTCAATGAATCTGGATTGGGATGGAATGGTTCAAGCAAAGTATCGGCTCTGCTCACCTCTTCACACGCCAAACAAGCAGTCATAAAATCGGAGAATTCTCCCACATGGCCACTTGCTTCGAGTACTTCATAAGGCGTTATTGTCGGGCAGGAGATTTCGGCAATATTACCAAGTGAAATCCAGTGATCCAGCCAAGCTTGGTTTACTCTATTGCGTAGACGCCCACCATTTGGACCAAAATCGTACAATCCCTTTGACCCGCCATGGATTTCAAATGCCGGCAAAATAAAACCTCGGCGTTTTAGCATACCAGACAAACGTTCCAGTCTTGCCTCCGAATTCTCATTCATCGCCCTTACCGAGGTAGTCGAGTAGTATCTTACCTTTGAAATTGACCATTGATAAAGTTCAATTTCAGCGAATACGCATGGTTAAGAACACCCTCCGGTAGGCTTTATCATGGGACATGAGTTTGATTATGATGTTATCGTAATCGGCGGTGGACCCGCGGGGAGTACCGTGGCAAGATACGCTGCCCAAGAAAATATCAAAGTCTTGGTAATTGATGCTAGAGCCTCTATTGGTTCTCCATTGCAATGCGGAGAATTAGTACCGACCAATGATGAGATGCGCCGTCTGTGCCCGGATGTCCCTGACATGGATGATCTATTCCAAACCCCGGAACATGCGATTTCCCGAACTTGTGACACAATGAATATAATCACTCCATCTGGCAAATCATTATCTTACAAATTCGAAGGACTCATATTAAATCGAGTTGCTCACGATGAGGCACTGGTGGATTTAGCCAAAAAAGCAGGAGCCGAGTATTTAGTAAAATCCTTTGTGAAAGTCGTTGAACAAAATTCGGTGACCCTTAGAAACGGTAAGACAATTACTGCCAAAGTGATTGTTGGAGCAGCCGGACACAAAGATCCTATAAGGAGAAAATACTGGAAAGAAAAATCAGTGAACATTCCCGTAAAGTTTGAGCTGAAAGAAGGAGATTATGGCGATGCTGTTGAGTTACACTTTGGCTCAATGGCACCAGGTGGCTATGCTTGGATGTTTCCGAAGGCACAGGGTGCCAATATCGGCATAGGAATACAGAAAAGTTTTGCTAAAGGGAAATCGCTAAACAAATATTCTCGTGATTTTATCGACAAGTATGATGGTGATACCACGTTCAAAGGTGCTGGTTCCCTACCAATGTCAGGGACTATCAAGCGTTTTGTCAAAGGGAACCACCTATTAGTTGGAGATGCGGCTGGAATGGTTCTACCCTCGAATGGGGCTGGAATAACTATCGCAATGGTTGGTGGCAGAATAGCCGGACAAGTTGTCGCTCAACACATAATTAACAATCAACCATTAGAAAATTACGAGAAAGTTTGGGCCACACAAATGGGCAAAGTAATGAAAAATTCCAAACGTTCTTTCAAGATTGGTAGTCTGATGTTTCGCATGCCTGACAGGCTGTTGGATTTATTCTTCAATCGCCTAACTAAAGGTATTGT
>DAHU01000115.1 GCA_002495945.1 Euryarchaeota archaeon UBA13
ATAAATGGCACGAGCAAAATCAATAAGAATAATATCTCAATGGCGGTAACTAAATCTCCGTAAACAGTCATTGCTGAACACGTCCTGATTTCTGAATCTACTTGCTGTTGGGAATTTTATTTAATTTTTGATTATGACTCTAACAATAGAGGCGTTGAAAATGTCATTGTACGAATCCATCGATTTATTGTAGATATTGTCTGAACCTATCGAATTAATCACCACGAGCAGAGATTACTTGGTCGACTCTTAACAGTCCACAAGCCGTTTCACAAGCTGCTTCAAGGGCGTGAAATACTGTATCCGCACATTCCCACACATTTTCTAATTCAGCGGCCTTACCATCGGTATTAATTCCATAATTTTCCTTGTTCAGACGTATTGCTGAACGTAATTCAAGCAAACCATCAAGCATATTGTTGCCTGAATTGGCAATTAATGATGTAGGAATCGATTCCAGTGCTCTTGCAAAGCCTTCAATCGCCAATCTTTCTCGACCAGCAATCGACTCAGCGTACTCTCGAATTCCCAGTGCTGCTGTAATGTGCGCATTACCGCCACCGCATAATACAAAACCAGATTCTATCGACTTAGCGACCGAATTTAATGCATCATACAAACCCCTAACGAATTCCTCGCTCGAGGCTCCACCGCCGCCATAGACATCGATTGTTGTCAATCCAGAATTTTCACCAACCTCGAGGTATAATCGATCACGAAGACCTTCAGCGCTATCAAGTGTTTCAACCATCATTAACTCGAACTCTCCTAGGGTTTGTTCATCGATGCTATCAACATGGTCAATTAGCAAAGCACCGGTAGCGAGTGCAACATCTTCAGCACCCGACTTATCCATAGATGCAAGTGCACAAATGCCATTGTCGGCGAGCTGGTGCATTATTCGTGCATCTATTGTCTCAGCAGAAAACACCATTTTGGCCCCACTATCAATTATCTGTCGGGCTTTGTGATTGAGTATCTCCTCCTCGGCAGACATAAACGAAGTCCATTGCTCAGTTGTGGAAATCTCAATTTCAGCATCATAACTCGTCTTCTCGATTTCCAACGGGCATGAAAAAACCACAACCTTGCCTCCATCGAGTTTGCGCGGTAATTTCTCTAAGTCTAGGTTTTTGTCGATTATTATTCCCTTAACCAGTTTGGTATCTGATAAACTGCCCGTACCGCGCTTAGCCATTCTCACTAGTTCTGTGTTTACTAAGTGTCCTTCGTCGTCAAATTGCGCAACATGCTGTGCAGCTCTTACAACCAATTTAGCCAAAATATCAGCAACCGATTCGACTGAAGTACCGGTCATTGCCGTAACGGCAACCGATTCAAGCATCGCACTATCTTCGATGGAAACTGTTGTACAATTATTTTCTAACAGCATAGAGGTCTGCTGCATAGCTGCTTGATAACCATTGACTAAAACCAATGGATGAAGATTTTTTTCTAACAGAACCCCGGATTCTCTCATTAATTCGCTAGCGAAGATTATGCAGCCAGTTACTCCATCACCACAAGCGTTCTCCTGAGATTCTGCAAGTTGCACAAATGCCTTGGCTGCTGGGTGTTTGACCAATAGTTCAGCAACAATCTTGGCTCCGTCATTGGTTACTGCTGTTTCGCCATTGGTTTTGTACAGCATTTTGTCTAAGCCATTAGGCCCAAAGGTTCCCTTGAGCAGATTACCAAATGCTACAGCAGCCGATACTAGTTTTTGTGTAACTGCTACTCCACTGGTTACGGATGTAGTCGGCCTAACTATGGCTACTGGCGCACGGCCAGAACCATCATTAGGTTGTGGAGACATGCTACAAGGCAAAAATCACCTATTCAATAAGTCTTCTAAGAGGGAAATCACTTGTCTAAGCCGTGAATTTTCTTAGATTCGTCATTGCTCCAGTGGTATGCCAACTTGAGTAATTTCAAATAATGCCCGAGGTTATCTCGCTTCATCTTATCGTGAAGTGCTTCATTATTGATGAATATGTCACCCCACAGGTTTGCAGCTGTACCTTTGTTGCCCTTTGGTAAGTCGAAGACTTCCTTAGTTGTCGGCTCTAGTAACGAGCGCCAAACTCTTGCTGGGTTAACGGCCATTGTTACCTCAATGATTACTTCAGTCTCTTTAATCCCGGTTCCTGTTTGCCAGGAATCATTACCCAAATCTGCAAGGAATGGTAGAGTTAGGTCTTGAATTGAGAGGCTTGTCATCGGATCTGCATTGGTTAGAGAGGTGTATGCTTCTCGCATTCTACCACGGTCTGCACCTCTTGAACCTGTTATAGAGCGCAGTTTGTCGATTGATGTAGGAACTAAGAAACGAATGTCTGTGTAATATACCAGTGGATTGTCATCCTTTGCTCCAAATATGTGAGAGTATGGTGCGGCGCCGGCGGATTCCCCGAGCAAATCAATAGGATAAATGGTCTTCAAAGCATTGGTAGCAATTGATTGCACAATTCTCCTCATCAATCTGTCTGGAGCACTTGAAATGTCGTCGAACGAATTCATGTACTCTTCCATGTCAATGATATCATATCCTCTAACAGACATAATCGAGTGAACGCTTGGACCGACTACTTTCTTCTCACCGTCGTGGAAGTCCGCTTGGCTAATCCATCGGGCACCCTGAGCAACTTCGCTTGCAGCAACAAGGTCTGCATAAGCCTTGAAACGACGTGTGACTCTATTCATGAAGTCCGCTTGGTCTAGTTTGGTGAAGACTGTAGCTTCATAGTTTGACTTCAAGGCATGGTCTGCTACTTGACTGGCATTGACGCAAGTCAGCAGATTACCTTGGTCAGAAGGATACATAATCAATCTACGTCGCTTAGATGAGCCGCCAAGTTGTCCTACAAGTGGGTCTGTCAAAATATATCCTAAGCAAGCACATACCTCGAATAATCTAGAGTATTTGTCCTCATCACTGGCTCTAGCAATCCATTCATCTAGACCAGGCTCAATACAGTGGAACTCCAGTGGCACCATTTCTGAACCAGCGCCAAACATTTGCCTTACCGTGGATGAACTCATCATACCCATTAGCGAATACATTGAGGTTTTTCCTGTGGTCATAAATACATCAGTAATTCCTTCTTCACCGAAGGACAGTCTGCGGTCTGGTAGGTTAACGAGCAAGTTGAATGCTGTTGGAGTGTCTCTATTACCATCAACAGCAGGCCAAATCCAAGTATGTGGACGGGTAGTCAAGAAGCCGTTTGCATCCTTGCCAAATCCTGCAGGAGAGTATCTAATCCAACCAAGTCGATTGTTGAAGGAAACATTTCTATGCATCAATGATGGATAAAAACACTTGTCAAGAGGATCGGAGTCAGGCACAACGCCTCTGTGTCCAAGTCCCCAAAGAATAGGTTCCCATTCGGGGAATTCCTGGTCTTTCTTACCCAAAAATACGTGATTATCGCCCGGACCGTCTCCGGTAAGGAAAGAACCGCCCATACGTTCTTCATCACCAGTTGAACAGAAGAAAAAGGTTTGAGTGGTGAACAATTGTTTAGGTGTCCACATGTTTGCGTTGATTATGGTTTTCTGCTTGAGGAAATCAGAAACGTTGAGAATCCTTCTTTCGAATTTGAATCGCTCCGCTTCAATCCAAGTAGAACCTAAAAACAAGTTAGTGTTGAGTAGTTTTGCTTTGGCTGGGCCAATATACCTGCCTCTTGGGTCGGCTCTCGACATGTCTGTTTCAGGTAGTTGTTCCCATGGACCTCTGCGAGGGATGTAATCCAAGAATGCTGCATGAGCAAATTCATTTGTTTCTGCCTTCTTTACCGTTTCCTCGACTTCGTCCATCAACCGAACATAAGTCTCGCTTGGGTTTATTCTTCCTGTTGTTTGATATTCTTTGTTTGATACTGTTCTATGTTCCCACATCTATTTCACCTCAGAACTTTCGTGCCCCTGCTGTTTCATCACTGCTTGGTTCATCCTGCGCATTGTCCTTTGCTTCTTCAACTTCTGCATTCTCTTCCACTGCAGGTGCTTCATCTTCTGAAACTTCTTCCATGGAAGCTGCGGCGACTACTTCGGCGCTTTCCTGCTTTTCAGCCACCGCATCGACTTGATCTTTGACCGATGCCATCATCTCTTCAACAACCGCTGCTGCTGCTGCTTCTGCAGTCTCTTTGGCTTGTTCGATTGTATCCTCGTTGGATTGTCTCACTACGGTGTCAGCAGCAATTGTTGCTGCTACCTCGGCCTTGGCAATTACTTCCTCCTCAGAAGCTCCGCCACCAACTCCGCCAGTGGCTTGTTGTAGGATTAATGCTGCTGTGGCAGTCATTGAAGCATCGACATATGGGGCTGCTCGATAGAAATATTGAATCATAAATCCAACCGTGCCGCATACGGCTCCAAGCCCAATTATCCAACCGTTGTTGATATTCTGTACATTATCTGGATTCTTGTAGAGTTCGTCTGCTGGTATACCCGTTTCTGGAGGCCACCAAGTCATACCAAATGCGTTAGTGATTGATTCCACTGTTGCCCACACTGCAAAAACTATCATGATAATTGATGCATAATTAACTAATGTTCTATTCTCGAGAAGGAACGCTACTAGTGCATCTCCGTCTTTTGTATCGCTACCGCTTTGCCCATCCGCATCGCTCATGGTGTCCGGTGTTTTGGCTTATTATTAAAGTGGATTGCCTGTAATGAGGCTTTTTTTGTTGGTTTTTGACCATTTATCGACGGCCTTTACGTGCTTTTCTACGTTGGCTCTTACCGGTGTTTTCCCATGCTCTACTCGACCTGCTGCGCCTATCTTGGACATCTTCCCAGTATGGATTTGGTTTTGATAAATCGCTTGGCATCTCATCAAACGTTTTGACAGAAATTGAAATTCCCCCTATTTCGTCCTGTAGTTGACGAATATTGGCTCCGCCCTTGCCAACAAGAGTTGCCACCATATTTGCTGGAACATACACGTTAGCATTTGAATTTGATACAAATTGTACTTGGGACTCGACGCCAATCCAATCTCGAATAACTCTAACTAACGCATCTTTGGCCAGTGAGCGAATTGGAGAGGTGTTGCCGGATTGGCCGTCAACAGGTACGACTGCTATTTCTGAACCGAAAGCAAACATTTCATGGGTTATTTTACCACTCGGAAATTCAACAACTTCAATCACCGGTCTGGCAAGTTCTTCCTGCATTCCAGATGGAGGTTTTACCGTCATTCGAAGTTCGAGCACCTGCTGAATTTTACCCGCTTCTACGTGGAGGATGGTATCCAAAACTTGGCTTACTAATCCCAATTCAACCTTGCCAATCAACCGTTGAATCGCCTCTAAAGCTGAGTTAGCGTGAGTCACCCCTAATAATCCAACACCAGCAAGCCTAACATCTGCAAAGATTTCAAAATCTCTCGCCCTTCTAACCTCATCAAAAATGACAAAATCAGGGCGCACAAGGAAAATTATCTCTGCGGTCTTCTCAAGGTCGCCTTCCAACGGAGCGTATTGCGTTATTCGATCGGCCAGTTGTAAATCTCTTGGCGCTTCCATTGTCTTAACCATGGTCCCTAAATCGTTATCTAAATACTCAGCAATCGCTTGTGCTAGGGTAGTTTTTCCGGAACCAGGTCGGCCACAAATAAACACTCCTCGATGATGATTAGATAAGCGCTCAATCAAACGTTCATCTAATTCATAATCACTGATTGCAAGTTTAGCCACCGGCCGAACAATGGTAATTTCTCGGGCGTCAGCGAATGGTGGCCAAGCGCAGGCGATACGCAAATCGCCTAGTTGGACAACTTGGCAGCCTTTGCGGTCAATTTCAAGAAAGCAATCACTTCTATGTTTATTCTCCTCGGCTAAATTAACCAGTTCCTCTTGCAAAGATTCCATTCTGATTGTATCCCAATTGCCATCATGGTTGGCAACTTCAACCAGTTTTAATTCGCCAATTGTACCTCGCTTGACTCTTGGTGGGCAATCTGCTTTGAGAAATACTGTGTGAACATCATCTTCGAGTAATCCCTCGATTAGTTCAGGTAAATCCGGGTGGTCGCCATGCTTAGCCATAGCACATTGTCGACGGCCGAAGCCTTTGACCCTTCGCATAGATTATCTGTGAATCAGTCATAATCGGTAATTGGTTTTGGTTCCATCATTTCGATACTCCACCAAAATATGGCGATCGTAACTAATGAAAGTCCGTAGGTTTCAATGCGAGAATCGTTACCCCACATTGTCATACACCACTCGGCAAAAATAATTGTAACGATGATAAAAGACAAGGAGTTGAGGAAGCCGTATGAGTTTATCCCAAGGTGTTTGAACGTAGCCTCCCGATTAGAAACGGTCCACACAAATCCGACAATTGATGACAATGCGATTGCTGTCCAAGCTGTTGTGAATGCCTCTCTTGTAACAGCAGCTGTAATGGTAGTAATCACTGCTACAACAATAAGCATCCTTTGCACATTGGCGTAGGATAATCCCATAATATCGGCCAAATGCTGCCGATTATTCAATGCTCTCATTCAATCTAACTGAACCATTGCTGATTTCTTGATTTGCCATCTCAAGCCATTTGATACTTCTAATAACTGCTCCAGGCAGTGGATATATCGAGTCGTTAACTGGTTTGTTGACCATTTCAATGAGATAAACCCATTCTTTTAACAAGGGTGAAGAGGTTTCTTTGAGCATAACTTCATGCGAAATATTTTCGATTTTTTTAACAACTCGGGTAGTATTATCTGTTTCGACACTGATACTACCTTTTGAACCAATGAATTCGATACTACGATTCTCGAAATCTCCATTCCATCCGACGCTGATATGGGCTTCTTTCATGCCTGGGAATTCGATAAATAATTCAGCATTCGTTGGATATTTTTGACCGTCCAAAAGCAAATTTCCTACCGATAGGCGGGAGGGTTCTAGTTCACCAAATGCATAGCAAGCAGTATCAATGCCGTGAATTGCCATCGCTTCGAAAATATTAGGATAATCGGGGGGTTCGCGTGTTGTTATTCGATTAAACTCTACTCGATGAAGTTCCCCAATTGAGCCATCTGAAATTAGCGTCATTGTTTGTTTAATGGCTTCGTGAAATCTTAAGATATGGCCAACTAATAAGCGGCCACCCACGTTTTGAACCTTGGAAATTATCGCCGATGCTTCATGTTGTGAAAGTCCAATTGGTTTCTCAATAAATAGCGAATGGCAATGGTCCAAAAGCGATAATGCAAGGTTACAATGAGTGTCTGCTGGAGTTACAATCGCTACTAGATCTAACTGATGTTGTTGAACCAATGTTTGCCAATCAGTATGGAAAGTGTCAGCGTATTCCGTAACCTCATGCTGTTTATCTGGCTTTAAATCACAAGCATGTATAGAGGCTATAATACCTGATTTTTTTAATTCGTGGAGAGTCTTTAGATGGTTCATTCCCCATCTGCCGCACCCAATCAAACCAACTGCTGGCCCCATGATATGCTCATCGGTACTCTGTCGGTTTGAGAGGATTGCCCTGGTCGTCGACATCAGCAAAAACAAATTCTTCTGGGGTTTGAATGTGTGCATAATCGCCTAAATTTTGTTGGTGGAAACCTTGGCTTTCATAGACTTCTGGTGAGAATGAATACCCTTCAATGCCGATGTATTCGGCACGCGAAACCCGCGTAGTTATTCGGTGATAACCATGGTGCCATAGCGCAAGGGCAGTAATTGCGTCTTGGCTTGTGGCGATTCTAAAAGGAATTTTTGGGAAAGGTGGAGTTACGCACTTATCGGGGACCAGCCGCTTTGTTTTCATTATTCGTGGAAGGTTAATCCACTTCCTCATAAACAGCCAGCGTATTCTTCGATGAGCTCGGTTTGTATACGTTGACTTGGTCAAAAATCTTGCTTCATAAGCGTAGATTATGTGTTTTATTTCATCCCATACTGTTTTGGTTATCACATATGCCCAAAAGTGGCGATTCGTAGCAATGAGTTGATGTTCTTGTTGTGATTGTTCAGCAATCGCGGCGGAGTTAATGTTGTATGCAGTTATTGTTCCAATATCACCATATTCGCTAGCCCAGTCTGAAATTTTGAAAACCGTCTCGACATAGTGCTTTCCTAGCACTAAATCGTCTTCCAACAACAGGATTCTATCATACTCAAGTTCGTCAAAGAGTCTTCTGCGCGCATCGATAAGATGCCGCCCAATCCCCCAGTTGTTGACTCGACAAACTATTTCAGCATCGGGGAATTTTGAATTAGCAATCAATTCCTTAATTTCCTCCTGCTTAGCATTGGGTCCGCCGTCAATGTAAACGAATATATCATGCTCATATGCTGCTTTATTTTGCTCAAGACTAGAAAGTACTTTAGTGAAATAATCAATTCTGTTGAACCCTAACAATAGGATTGCTGATTTCAAACAAAAGCCTCCCAATCAATTTCGTTCAGGCGCTTCGCCTTCGTCTTCTGCAGGCCGATCTTCCCGCTCAGAATCGTTTTCCGAAGGCTCTCCTTCTGCTGCTTCTTCTATGGTTTCTTCCATAATCCAGTAATAATTGTCGTATGGATTCTGGTACTCTAAGTGGATGCTTGCAGAATTTTCCATCGTAGTCAAATTTGTAGCTGTTATTCCATTTGCTGATATTGCATAGATATAGTCGCCCATAAATATCGACCGGCGTATATTGTATGAATTCCACCAGTTTCGCTCAGAATCATAAAATTCTGAGTGGTCCACTTCACCATACGCAGTTAGGCTTGTTTCAGTTACATTTGTTATCATCAATTTACTAACCCATTCCCTATCGCAATCAACATATGTCCTTGTATCATAATCATAATACCCGCTGGTATAGGTGTTCATCGGTACAGCAAGCATTGACTTAGGTGCCCAGTATTGGAATGCTTTGTGTTCATAAGTAGCCTCGGAACTCGACCAAGACCAGCATGGATTATTTTCATCTTCTACAGGAGATATTGTCAGCGTTGTTGTCTCTAACGGGTTGGTAAAATCTGAAACATCAAATAGCGACAAGCGAACATTGCTCCAATCCAATCCTTCACCCGTTTCTAGATCTGCAGGACCCATTCCTATAGTCAACAATGTATTGTCGGAAATGGGATGGATGTATGTTGAAACTCCGGGGATTTTCAACTCGCCCATTATTGTTGGATTGGTTGGGTCGGACAAATCTATAGTCCAGAGTGGATCCATATTTTCGAACGTCACAATGTACGCTCTGTCTTCAACAAACCTAGCGCTCCAAATCGTTTCATTTGGTGCAATACCCTCGATTATGCCAATTTGCTCAAGAGTTGTATGGCCAGTAGCATCGGTAATTGGTTGTAGAGTTACTACATTGGAAGTCATTGGCTCGGGGTTATCCAGCCACCATCTGCCCCACTGGCCTTCTGTTGAAGCTACGCGGAGTACTCCTTGATATTCCGATAATGAAAACTGGTTTTGTATGGTGCCGTCTACCCTACCAGATGCGATATATTCTGTCGAGCCAGAATCGCTGATGTCAAACATGTGGATATTTGTAGCTTCGTTCGAATCGTCGGAATTCCAAAACCACCAAGAATCCCAGGATTTCTCGGCCAGTATCAGTGCATCTGCTGAAGAGTAAACCAATGGGTAGTTACCAATAATGTGGTCTGCTTCAAACGTGAAGGCAGAACTCGTGAGGTCAAACGAAAAGATACTGTTAACGCCTCTCGAGAAGCCGTCCTGTGGAGCAACGAAACTCGCACAATCATCATTGGTGATTGAATGAGTTATTACCTCGTCATTTTGTCTTTCATAGATTCTTGGAACAAGGTCAGATAATTCCAAGTCTGCAATAATTTCTTCATTATCTAACAT
>DAHU01000109.1:0-2975 GCA_002495945.1 Euryarchaeota archaeon UBA13
AACGCACCATTGCCAGAAGACCGATTTGGCGTATTTAGGATGTGATTTCGCAATTGAAAAATTAAATTTGCAATTGGAGTTTTATTTATGGAAAAAATGGATGATTTACCCGTTACTGAACTTGTTTCTGTCAAAATCGAAGGCGCAGTTTGTTATTTGACGCTTGATAGGGAGGACAAATACAACGCAATGAATGTACAGATGATTACCGAACTTTGTGAATTATTTGATTGGACAGCAGAACGCAGTGTTGGAACAACCGGTGAGTTATTTGATGAGTCGGGAGACCCATACCTCAGGATAATTGTCGTAAGCGGCACAGGAAAGCATTTTTGCGCCGGAGCAGATATCAATATGATGCGCGATGCAGGGGCTAATTCTCCCGAAGAAAACCGCAGAGATTCTGAACGTTTAGACCGATTATTCAACGGATTATGGGCACATCCATGTTTTACAATCGGTTCGATTACCGGTGTCGCCTTAGGTGGTGGAGCAGGACTAGTTGCTTGCTTAGACCATGTAATAGCAACAGATAATGTGAAAATAGCCCTTTCGGAAGGAAAGTTAGGCATCTTACCAGCGGTAATCGGCCCCTATGTCTATCGTCGCTTGGGTTCAGCTTGTTTCCGACGATTGGCAATGCAAGCCAGCAGAATTGATGCAGCGGAAGCACTGCGCACAGGATTTATTGAACAGGTAACTGACTCCAAAGCAGCAAGCGATGAAGCAGTTGCTAAATTGATTGATGAGGTTATGACCAGTGGCCCATGTGCAGTTACGTTGGCAAAAGAATTGACTCTCGGGTTTGATCGATGGACTGGTAGCGACGAAGAACTGCGCCGATATACCCTAGACTTTACCAGCAGAATGCGAGGTTCCAAAGAAGGACAGGAGGGTCTGTCCTCATTTTTAGAAAAGCGCGATGCTGATTGGAAATCTTGAATAGGTGATCTGATGATTAAGACAGTGCTAGTTGCCAATCGCGGTGAAATAGCCTGTCGAATACTTAGAGCATGTAGTGAGGCAGGATTAGAATCCATTGCTATTTTTGCAGATAATGACGCCGGTTCTATGTTCACTGAATTAGCAACTATAGCGGTGCCTCTTGTTGGTGATTCTATCGCTGAAACATACCTCAATCAAGCACAGATTCTGAGCATTGCTGCCGAATATGGAGCAGATGCCATCCATCCCGGATTTGGTTTTCTATCTGAGCGTGCTGATTTTGCTCAAGCGGTTATCGATGCAGGGATTAGTTGGATTGGGCCCTCGCCCAAGGCGATAGAAATGATGGGCGACAAAATGACGGCAAGGATGACTATGAAAGCAGCAGGAGTACCTGTGATTCCTGGTGAAGAGATTGAGTCCGAAGATGAAGCAACCATGATTTCAGATATTATCGATGCAAGTGAAAGGGTTGGCTATCCGCTACTACTCAAAGCATCATCAGGAGGCGGCGGTAAAGGAATGCGAAAAGTCGAAGACCCAACAAACCTCGAGGAAGCGATTAAAGGTGCTCGCAGGGAAGCAATAGCCGCATTCGGTGATGGGCGAGTATATGTCGAACGCCTATTGACAGGTTCTAAGCACGTTGAGATTCAGGTATTAGCTGATAAACATGGCAAAACCATTCACCTTGGAGAGCGCGAATGTAGTGTACAAAGACGTCATCAAAAAGTGTTCGAGGAATCACCTTGTCCGGTTATGACTGAAGGTCTGCGGTCTAGGATGGGTGAAGCAGCGGTTATGGCAGCCCAAGCGGTGGACTATGTCGGTGCGGGCACCGTAGAATTTCTCTTGGCATCAAATGGTGAGTTCTTCTTCCTCGAAATGAATACCAGAATTCAGGTTGAGCATCCGGTGACTGAGATGGTTACGGGTGTGGACCTAGTAAGAGAACAATTGCGTATCGCTGCTGGTGAGCCAATGAGTTGTGGTGAACTTATGATACGGGGTCATGCGATCGAAGTTCGCCTTTACGCCGAAGATGCAAGTAATAATTTCCTACCAGCCATTGGCCCATTAGCCATGTTTAGAGCGCCTACTGGTCCGGGAATTAGATTGGATACAGGGGTAAGAGAGGGTGATTTAGTCACTCCAAATTATGACCCTATGTTAGCCAAATTAATCGTTTGGGCACCGTCAAGACCAGAGGCTTTGCAAAGAATGCGTCGCGCTTTAGATGAATTTGTAGTCCTAGGCACAACGACAAACATTAGATTTTTACGTGAACTGTGTGATAATCGAGACGTAATATCTGGCAGAACTGATACGATGTTAATCGACCGAGTTTGGCCTGATGGCTGGCAACCAAATCATTCACAATCATCTCTTGATGCTGCACTGATGGTCGCTGCAGTAAGCGAAAGTGCTGGTCTGCACAGAGTTCAAACTCAAGATGTAAGTGTAAGTGAAGGTCCAGTCAGTCCGTTTTCAACTTTGAACAGGAGGTATCCTTAATGCAACACGAGTTCAAAGTTGACGGAGAAATGGTTGAAGTGACTGTTGCTAAGGACGGTCAAGAATGGATTCTAGGCAATCATGTCGCAATAATATCTGATAATGGTAGAATTATGGTAAAGCAGCCAGATGGAAGAACTAGTTTTGCTCATTCTGCTAAAGTCGGTGATACTTGGTGGGTTCATTTTGAAGGGCACATATTTTGCATAGAAAAGACAGAGGCAGGTTCGATTGACAATGATTCGGATGCTGGCATGACTGCTCCAATGCCCGGAAAAATACTCGAAGTAAAAGTTGCTAACGGAGACTCTGTCGAAGCAGGTCAACTGCTACTTATCATGGAAGCCATGAAGATGGAACACAGAATTGTTGCTCCTGATGATGGGGTCATATCCACAGTAAATTTCTCGCCCGGTGATCAAGTCCAACAAGGCGATGTCTTGGTTGAGATGACCGAATAATCATATTCTTCGTCTTAGTTTTTCCATTAAATCATCTGCAGTAGATAGGTTCTC
>DAHU01000109.1:3362-3943 GCA_002495945.1 Euryarchaeota archaeon UBA13
TCACATTCTAATCGTTGCCCGTCTGTTGCTTTTACCATAGCAGCCTCTAACTGATTACGCAAGATTTTCCATTCATCCATCACGAAGTCGAGTAACTCCCTTGCCTCATCAACTTCTTTCCCAGATTTATCGAGTTCAGCAGTCATTCTATCGAGCAGGGTTGCTGCATGAGTCCATTGTTTACTATCCGCCGCTTCGATAATCTCTGCTAGTTTAGCATGCCATTCTTCACTGTCTTTACGACTATCAAATTGTTTAATCAGTTTCTTTTTCTGTCTTAATGCTCTTCTCGTATCGTCCATCGCTTCTCGTTCAGCCTTTATGCTACGAACTACACCATCGGCTAAACCCACAGCCTGACTGGCATTTCCAGCCTCTAAAGCCTCGCTTGCATTGTTTAGTCGCTCGAGTAATTCGCTAGTGTCTAAACCATCACTCTGTTTCAATTGCCGCTCTGCTTCTTTAATCGCTTCAGCAGCCCTACCCAAAGCATCATCGCCGGCTGATAACTGCGCAGGTATAGTAAAAGCATACTCGAAGGCTTTTTTTGGCGATTCGCTGGCAAGTTTCTTCTTCGCATC
>DAHU01000082.1 GCA_002495945.1 Euryarchaeota archaeon UBA13
GGTTAGGTATATAGTATTTATGCCAAAAAACCGCTATACTGCGCTACATATGGGCCGCAGCACCCCTTTCCAACAAGCAAAAAACACCTAATCGAGGCACTAAAAGCCATCTTAGACAACGTCAGCTCCAGCAAGTGTTTTTGTGTTAATCACACCCTCCACGGGGCGGATGGTTTCCACCACAGTTTTTGCAATCGATGCAAGATTATCGGCAACTAATTTGACAATCAAATCATAGTCGCCGAATAAAACAGTGATGTCATCTACGTTGTCCATGCCTTTAATCGTGTTATAGGCTTCAATTTCCATACCTGGCGTCACATTTACGAGTACATATCCCACAGCCATGCTATCGTCACTCCTAATACTAGGTAGATAATGAATTATTCCAAAGAAAGACTCGGTGGCTTATATATTGGTTGAAATTAAGAAAAAAATGCACATTTTGGCGAACTAAATAAGTAAGACACCCCTCCATGCTTGTACTATGCCGGAACTATATATGGCCAGAACATGCAAATGGGGCGTGTTAACTGTAGTCGGTGGTGAAGTATGGGACCATACCGGTGATGCACTCATTACCCCAGCAAATAACAGGTTGTCTGGCCGTGAGGGTCTGGATGCATTGATTCACGCAAAAGCAGGCCAAGAATTAACTCAAGTTACTCGTAATATTTGCCTCGAGAAAAGAAAGATAAATGCTCCACCATGCGCAGTAACTCACAATGTAGTTACCGAGCCATTTGCGCTATCTTCCAACTATAAACATATCATTCATGCTGTTGGTCCTGATTGTCGAAGACCAAGTCAAGACGAATCGCGACGTCAACTACTCCCAGAAACATACCACAACCTGTTTGATAGGTTCAAGGAAATGAAGGATGTCAAGAGAATAGTCTCACCACCGATTTCAATGGGCATCTTTGGCTACCCCCACAGAGAGGGTGCAAGAATTACTCTCGAGGTTCTGCTCAACCATTTAGATGGTGAAGAAGATCCAGGATTCCGTGAGTTTATCTTAGTCATCAAAGAGCGTAATTTCATCAACAATATGCGTACAGTATATCGTGAATCAGAAGATCAGTTGCCTGGTGTAGATACTACGAATCAATAGGTGATAAGTTGGTTGACCTAGTACAATCGGTCGCCAGTGCTTTTCCTTCGGATAGGAAAAGTTTTGATTCTGTGATTATGATTTCAAATAGCGTCAAAAAGATTAGGCAAATTCATGAGGTCATCCCAAAAGAGGTCAATACTACAATTTTGACCAGTAAATCAAGAGTAATTGAATCGTTTAGCGATGATAAAATCGTCGTTGAGATGATGGATGAGTCATTATCCACTATGGGACTACAGGTATTATCACAACTACATGATATGATTTTGCAGGCGATTGGTGAGGGCAGAATTTCCCGTGGTGAGAAATTACTAGTTGTGCTTGCCGAACCCATGGATGGCATTTTCTCGATTGACACAACAATGCTAAACGCCAATCGCTTTGCGACACTAGCAATTGAAATCAACGTTGACCTAGAAGTGTTGACCAAGGCGATGCAATTAGCACGACACATAGGTTCGAGAGGTCGAGAGGGACATTCAGTAGGCGCATTATTTGCCATTGGCTCATTACCGAAATTGAGAAAATACTCAACGCCATTGGTGCTTAATCCGTTCAAAGGCCATGATGCTGATAAAAAGAGTATCTTGTTCGATGAAAATCACGAAACCCTGGCTGAATTCGCTTGGTTAGACGGAGCTATATTTTTCAATAAAGATGGTGTTGCAAGTGACGCTGGAAGATACATCCAGGTTCCGGCAGGTACACAACCCAAGTATGGTGAAGGAGGTCGACACCTTGCTGCAAGAGCTATCTCTCAACTTGCAGAATGCGCAGCAATATGCGTCTCGTCATCCGGTAAGATTACGCTATATGTTAACGGAAGAGAACGATATAAAGTTAGACTGAACTGATTATTCCGCTTCTTGTATCGTACTTTCAAATGGATTCAAGCCAAATTCTGCCGCACTAATTCTTATTTTAATCATGTTCAAATCGTCTCGTGCGTTCTTCAATGAGGCAGAGTGAACATTCCTTGTGACGATTTCTCTTACCCGCTTTATTGATGCTAACCGTTGATTCCTGTCTTTCGGTCTCAGCTGTTCTCCTCTAAGTGACATTAACCAATCTTCTAATACATTCTTTCCCCATTCTGGGGCTCGCATTTGCGCCGCTAAAACGATATCTGAATTTCTGTGCCTAAATCTAACTCTGCCATCGCTGATTCTTGTTGCTTGTATCGAACCGGGATTCCAAATATCGAGGGGTATGTGTAAATGATGTTTAATTTCAATTCGGTCACGTGCCATGTTTATCGCATTTTCTTTGAACATAAAATCGGCGACCAGTACGCTACGTCGCAATTTTATGAACACCTGAACCGACTCATCATCCTCAAACCACTCGAGTATTTCAAACGGGTTTTGACCCCAAGTTTCGTCGCACCACTCGGCAATGTCGTCACTTAGTGGTTGCATGAACACCCCTCATTTTCCTCATTCTTCAACTTGTCCATGTGTTGTTAATATTCAAATTAAGTGACAACATGGCAGGTGCATGGCAGCGAGTTGGGGGACGGTTGATTTTGACTGGTCGTTCGTCTTATTGCTGATATTCACTTGGTATATTCTACTGAGAGTTTGGGAAAATAACGGTACGTTGGACAGATGGAATGCGTCCCGAGTATTCGGAGTCATTCTAATGGTTAGAAGCAAAAGGGGTTTGAAATTACTAGATAAAACGGTCAAGCCGAGAAGCTTTTGGCGTTTCTATGGTGAAGTCTCCTTATGGGTATGTGTATTTTCCATGCTAATGGTTGGATTATTGATGATTATCGCTTTCATAACGGCACTGATTACTCCCCCAGAAACCGCTCCAAGCGCAAGCGAACTGGTAGCAATTCCCGGACTTAATCCAGTAATTCCGTTGGGTTGGGGGGCACTAGCATTCATTGTTGCGCTGGTAATTCATGAGTTCGGTCATGGTTTACAAGCAAGAGCTCACGGTATGAGAATCCGCTCTTTCGGGTTACTACAACTAGGTCCTTTGCCTTTGGGTGCATTTGCTGAGCCACAATATGAGGAATTAACCACTGCACCTAGTAAAGAACGTATGCGAATGTTTGCTGCAGGTCCAGCAACTAACATTTTTGCGGCGGTAATTTGTTTGATGTTCCTTGGTGGTTTGGCAGGACAATTCGTAGCGGAGGATTCAGGCGTCCATGTTAGAGGCATCGTCCAAGACGAGGGTGCTTATGATGCTGGATTACAACCATGGGATACAATCCAATTCATTGATGAAGAACCAGTTGCAAATGTTGATGCTTTCTATGACGTTATGGCAGGTTATTCTGCCAATGATAGTATCTCGATAACGGTAATGCATAGGGATGGACAGATTGAGACTGTCAATGCTACATTGTCTGATAAGTACGAGTATTACACAGACCTTGGGTGGTCATCATCGGACCTAGAAACACTGGGAATTGAACGAGGCGACCCTTTTCTCGGGGTTGAAGGCCTTTCTGGATCCACCGCCGGAATCGACAGATTAGCCGGACCATTATCGCCTCGTTGGGAAGGTAACATTATGCAAAAATCGATCATGGTTCCTTTCCATACTCTCAGCATGATGATTGTTCCGTTTGAATTACAAGGAGTTGCCATGCATCCATTTGAAGAATCTTTACTACAAGCCGATGACAACTCTTTTGCCAAAACCCTTGGAACCGATGGTCTCCTGTTTTTAGTCAACTTATTTTTCTGGTTGCTATGGGTCAATATATTGTTAGGATTTACTAATCTCATTCCAATGGTACCCTTTGACGGTGGTCACATGTTCAAAGACATGCTGAGGGGTATTCTCAACGGTGTCAAGAAGGTAGGCAGAAAATTGAAATTTTGGGATATAAATCCGATGTGGATTGAACATATCTCCAGTAAAGCTTCGAATATTTCTTCATTAGCATTGTTGGGTATGATATTATTTATTTTGATAATTCCATACTTTTGAGATTACAATCTACGTTTTTTTAACTCTTCCAAAATGTTCCTTTTTGGGCTAATTGGATTATTTCTGTCAATATCTTGATGCCCAATCAAATTTGATACAGTATTACTACGATGCTGTAAATTTTTCATATTTTCTTGCGAGTCACTCTTGGAACAGATAAGAGCGATGAATTCGTTAAGCGGCATGCCGTCATTCCAGTTTAGGTATGGTTTGCCGTTTCTCGTTAATGGTAAACTGGGTAATGAAGGCGCAAGTTTTCTCAACTTCCCGTGCAGAGTGTCAGTTTCAACTCGGAAGATGCGCCAAGAATCACCTCTTACACCTTTCAATCGGTAAGCGTAAAGGGGCATGAGGCACGATCTGTTGCCTTCATAGACCAATGCATTATATTGCTCTACGGTTCTGCCCGAGAGGTATAGTTTGGGTTCTTTAGATGACTTAACCTCAATTGGGAAGCAAATATCGCCTCTTAATGCTAACAAGTCACCAGAACCTTCGATGCCAGAACCTGCAGCTCTAACAACCAAGAACGGACGCTTTTCTATTAGTCTCATTTTGGCTTTTTCAACCTCAGAACATGACTTAATTATCGCATCTACACCCTTAGCCAAGCCAGCGAGAACCTGTCTCAATTCTCTCTCATACTTGCTGCTCACATTGACCAATCAATGTCAAGCGCTTTTGATTACTTCGGTATTGATTAGATGATATACTGCGATTTCTTTGGTCTGAAAAATTTCGGTAGGTTTGTGTTCCTCAATGATTTGGCAACTCCATGGCCCGCTTGGCAATACGGACTGATAACTTCCGTTTGTCGTTCAAATTAATCGAGTCACTTCGCTCTAAACAACTTGAATTCACCGTCTTAGAACTCAATAAACCCGTGCCAAATGAAAGTATAATCTGGTTCTCATCGCCCTCAGAGATTGTTAATTTCCCGTCTGTAGGGACTCCGATACCCGTCGAGATTGATACTATCGATACTGCGATTTTGTCGGCGATGTTCCAGCTTAAGGGTCCCGCTGCATCAGTATCGTTGGTCATCGGTGTTGATCCAGGGCCATATCCTGGCATAGCCTGGCTAGTCGATGGAGCGTTTTGTGGGATAATGCAACTAACCTCCATAGCAGACGTCGTTCCAAAACTACAGCAATTAAGAAAAATAGCTGAATTTGAGGAAATTACGATTCGAGTAGGTGATGGAGCGCCGTTAATTAGAGACCGAATTGTAAACGAATGCGTATCGAGAAATTGGATCACTGAACAGGTCAATGAGAGTCGCACCTCTTCAGGACTCATTCGCAATAATCATTCCATTTCGGCACTAAGAATTGCAGCGAATTCTGGCACTAAAGTCTGGCAAACAAGAGAAATTAGTCCAACTCAGGGCGATATCAAGTATATCCAAACCGAGAGTCGAAAGCATTCCAAAGGTGGATTTACCATCTCAAAAAAGGCGGCGATTATGGTTGCCAAAGGTGAGTTAACTATGGAAGAAGCAACAGCACTGCGAAGCCGTCATTCCTCTGAGGAATAATCGGCCTCGAGTTTGGCTTGATGCATTTCTGGGGAATCTTGCATGATTTTCTTCAATACAGCTTCCAAGCCGACCGGTGCAAAAATTATGCCACCAATGACCATTGCCAAAAATAGGAATGATGAACCAGGAACGTAATGTGTGCCAGGTGAATTTGGACCACTTAACATCAATTTGACAGTTCCCAGCCATGGTATTTCGCCTCCGGCTACACCAACCAACCAGTCTTCTCTTACTGGTCCAGCAACACCTGACGCGCTATGAACACCAGAAGAGCCGTTTACAACTAGTCCCCCTTGGTCTACTGAGCATTGATTATTATCTCCCAAGGTCACGATTCCAGAATGTTTTGGTTGCCAATTCCATACCACTAGATATGGTTCCACATTAGCGTGAGCCATTCGTTTGCAGTCATAGTAACCGGCACTGTAACCATCAAATCTTATGGTTATCGTTTCGGAGTCGGTGACATTGGTTCCGGGAACTGCCCATGTCAAAACGCAAGTACCCATCTCACCATCTTTGTCTACTGCGCCACTATCCCATGTCCCCCCGTTCGGGCAGTGTTCTGAGTTATTTGCATCACTACTTGCCGCACGGTTTGGAGTCATGGTCTGGCTTGGTTCGACTCGCATAATCGCCCGATGAATAATCGGTGTACCTTCATCTCCGTTTTTCTGATAAATAATTACATCACCTTCCATTCCGTGTGTTTCGTAGCCGTGATACTTATTGTCTCGGTCACTGGCTTCTGCAAAAGTTACAATGTTATCGTAGGGTGTGTCCATTACTAAGATTAAGTCGCCAGCATCAATACTACCAATCTCTCCATTCGTTTCGTGAATCATCGATGAGGATTCAACTACAACCAAAGGAGGCATAGTACCGGTGTGCGCCCACAAACCTAAGACGAGGAAAGCAATCATTGCTACCGCTAACATCATCTCTCGTAGGAGATTACTCAACGGATTACTATCGCTCAACTTTTACCCTCATTTGCGCTTTTTCAGGCCTTTTTCAACGAGAAAATCTTCCCACGCAACAGCGTGACCAGCGCCGAGAATTTTTGCCGCTTCATCCCCTTCAGACTTGCGGCGCTTCAATTCAGAAGTCGAGTCAATCTGTTTTAGTTCGTCGAGTAAATTGACATAGCCTCTAAGGTTGAGGAACTCTGGAGTTGCAACAATTAAGATGAGACTTGAAAGTACTATCATTCCTATTGCAGCACCGGTAAAATCACCCCACTCGGCATCGCTTTGCAGGAATAGTAGTTGGTATGCACTGGCCATTAATAAAACGCTGGAGGCACCAAATGCTGTTGCACTCAACATCAATTGTCTGCCGTGCTGTTTGTCCCATAAATCGCCAAAGAACCCCATATCATCACCATTGCTTGGTAGGTGGTATCATGTTTGAGTTCTTTGATGTTTTGTTTGGAATTTTTACTACAAATAATCAAAAGTGATTGGGGTAACCATACACCGCGGGGGTGGGGAGAGTATGTCTAGTGTATTTTCCCGACTTCATGAAAATTTGCAAAAAGCGCTTGCTGCAAAGGGTTGGGAACCAACACCAATTCAAGAATCTGCCATCCCAGCAATAATTCAAGGTAACAATAGATTGTTGATTGCTCCTACCGGTTCAGGTAAGACATTGTCAGCCATTTTACCAATCCTGCACCGCTGTATCAGCGAAAACTGGGAACCATTATCAGTTCTCTACATAACTCCGCTCAGAGCACTTAACAGAGATGTTGATCGTAGGCTGCAGGAAATTGCGGAGTCAGTCGGATTACGTGTTGGTTTGCGGCATGGTGATACTACTCAATCAGAGCGAGCAAAACAAGTTAGAAAGCCACCACACATTCTTGTGACAACTCCTGAAACCTTTCAATTGATGTTCACGGGAAAGAATCTGCGAGGGTTGTTAAAAACAGTTGAAGCAGTTATAGTCGACGAAGTTCACGATTTAGCGGCTAGCGAACGCGGTTGGCAGTTGTCGTTGGGTTTAGCAAGGCTTGAGGCTTTGTCGGGCAAAAAAGTACAGCGAGTAGGGTTGTCGGCCACCGTTGGTAATCCGCAGCAAGTAGCAAGCTGGCTTGCTGATGATGGTGAACCAATTATCGAAACCGGAAAGCGAGTTACTGAAATTGTTGTGGAAACGGAATTTCCCACTCCAGAAGATGAAACAGGAGGGATTGAATATGCCATCCCGTCTCGGGCTCATGCAATATTTCGAAATGTTATCAAAATGATTCGTCAAGATGCACCATGCTTACTGTTTGTCAATAGTAGAAGTGATGCCGAGACAATTGCTAACAGGTTACAAAAGATGGCTCCTGACTTAGATATTGGAGTGCATCATGGCTCGCTTGCAACCAAGACTAGAGTTGAGATGGAAGAGGGTCTACGAACCGGTAAAATTTCTGGGTTAGTGTGTACCTCAAGTCTTGAATTAGGCATTGATATTGGTCTAATTAATCGTATAATACAAATCAAGAGCCCTCGTTCAGTTGATCGTTTACTGCAAAGGGTTGGGAGAGCAGACCACCGTCTTGGTGGCATCGGCCGAGGCAATATTTTCGCTTGGGATTGTGATGAATTATCCGAGGCCACGGTCATTGCTAATAGAGCCATGCGAGGTGAATTAGAACCGGTAATTTGGCGTGATAATCCAAGAACTGTTGCGGTAAATCAACTAATACTGATGGCCCACTGTTTCAAGGCGGTACCAATAGATGATGCTACAAAAATCATTAGCAATGCGCCCCAATTTAAGGATTGGAATCGTGACAATACAATTGAATTATTGGAGGTAATTGCCGATAATTGGTTGGTAAAATACGTCGAGAATCCAATCGAATCGCCTTGGTATCGTTGGCCTACAGCAATTTATGAAGAGGCTAAACTGATGGCAGAAAATAAATTGGTAAATCTTCCTGACGAACGACCATTGTTCAAAACTCCCGATGCAGATATCGATGATAAATTGAAGAAAATAGAATTAAAATTACCTTCTCAGTATGCTAACGGATGGTTTTCAGTATCAGGCAGAACACGTGACTGGGTCAGTAAACACCTGTCAATGATTCCAGATAAACAATCATACAAAGTTAGGGATAGTGTTACCAGAAGAACCATTGGTACGGTTGATGAAGCATTCGTTCTATCGCTCAATGATTCTGGTGAAGATGAAGATGGGGCAGTGAGACGATTTGTCATCGCTGGTCGCACCTGGATGATAATTGATGCAGACCCAGAAAAGTCTGAACTATTGGTTGTCCCTGCATCAGACCAAGCAAAAGCACCGCAATGGGTTGGTGAATTGCCACCTGTGCCCGCAGATGTCGCAAGAGAGATTGGCAAATTGAGAGAATTGGTAGCCGAAGATTTAGGCTTGATTTCTGTCGACAAATTAGACTCTGTTGATCGATTTAACTTACTATCATCATCTAATTTAACGCTCACTGACTACCCGATAAATGAGCATGGACTTGGAATGCTGAGCGAGGAAATCGGCGAACACATGGAAGCATCGGGAGTTATTCCTACGGATAGTAGAATTACCATTGAGGCAAGGAATGATGCAATAATCATCAATTCCTGTCACGGTACCAAGATTAACGAGACGCTCGGTCACCTACTACTCGCCATGGCCTCGACTAAATCCGGCAGTTGGGGGCGATTAATCATAGAATCAACAAGAATTGGGATTCAAGCCTCGGGTATATCTCCTGAAGATTTAGTAGGTTGGCTGAATGAAACGCCACCTGATGCTTTGGAGGGTGTACTAAGCGTAACTCTGCCCAATTCTCGACAGTTAAGGTGGCGATTTGCTGAAGTTGGCAAGACTTTCGGAATAATTAGGCATGGGGTAGATCCGAGAAGAATAAATCTCCAAGCCTTAATTCGCAAATACCGTGGTACAGTGGTATTGAGAGAGGTATTGGATAAATTATTTTTTGAGAAAATGGATATTCAAGGGGCGTCTGATGTGTTATCCGCGATTCAAGAGGGAGTGATAGCGATTGAAATTGCTGCAGCTGGACCAATTGGTCTGTCAAGACGGTCAAGCAAAGATTTGTTATTACCAAATTGGGATAATGCTGCTGTTAGGGAACGACTCAAATTACGGTTAGAGAACGAACGAGCAGTACTGTGCTGTTTGAAGTGCAAAAGCATCAGGCGATTTAGAGTTGCAAGGTATAATGAGATTGCTGATATTGGTATTTGTCTAAAATGTAATGGTAGGATGCAGGCCTGTGCGAGGGAAGGATTGCTTTCGATGTTGCAGGATTGGGTTGCATCGGATGAAGATTCCGACCGAATTAGGATGATAAAAAATGCAGAAATGGTACAGAATAGAGGGCAGGAGGCAATCATGTGCTTGATGGGTCGAGGTATTGGTGAAGCGACGGCACAGAGAATCCTGCGCAAGGTTCCTCGAAATAATCGAGATGGCCTACTTAGAGCAATTCACTTAGCGGAAATAGAATACGCTCGAACCCGAAGGTTTTGGGGTTAATTTGCCGTATCTTGCAAATTGATTAGTTCGGCAGCCTGTACAACATCACCCTCTTCCCACCAATCA
>DAHU01000119.1:0-1602 GCA_002495945.1 Euryarchaeota archaeon UBA13
GATTAAATTTTAGTCGTAAGTCAATCACCTCTTGTGGGATTATACCTAAATCTTCAGCAATTATTCTAGATTCATCTCCCGCTACATCTACTAAGGCCTTGATTATCTTATCTTTTGGCGCCTCTTGCCAGACTCCAATCACGCCATCTTCCGCCTCTCTTGGTACCGCCCAAGCGGAATGGAAACCTCTGAAATGATCTATTCTTACCACATCAAATAGTCTAAGCATACGAGCCATTCGTTCTCGCCACCATCGCCAATTTGTCTTTTCATGCTCTGCCCAATTGTACAGGACAGTATTCCATTTCTGCCCAGTTTTACTGAAGTAATCAGGCGGCACACCTGCCACAACCGTCGGCAAACCGTTCTCATCTAACTGGAATAATTCTGGGTTAGCCCACACATCTGCTGAATGATGGGAAATGAAAATCGGTAAATCTCCAATCAAATCGATTCCTTTCCCGTTCGCCTTCGCTTTCATTGCCAGCCATTCATGCTGGAAAATACCTTGACGTCTAATTTCTGGGCTTATTTTTCCCCGCCATTTTGCTAATGCATCCGGGTCACGATTGCGCAATTCTTCCGGCCATTGCGTCCAGTCTACCCCCGGATAATGTTCAGTAATTGTAGCAAATAGCGCCCAATCCTCCAGCCAGTAATCTTCGTTAGACAAATCTCCGACCACGTCACTGGAGCAGATGCCATAGTGCCCGGCAAATGCAGAAGGGGATGCATAAGGAGAGTTGTGTTTATCAGGCGGCGTTAATGGTAAAAACTGCCATTTCGAGTAATTATTTTCTTTTAGATATTGCAGAAATTTATCTCCATCTGAGATTTTCCCGTTAGGTAATGAGGTTAAGTGACACAGAATTCCAACTTCCTCTCCCATGTTTATAATGGTCGACAATAAACCCTTTCAAGTTATCATATACAGGAGAAACTGATGAGAGCGACTGCCGTATTCATCGTGCTTTTGTTTTGTTTACAAGCCGGAATGGGATTTGTTTCCGCAACAACACCAGAAACAATTACTGTTGATGGTGATGTTTCCGAATGGTCCACAGATACAGAGATTGCTACAGATAGTAACGGAGTGTCTTTGCATGTAACCTGGGATGCGGATAATCTCTATGTCGCATGGACAGGCACAGATTGGGCTTCGACATCTGAGGGCGCAGACCTATTCATTTACTTCAACACCAGTGAAAGCGGCTCAGTGTTGAGCAAGGATTGGAACTTTGCTCACACATTACCATTTGCAGCAGAATACGGCTTTGCGTTGGAAGATTCTACCTACAATCAATACTTTTCCTACGACGGTTCTTCGTGGGTCGATCAAGGAACATTGGATAACTCCGGCATCTATGTTGGCTGGGCTGATAATCCAATAACTGAAATGGCAATCCCTTGGACTGCAATTGGCAGTCCAACTACAGTACAATTCATGGTTTACGCGCAGTGGCAAGACGCGGGACATGTCTGGACATCTTTCCCAAGTGACAACCCAAGCAGCTCAAACGGCGCAGAAACCTTCACCCACTATTATCACATTGACAATATCAACAATGCCACATCACCAAATTCCTTACCGGTCATCGAAGC
>DAHU01000119.1:1974-2705 GCA_002495945.1 Euryarchaeota archaeon UBA13
CATCAACCATATTACAAAAACAAACTAACCGATACCTACGAAATGCCGTGGGTTAGAGTTCACGCCATGACCGAGTATGTTGATTCACCAGGAATTCTCGCACAAACCGGTACTAAAGTTACCTACAATCTAGTTCCATCATTCATCGAGCAGTTGGTGGATTATTACGAAAACGAACCACTCGACGACCACACAGATATGGCTAAGCGCCCGTGGCCAGAAGGCGGTTATCCAAACGCCACAGCACTCGAATTACACACTATGCAATTCCAATCATTCTGGAACAGCGGCTGGATATACAATGTTTCAGAGACAGGTCATATCCAGTCGTGGTTGTACCCATCCAGCAATCGCTACTCTGAGCTATACGATATGACGCTGCACAACCTCAAGCCAGCCACTATCATGAGTGACACTTTGCTTAACGAACAGGATTATCTTGACCTACAAGTGCTGTGGTATCTTTACCAATTCTCACCGGACTATGTCCTTGGTGAATACAATCCTAGCCATTATGATCAGGGCTTAATTGACTTATTTATGCAGCCAGGACAGTACACCCATGCTGATTTGATGTATGTAGTTGATAGACAACATGACCACATGGCGAATGTTCTACCAATGTACAGTGAACTTGCCGCAAGCGGCCAAGTTGAACTGACCACCACACCATACTACCATCCAATCATGCCACTACTGATGATGGACGGTTGGACCATGGAAGATGGTAT
>DAHU01000119.1:3100-3635 GCA_002495945.1 Euryarchaeota archaeon UBA13
TAGGCTTCCGCCCAACCGGTATGTGGCCTAGTGAAGAAGCGGTTTCACCTGCAATGGTTGAACCTGTGTCGGATGTCGGAATTCAATGGATGGTTACCGATGAAGAGATTCTAATGAAGTCCACTGATGTTAATGGCAACATGATTGACGTCGACATCGCAAGCAATCTTGCAACACCGTGGCTTGTTACCGGTGCGGATGGTGGCGAGGTCGCAACTGTGTTTAGAGACCGAGTCATTTCTGACAGAATCGCATTCCAGTATGGGACCATGACGCCAGAGGCTGCAGTTTCAGACTTCATCGCCTACCTTGACAACATTCGACAAGAATTGCTCGATGCTGGTGAAGACCCGTCCGAGCACTTACTGACCGTCGCTCTTGATGGTGAAAACTGGATGTTCATGTCAGAATTCCAACATCAAGACAACGCTAGACCGTTCATGCATGAATGGTACTCAAGACTCGCATCTCATCCAACAATTGTCACCACTACACCAAGCGAATTCTTGTCCACCAATCCAGACCTACCAGCAAT
>DAHU01000025.1 GCA_002495945.1 Euryarchaeota archaeon UBA13
GGGTGACAACCAACATCGAGTATTACATCACCTTCTCGAATTAACTTGAATTTTTCTTGAATTTGGATTAGTTTGAACGCAGACCTTGCCCGATAGCCACTTGATTTTGCTTGACGTCGCCAAGAATCACGTTTGTGGTTTTCAATCCAATGGTCAGCCACTATGTCCCCTCAACCACCCCTTGGTCATCATACAAATGAAGTTAGCCTCACTTATCAGACATATAATGAAAGAGGTGGAGGTTTTGGGTTAATCAATGGGAAAGGCCACTGGTTTGCCAACTCTTCAAAAAGGGTTCTGTCTTGTGCTAACTATTTTGATAGTGACACAAATAACGTCACAGAGCACAACTGCCCAAGTAAAAAACTACGACGATGGGTGGCAAAATGATATCCAGGTTTCTGGTGGTAGAACCATCCTTGTTGAAGAAATCAGTGCTACATGGTGTGTTAGTTGTGCGGACATCGACCCATACCTACAACAAGTGGCTGACGCACACGGGTCTAGAATTAGTATTGTAACTTACCATCCGACCGACGGCGAGGATGCTTTTCAACCGGAAGCTGCTAAGGATAGGATTGATCGAATGCGACTGGTTCATCAAAATATTGGCGCAACACCAACATTTGTTGTTGAAAGTGGCCAGTTAAGAATCGGACCTGATTCGTGGCCCGATGTACAAAAAGACATCCTAATGGAAGAAACTAACCGACAATCGGCAAGCCAGTTATCATACACAATTAGTCAAAATGGGACAACATACAACGCTAAAATCAACCCCTTATCATTAGTTGACACAGATTACAATACACAATTGACTTTTATGCTAATGTTTCATGAAAAAGCCGTACCGGATGGTTACATCAATCCAGGCGAGATTCATCGTGACAGAGTTGTTGTAGCGACTGCTTCATGTGAATTACAGACTAATTCGTTAACCAATATTGGTTTTACAAACACTTCAGCAAGTGACTGTGATGATGATTTTTCAGTTTACTTCACAACCGACGGGAAATTCAGCCTAATACTAATTCACGAAGCAACGAATGAGGTTGTAGAATCTGATATTGGCCGCGCATCTACTTTGGGCGTTGTTGAGTTTGCTTATCGAGATATCGAACTTACCAGCGAGGTAAATATTATGCCTTACATATTCTTCACCATGATATCGATTGGCATTATTTGGGTAATTTATGACAAGAAATATTCTTGAAAAGTCCGAATATTACATCAAAACTTCCTCAAACCGGTAACTTTGCCAAACATATAGGCAAATAGTTGATAACCTATCATGATAATGTATAATCATGGAGGAGTCATGGGACGATGTTGCTTGGGAGCAAGAAGTGAAGTTGAAAGAATGGTATGTGGAATATATCGCAATAGTAAATGATCAAAAATTCCATCATATGACGATTCTATATGGTGAAGACATGCAGGACGCTCAAAAAAGTCTGCTACATGAAGTTAGGAGAAGTTACAGCTCTACCGATAGAATTGATATCACAGTTATCAAAATGAAGGAGACTGAATCACAAACTGATGCTGCATTATTTGAAGGAATCTTCGTTCCTTAGTTTCTGGCTTGAAAAATTATTGCTATTTCTTTGCCATCAACCAATAGATAGTCATCAAATTCGTAGTTTGAAACTCCGTCTACAGTCATGATTAGTTCGTGTGTATTACTTACTCGATAATCAAAGATGCCGGTTTCATTGAAATGAACCCCCCAAATATCGAAGAAAACTCCGATTGGCACATCTACGCTTGCTGCAGTTTCGATATGTAACTTACCAGTGCCGTCATGGGTGTGGACTGTATGCATACTGGCGCCTTCAGTATTACAAATCTCGGTATTAATCCCTAGGTTGGATGGAATCTCCCGCTGTTCACCGTTGATGTATATCGCCAGATTCGAATGGTCATGTCGGCCGAGATTTGAGTGGTCCACACATTCGTTTGATAATGCATCGGGATTATCTGCAGTACTTGCCAACAATATTGTTTCAACTGGTTCTGAATCATCGGATTCAAACAAGCCATACTCTTGGCCCAAGAGAATCAATAATGCCGCTAATGCTACGACTGTAATGATGCTCCAAACTTTGGTCTCATTATCCATTACATCCACCAAATTTTAACTTATTTTGACTTCCATGCTGATTTATCATCAAACAACATTTTTAGCCGCAGGAATCCTATCAAAGCGGCAATATTTGCTATGTGTGCAGTCGTGCAGTATAGACAAATCTTGCCTTCTTGTATCTCATAAGATACTAGCAGCAATACTACTAAAATTCCTGCCCCAGTGATTAGAGTGCCGAATTTAATGAAGCGTTCGGTATATTCACCATTAGGCTCGTTCTTGATAACCAGAATCATGAACAGAAGAAAGGCATTGACAATCATTCCGATAATTCCCCAAGATAAATCGAAAACTGGGTCGACATTCAAATCACTATTACCAATTAAGTCATCGCAATTAAATACCGTTGAAGAGGAACAAAAGTTTCCACCTTCGCTAATCTTTGACGAAATCCAAAATGTCTGCGCAGAAACTGCGAAACCAAAGAACGCGATTATTTGGAGCCCGGCTGTGATTCTACCGCGCTCAGAGCCTAAAATTTCGAACCGACTGGATAGACTATCGCCTATAGATTTACCAAATGGGACTACTAATAGAAGACCAAATAAGGTTGGAATAAGATAGGCTGCGACTAATAGATTGTCCAACATATTCTCACTCCTGTGGTGTTAATCTAACAATTGCCTGTGCAAGATCTTCATTGTTGTCACCAGAAACCCACGCTATTATGCCATCAGGTTGTATCAAGAAATATGCTGGTGTACCTGGAATCCCCCATTCCTTCATGTTATCCTGATCGATGTCATCAATGTAGGGGAAATTATGACCATACTCAGACCTAAAATCTTGGATTTCAGCCCTGCTGGTATCATGTCCCGGAATGTCTAATTCTGTGGCTGACGCCATGAAATTCACGTGCGGACCGTTCCAATCAGGATTGTTGGCGCTAAAGGTATTAGCCCATTGCCCGTATTCTCCGGCAGTTTGCTGACAGTATGGACAATCAGTATCCATGAATTCTATTGCAACCCATTGACCGGATTTGTTACCCGCTTCCCAAGATAAATCAAAATAACTCTCAAAGTCAAATTCCACCCATGATGTCCCGTTGTATGCTTTGCCCTCAACATCGGGGGCTCGTTCACCGACATCAGTTCCTATGGCTACTGGATTTGCGGTAAAGGCAATAATCATGATTGCGATGAAAAATAAAGAAGCAACAGATAATGCTGCGCTTCCTACTGCTCCTGCGTTGTTATCTTTTCTCAGTCTTCCTTGCATATAATCACATTCCAATTTCTTCGATAAGGCACCTAACAGTGTGTCTAACGGCCGTCTCGCTATTGTAGTTGACATCATAACCTGTTGAAAGCATTTTTTCAATGCTGAGCATGGCTCGGGGTATATCTCCTGCCCATCCACGATCTCCTCCAGTATATTCTATCGAAGCATTGCTACAGCCAGTTTCTTCAACAACTATTTCGGCTATCCGTCTTACTGAACACGTATCGTGGCTACCCAAATTGTACAAATTAATTGGTGCATCTATAGTTGAAAAAATGTGCATAATCGATTTTACACAATCCTTCACTTCCATGTACGACTTTTCTTGCAAGCCATTACCAAGTACCTCTAACCTTGTATTGTCTCGCTTTAGTTTATGAATAAAATCGAAAATTACCCCATGAGTACCACGCTCACCAATGATATTAGCGAAGCGGAAAATCCAGGCTTGGAAACCAAATGTACCTACCCAACTGGTGATTAGTCCCTCGGAAGCTAATTTACTGGCTCCGTAAAGGGAGATAGGCAAGCACGGGCCGTGATTTTCCGGTGTTGGCATAGGTGCATCCTCGCCATATACGACTGAGGAAGATGCAAAAATAATTTTCTTGACTTCGTTAACTCGCATAGATTCTAAAATGTTGTAGGTTGCAATTGTCCCTTGCTTGAGGTCAGTATCAGTGATTTGAGTACCCAACCTTATGTCCGGATTAGCAGCCAAATGAAACACACATTCGACATCTTCCATAACCTTCATTACAACTTCTATAGAAGTTAAATCACCTTCAATGAATTCAACCTTTGGGTTACTAAGTTGATGTTGAATCAAATCTAAGCTTCCGCTGGACAAATTATCAATTATTCTAACTGCGTATCCTGATTCTATAAGTTCATCAACAAGATGTGAGCCGATGAAACCCGCTCCGCCAGTCACTAAGGCTCGCATAGTTGGACCAATTCCTACATTCGTATAAGCCAAATGGTCTCAAATCATAAGGTTAGATTGATGAACATAAAGGTAAATCAAACATTTTGCTGCTGATGCAGTGGAGTGTAAATATGGCAAAGAATAGCAAACCAGAAAAACCAATGAACGATGAAGAAAGCAAAAGTAACCTAGTGGGTTACGTGAGAAGAAGTAATGCTGGAGGGGCAATAAAAGTGTCCATCAATAGTGATGCTTTTTCAGACTGTGAGACCTATGTAACCAGCGATGGGCAAGAATATGTGCCCTTAGTAATCTCACTAAATGCGCTAAATAAAGTGCTTAATGGTGAAAGAGTCGTCACGACAATAAGTCAAATTATTGACTAAGGTAGCTAATGTCTACCAATAACATTCGCACAATTCAGTTTTTGAATTATCATTTCAGTCGCTAGACTTAATGTCGATTTTTACTTTCGAGTATTGGTCGATATATCATTAATTAATCTATAACTATCAATAGCGCTATATAGTCACAGTCAGCCCGATAATCGTGAAAGATGGGTGTTCACAGCAAGGCGTTAAGCCAATCGTTGTAGCTGGCATGCCAATGTACAATGAAGAAGAGACCATTGGTACCGTTGTTACCATGGCTCTCAAGTATGTCGACGCAGTTATTTGCATAGATGACGGTTCGTCTGACTCGAGCGCAAGGATTGCGGAAGCCTGTGGCGCAATTGTTGTCCGACACAGAATAAACCGAGGTTATGGTGGGGCTTTGAAATCTCTTTTTATCAAAGCACGAGAGTTAAATGCTGATGCACTCGTAGTTTTGGACAGTGATGGGCAACATGAGGCAAGTGATATTCCCCGACTACTCACGCCAATTTTAGACGGTGAACATGATTTCGTTATCGGTTCAAGATTTATTGACGGCGGCGGCGGCACAGACATGCCTGCTTATCGAAGATTGGGTATCAAAGTAATTACTGCTGCCAGCAACCTCTCCAGAGACATTTCAATAAAAGATACACAATCAGGCTTTAGGGCATTTTCAAAGCGGGCTATAGATCTATTGAGATTCGATTGCGAAGGTATGGAATTATCGCTGGAAATGTTAGAAGATGCCCATGAAAAGCAATTGAATATTACCGAAGTTCCGACAGTAGTTAGGTACGACGTACCTAAAGGATCAAACTTTACTGCGGTGTCTCATGGTTTCACTGTTTTATCGTGGGCGTTGATTTCACTCTCTCATAAGAAACCAATATTGGTTCTTGGGCTCCCCGGGTTAGGATTATTTGCTACAGGCGCTGCCATGGGCCTTAATTTGGCACAAAATGTAACTGGACAAATTGACAGTTATCTTGGACCAGGCCTATCTGCGGTGTGGATTGGAGTCCTAGGTCTTTCATTGATGGCAACTGGACTTGTTTTACAATCTGCAAGAGGCTTCTTGAGGCACTTGATAATACGAGAATTCGGATTAGACTAAGTGTTGACAAAACCTTGTGAAATTAATCCTGTGATAGGATTGTTCAAATCCCTCTCGTAGATGCATTAACCATGAGCGAAGAGTCTGTCCAGCAAGATGGACCGCTCACTGTTGCTAAACAGAAATATCAACAGGTCAAAGAGTCTGCATCAAAAAAAACCATGCAATCCCTCGACAATATGTATAGTAACGTATTGAGTTCACCCGCGAGTGTTGTTGTTTTACTTATCATAATTTCAGCTTTTTTCGCCCAACAAGGTATGGATTTCCAATCCCAAATTGATGATGATGTGGAAATTTTCTTACCAGACGGTGCTCCTTCTACAGATTTACTGCTTGAAGTTAGAGAAGAATGGTCCACAGATATAACCGTAATTTACATTAGAACTGATAACGCATTCGATTTGTCTAGTGAGGCAAACATAACAGACAAAGAGATACTCGATGTCATAAGTTGGGTTGAAGGTGATGCCAACAATGTTAATGGCGATTCAATTAGTAGAGGCATTGATTATGATAAAAACGATAACGGT
>DAHU01000123.1:0-6257 GCA_002495945.1 Euryarchaeota archaeon UBA13
TAATGTTTGTCATACCAAGCAATGGTTTCGTTGAGAAACCTATCACTCTTCTTTTGCTTCCGCCACAAACAGGTACAGATTAGACCAACTCCGTCGATGATTATCAGGTAAGAGTAGGCCCCGGGCGCCAACTTATCGTTCAGTTGAAAAGCGATGTGATTCGGGTGGTCTGTATGGAATATTTCACCGTATGCGACTGCTGAAGTGCCCTTGGGGCCACAAGCGATAATTTGGCAGTCTTCTTGCTTTACCTTTGATTTGTAATGAATTTTAGCCCCAGCGGCTAGAGCTTGCCGCTTTATGCCTTGGTCTATGGTGTGACTCGAAGTCCCTCGCTCTACTATGCGATAAGCGACTTTAGGGCTTTTAGCTTGGGTAATTGTATCGTCTGGATGAATTAAATCGACTACTTTGAATTCGGTTGCTTTGAACTCACTGATATCGAAACCCCAATCGCTCAATTGGTCAAAGAAATCGGTATCCATGCTCCAGTTTTCCAAGGCTTGAAAATCACCGTCGAATCGAGCACCTGACTCTTCTCTTATATCGTGGACGTGTACCTCTCTACCTGCTTTTGCCAGAATAGTTGCTGCCGCCAAACCTGACAAGCCAGCGCCCATGATATTGATTGGGCTCACCCCTGCCATGTTCACTCCAACGAGGCGTGAGGTTTGAATTATGCGTTTCTATCCCATAGCCATGGCCGGAGACATTGTGATAACAGAATCTCCGGATAGTTTGGACCATCAGTCGTTGCTTGACGCACTTGATTTGCAAGGCTGTGGCGCTGTTGTATCGTTTCTGGGAATCACTAGAGGGTACGACGATGGCGTCAAAATACACCGATTAGAATTCGATGCCTGGCAAGACAAACTAGGTGGTGTCTTGCACAGTTTAGCGAGTGAAGCAATCGACAAATTTGGCGTGAAGAAAATTGCTATGTCTCATCGTACCGGAAAAGTAAATGCTGGAGAAAATATTGTTTCTATCCATGTGGGAAGTCCGCACCGCAAGGAAGCATTCGCAGCCTGTGAATGGCTGATTGATGAATTGAAGGTTCAGGCTCCAATTTGGAAAAAAGAGGTTTCAGAGAACGGAGAGCAATGGAAAGCAGGATTGGGTTGATAATATGGATAAAGAAATAGAAGGAGTCGTTGATATCAGTCATAAGGAGATTATCAAGCGTAGTGCGGTGGCTAGCGGATTGCTCAGATTGAGTAAGCAAGCAATCGAGGCGATTAACTCCGGCAGTGTCAAAAAAGGTAACGTAATCGAGGCTTCTACAATAGCAGCCATACAAGCAGTGAAAGAAACGCCAAGAATTATTCCACACTGTCACCCAATTCCATTGGAGGGTTGTAAAGTTGATTGGAAGGTTTCAGATGATTCTGTAAGATGTACTGTAAGTGTTACTGCTCATTACAAAACCGGCATAGAGATGGAAGCCATCACCGGTGTTTGCGCAGGTTTGCTGTGCGCGCTTGACATGGTTAAATCGTTTGAGAAAGACAGCAACGGACAGTATCCACATAGCGAAATTTGCGATGTAAAAATAGTCGAGAAATTCAAATCCGAGTAATCCACTCAAACCGCATTGTTCATTGATTGGAATCTCTCAACCCCCAATATGGGAACAGTCTCCAACCTAGCAAATCACTTCTTGGAAGCTGTTGACATGGCTGCTATAGCAAGTGCAAAGTGGCGTGGTAAAGGCGATAAAATGGCGGCTGACGCAGCAGCAGTCGAGGCGATGAGACGCACTTTTGACAATGTGCCATTTGACGGACGTGTCGCGATTGGTGAAGGCGAACGGGATGAGGCCCCGATGCTGTACATCGGTGAAAAATTGGGCTCGGCAGTGGGCAGGCCAGATGTTGCAAGAATCGACATTGCAGTAGATCCGCTCGAATGTACTAATAATTGTGCTGATAATCTTCCTAATTCAATTGCTGTCCTCGCTGCTGCACCCAGAGGAACCCTGCTACACGCTCCCGACTGTTACATGGACAAAATTGCAGCCGGGCCGGAAATGGAAGGGCATGTAAGTCTCGATGCTGGTGTTGCTTACAACATAGAGCAAGTTGCATCCGTTCTTGATAAATCGATTGAGGAAGTTCGAATAATCGCACTCGATAGACCGCGACACCATGGTCTATTCAAGGAAATTAAGCAGTTAGGAGCACAACTCCATTTACTCGGTGATGGCGATATTTCAGCGGCTCTTTGGGCGGCTCGACCCGAGGGTGAACACGACATGTTGTTGGGAATCGGTGCTGCTCCAGAGGGCGTGATTACTGCGACTGCTATTCGAGGTATTGGTGGCGTGTTTGAGGGTAGGTTAGTATTCCGTTCCGATGAAGAGGAAGCCCGTGCAGAGAACATGATAGATGATGACTTGACAAGATTATGGGATGCTAAAGATTTGTGCCGCTCAGAGGATGCAATATTCGTTGCTTCGGGTGTTTGTGACGGATATCTTCCGGGTGTGGAGATAAATGATGATGGAAGCATAGCTACTTTTGCAGAGATGATTGATGTAGAAACAAATCAACTATCACGACACGATAGAATCCATAGTTTGTGATTGCATGTCCCAGATAGTAAGAATAGAAGTGCGCTTACCAGACGGACACTGGGCAGGCGAAGCAACTCGGAATTATCCAAATGCAGTTTTACAAATAATCGAAACCATGCCATTAAGCAAAGGAAGAGGTACTGCACAGATAGCAGCAGAATCCGAGTTAATCGCAGATTTAGAAAATCTGCGAGGTATCGAGACAGTGAACCCACTCGGCGAGGGTAAAGCAAGCGTAACTATTGCCAGCGGTGGAGGAGGTTTCATCAAACCATTGAGAACGGTAGGTGTCGTTCCAAGGACCCCATTTGATGTAATCGATGGATGGGCTGATTGGACCATTCAATGCTCTTCATCTCAAGCCAAACAATTGGTCCGTGAAATTCAAGCAGAAAAAATCCAGATGCGTCTAAAATCTACTCGATCTAGTGAAGAAAAATTGCTTACACGGAGACAACGCGAGGTATTCGAACTTGCCCTGCGAAGAGGCTACTGGTCTGCTCCAAGAGAAATAACCCTAACCGACTTGTCAGATGAGTTGGGCACTGCTAAGTCAACGTTGTCAGTTATGCTACACGCCATTGAATGCAAAATTATCGACAGATATTACAATGAAATAATCGGCTAATACGAACATGTTCGCAAAGACAATAAGGATGACCCATTCTTCGCATTAACATGGACAATTTACCGAATACTTGGGATGAGTGGATTTCAAACTTTGAAGACTGGCAAAAAAGGGTGGGTTTCGACCCATCGTGGTTAGGGGACTTCGAGCTATCCGTATTATTTGACTGGGAAAGAGCTGGCGACATTATCGAATTTGGCGACTATCAAGGTAGGCCAAAGTGGGAACGCTCCCTACAAGTTCCCCACCAGAGCATGCGTGATGCTCTAATCACCATGATTACCGTTCAGGGTGACACTGAATTCGCTTCTGTAGAACAACAAAGACATCTACTGGCATCTGCACCAACAGACTTCGATCGATACTCCGCTGCTAGAATCATGGCCGAAGAACAACGCCACGGTTGGCAAATGGCTTACCTGTTGATGACCTACTTTGGCCAACAAGGACGCAGAGAGGCACAAAAACTACTCGAGAGAAATGCTCAAGATGGAGACAGACTACTTGGAGCGTTCAACATTCCTATGCCGCACTGGTTGGATTTCTTCTGCTACACTATGTTCGTTGACAGGGACGGAAAATTCCAACTTGGAATGCTTTCAACTTCTGCTTTCAAGCCCCTTGCAGCATCTATGGGACCAATGCTCAAAGAAGAAGCATTTCACTTGGGTACTGGTTTCAATGGTCTAAGAAGAATCATCAAAGCTGGTGTTATTCCACTTGATTTACTACAGAGATACATCAACAAGTGGGTCTCTACTGCTCACGACCTATTTGGTGTCGATGCTTCATCATCTGCCCACTGGGCATATGTCTGGGGAGTTAAAGGACGCTGGGACGAGCGTAAGAAACTAGAGGCAGGCATAGAAGTCGACAAAGCAACCCTAAACGAAGAATCAAGGGGTCACTATCACCAAGAGATTGTCGGTGAAGTAAGAAAACTATGTGGCTACTTGTCTGACGATGCGCCAAAATTGTACGTTCCTCATGAGAACTTCAACAGAAGCATTGGTACTGCAAAGGGACAACGATTCAACGTCGATGGAACTCCTTTCGAGGGAAGCGATGATGACTGGAATGCTTACTTACAAGCAAATCTCCCAACCGACCAAGACGAAATTGATCTAAAGGAACTGTTCAAGCAGGAATGGATTGCTAACAAGCCTATGTCAACAAGACAAATAGAATCCGGCATCGGTGTCTCTGCATAAATAAGGTGAGTCAAATGATACCTGTTTCCCTTTACGGCGTAGATGTAGACAAGTGCGAATCATTCTACTCTGTTCTTCCTGGTCTTGTAGAAGATAGTGTTGATGACGAAGAATATTCAAACGCGATATTTACCATCCAAAACAAAGCCTCAATTGACCACATCAAAATTGCCGAAAGTTGGTCGCAAAGACAACCTTTTGCGTTTCCAGAAGAAGTTACCAACGAAATTGAGATGATCATAAGAACAGTATCTTATCCTGATGTCGCACTACTTCAACACCTTTTGACCATTGATGGAATTGACACCCAAAGAATCTCAGAATGGATGCACTTCTCGACTAATTTATACCCAATATACAGCCAAAAAGCATGTGATGCTCTAACAGAAATGGGACTTGAAACTCCTTACAAACTAGATGACATGGCAAGCTATGGTCTGTACGTATCACGAATTGAAGGACTAAAGATGTACGCTCCTGCTACTGGCCTTCCCGAAATAGGCCTGCCAAGGTCAAGAATGCTCCAACTTGGTTTGGAGCGATTTGAATGAGCAATGTATTTGTTCACATCAAATTATTCTTAGTTGCAGTAATATGGGGCTTGGGTTGGCCAGCCGGCAGAGTGGTAGCAAATGACATTCTACCATTCACCGCATCATGGATTAGATACGTGATTGCCACACTCAGTTTCCTACTCTTTTTACGAATTTCCGGCCAGTGGATGTTTCCTAATCGAGCGGAATGGGGTCGTATATTCCTAATTGGATTTTTCTCGACATGTGTGTATCAAGCGTTTTTTATGTTTGGCATGCAATTTACCGCTGCAGGCGATGCCTCGCTAATGATTACCTTCAACCCATTATTTACCGCCATTCTTGCAGTTATTTTTCTAAGTGAGAAATTACATCTGAACCTCGTTGTTGGTTTGATGATGGGGTTTGCCGGCGTGGCGATATTGTTCTACTACTCCCCTAATGTCGACATCCCACTCGCAGATCGTATCCTTGGGAACTTGTTAATTGCTGGCGCTGCACTATCATGGGCTTGTAATACAATACTAATGAAAAAAGCAATGACGTCTCCCGCAGAAGCCTCAGAAAAACCACTAAATCCACTCGAATTAACGGTTTGGTCTTCAGTTGCTGGTTTAATTATACTGACACCTATATTTGCAGTTGAAGCTACCGTTAAGGGATTATCAATGCCAAGTACTGATGGTTGGATAGGTTTGGTATTTCTCGCCCTATTTTCCACGGTTATTGCTTATGTTTGGTTTGCCGATGGAATTGTAAAAATTGGCGCTTCAATGAGCGCCTTGTATGTCTACTTAGTGCCGCCGTTTGGAATCATCGGGGGCTATTTGCTACTGCAGGAAAGTTTAGGATTGTCGCTGATTGCCGCATTTATTCTGATTACCGGCGGAGTGATTGTGGCGCAAAAGAAGAATTCTTTGGCAAGCAACCATCATGAATCATCACCTGCTGGGATGTAACATGGGGATTAGCAAAGTCACAGTGATTGGAGCCGGAACAATGGGGGCGGGAATCGCTCAAGTCTGTGCTCAAGCGGGATGGAAAACCACGCTTTATGACGCATATCCTGATGGTCTTGAACGAGGTATGCAAAGAATTGAAGCATTTTGGGACAAGGGTATTGCGAGAGGAAAAACCACTATCGAGCAAAAACAGGAATGGTCGGCAAACTTATCACCAAATGCAGACCTACCAAGTGCAGTAAAGGATTCAGATTTAGTAATCGAAGCAGTACCTGAAATTCTTGAACTGAAACAACGAATATTCCAAGAGATAGCCCCGCACTGCGCTGATACTACCGTTTTTGCCAC
>DAHU01000123.1:6662-8126 GCA_002495945.1 Euryarchaeota archaeon UBA13
CCAATTATGAAATTACTAGAACTAGTAAAGCATGAAGGAACCAGTTCAGCAACTATTGAATTAGCCAGAGCTGCCGGTTCAGCGATGAATAAAACCACCATCTTGGTCAATGATGTTCCTGGATTTGCAACTTCGAGATTGGGTGTTGTTCTAGGCAATGAAGCAATTCGAATGTTGGCTGATGGAGTGGCTAGCGCAAAGGATATCGACACTGCGATGGTACTTGGTTACAAACATCCAATGGGGCCACTTGCCCTAACGGATTTAGTTGGACTTGACGTTAGAAGAGACATCTTGAATAATTTGCAAGACTCATTCAATGATGATTCATATAAACCACATCCACTACTTGAGAAATTGGTCGCTGAAAATCGCTTGGGTAAAAAAACTGGTATCGGAATTTATGACTGGTCAAGTGGTGAAGCCGAAGAAACCGATTTGCCTGACTTTTAATCAAAATTCGGTTTCCGCTTTTCGATAAATGCCGACACACCTTCTTTGAAGGCTTCAGTGGTTCCTGCGGCTTCGATTAAAGTACGCTCATGCTTCAAATGCGTCTCGAAGTCATGATGAGTTTGTACATCGAGTAAATGCTTGGTGGCTTCCTTGGTGTGTGAACCCCAAGAACTCCACAACTCCGCTACTTGTTTGGCTCGTTCCAGTAACTCTGATTGGTCAACCAATTCATCAACCGCACCGTAGTTCAGTGATTGCTTAGCGTCCCAAATGCTATTTTCAAAGAAGAATTTGCGGCTTACTTGATTACCGACCAATCTTGGTAATAGCCAAGTTGTACCACCATCAGGTGACAGTCCCATCCCAGAATATGATGCGGCAATTTTGGCTCCGTCTGAAGCAATTCTTGCATCACAAGCAAGTGCGAGCCCCAACCCGCCACCTGCACATGCTCCATTTATTGCAGCTACACAAATCGTGGGCGATTGCCTCATTCGCAAGATTAGCGGATGTAAAATTCCGGTAAGACCGCGTATTAATTGCGGCGCTTCGCCGGTTTGAATCGCTTCAGCAAATGCATTGATATCTGCACCCGCAGAGAAGAATTTACCCTCGCCTGTAATGACAACAGCTCGGGTGTCAGGGTTAGACAAGCAGGAATCGATCGCTTCAGCAATTTGCGGAAGAAACTCCATTGAAAATGACTGGGTTGCAGATTTTCCGGCCATAGTGACCAGCGCAATACCATTGTCCAATTCGCTAACTAACACTGGCATATTTCCACTTCACAATTTCACATTGACATTTTTTACCTTGGTGTAGAACCTTAGCGCATCTTTGCTTTGTTCAATACCAATTCCTGATTGCTTCCAACCTGTGAAAGCGGTTTGTGGGAAAGTAATCGGATACTCGTTGATAGAGACCATACCAGACTCTAAGTCGCGGGCTAAATTGTGCGCACGACTCAAATTATTAGTCCATATGCCGTTTAGTAGGCCAAAATCAGAA
>DAHU01000088.1 GCA_002495945.1 Euryarchaeota archaeon UBA13
GAATGCGCCCATAGCGACTAATGCTGGTATCCCACCATTGGCAAATACATTGACCCATCCCCGATGCCCATCGTCACTTTCTGACATGTTTCGGGCTTTCTTTTCTTCGAATTTCCATTTTGTTGCTAAATGTGAGAATACGAGGAATGCCAAGAGGGTGAGTAACCAAGTCCAGTGACCCAATAAGCCGACCAAGAGCCCAACAAATACTGCTGCTGTGACTCCAGCGGAGTCCAAAACTCGAGCCTTGGTTGACGCAACAACCAATACGACCATAACCACAGAAGTAATGACCAAGTTGCCTTGATTTATACCTTCGATTAGGTAATCCATGGTTTTCCCCAAACTCAGTCGACAGCGTGTAACTTAAATTTGCTTCCCTATTTCTGATGATGCAAGTAAGGTTATTGCTGGATATAACCATCTTCCGCAATTGCAAATGGGATTAGTCTTCGAAGAAGGGCCCACAAAATAACGATTAATACAACGATAATTGTTAGATTTGCAAGCAGTTGTATTCCGACGCCATAATCTTGTAACAAGACACTCGAGAGCCACAACGAGCCATTCCAAGCGGAGTGAAGTAAGATTGCTATCATTACGGCTTTGATTGGATTACTGGTTATTGGAACTATTTTTTCTTGGCCCGCTGAGAGCCACTTAGGTAAGGCAGATTTCTTCTCGGTTTTTGAAGAAATTATTGGTTGGCCAGATTTACCATCAAATAGAATCCACTGACTTTCACGCTGTGATTTTGATTTGTCAAAAATCCCTAAGCTACGAATATGCCAACGACGGCTTATGACGTACTTGCCGATTGCATAACCGGATATCGCAGTCCAAGTTGCATGACCCGGAATTGAACCAATTGCGCGTAACACTGCCGTGAAAATGAAAGTGATTGCTGCTCCTTCGCCAGCAAGTATTGAACTCAATATGTAAATCATATTTTCAAGTAAGGCAAAGCCTAATCCAACCGCGAAACCGATTTGAAAGCCTCGCTTTGGAGAATCAATAAAGCGAGCCAAGAACAAGACTGCTAAGGCTTTCGATATCTCTTCACCAATTGGTGCAGAAAGAAACAGAATCATACCATATCCGAGGCTATACTCATCACTAATCGACAGCCCAAAGAAATTGATGATTATTGGTGAAATAAGTGAATTAATCAACAGCGCAGGTAGTGTTGACAACATTCCTGCGACTAACATCCACTCTCCTTGACGTCTTGTTGTACTCAAACCAAAATATTCGTTAGATGTAGACCACCATGCAAAAACCGGAGTTGAGAATCCAATTATCCATGCGGGCAAGGCAATAATCAAGTATAGCAGAACCGATAACGAATTGATTCCTGTTATCAACAAAGGCAGCATGCAAACGCTTGAAACGATAGTTCCAATGATGAAAATAAACCATAACTGTTTGACATTAGGCATTTCAAGCGGTGCGGTGTTGTGTATTAGATGATGCTGAAGAACAGTCGGTGTCGGTGATTGAATCAAGGTTCCGGGCGTGATATAATGGGCATTGCTACCTTGATTACTTGGCTCTAACCTTACTATGTGGGCCAGTTTTGGTTTCCGTAGTAAGAGAAAAATCAGCAAGAATGGCGTGGAGCATAAGGTGGAGAAAATTACCAATATAGGATCCATTGGCCCCAAATCTCCATCCATATCCCCATCAACAAAGCCGAATACTACCAAAACAAATATCTGGACAAAGAAAAATAAAATTAATACTGACGTCAGCATGGAAAAGATTGTTTTCCATGGTGAAGATTTTTGCGATAGGTAGAGATTATTTGGCGCAGGGGATAGACCAGTTTGTGGGACACCTTGCATCATGATTACCTTTAGATCGTTAATTTGTCCCGCTCAGTTCGCCCATCACTCGTCACTGAAAAATCAGCAGTCGGCCAAAGCAATCATCACTGCGGGATTGTACCTAAGAGTTCCATCTCATTAAGACCTCGCTCACTAAATCACAAACAGGCATTTTTATGATAACAGCAATGATTAGCGAGTATGTCCTTGGCCGAGTATTTGTTTGCCCCACGAAAAGATCATCGTGGCTGGTCCACCCCAAGCGAGGCCGCCAGGATATTCTTTGTCCTTGCAATGGTGCTTTGCGGCTGGTGGTCATGGCAGTTATCTGAAGGCAATGTGATAGTATTCCTGTGTTTGTTAATGCTAATTTCTACACCAGTATTGTCAACTGGCTGGTGGCTAATTTCTTTGGTCAGCAATGGGTTTGAGCCGAAAGTATTGACTGAGTCTGTCAACAATGTCGACAAAAGCAAAAAATTGCCACTTCATTCGTTTAGGAAACCATAGGTCCAATCATGCGGTGGAGCAAAAGTTTCCTTGATTGAACGGGGACTTACCCAGCGCAACAGATTGAGTGGCGAGCCAGCTTTGTCGTTGGTTCCACTGCCTCTTGCACCACCAAAGGGTTGCTGACCAACCACAGCACCAGTTGGTTTGTCATTGATGTAAAAATTCCCTGCTGAATATCTTAAGGCCGCCATTGCAGTCTCAATATCCTCACGGTTGGTCGCAAAAATAGAGCCTGTCAATGCGTATTCTGATGTATTATCGCACAATTGAAGGGTTTGTTCAAATTCGTGGTCTGGGTAGACATAGATAGACAGAACTGGTCCGAAGATTTCTTCTGCCATTGATTCATATTGTGGGTCTGAGCAAAGGATTGTAGTAGGTTGAACAAAGTAACCAGTCGAACCATCATATTCTCCGCCTGTAATGATTTCACATCCGGAATCTTGCTTGGCTCTGTCAATATATCCAGTGATGTTGTCAAAGGATTTTTTGTCGATTACTGCAGCCATAAAATTAGAGAAATCCTTGGGGTCACCGACTGATATTTTGGCTACTTCGCTTGCATAATTTTCTCTTATTGATTTCCACACGGACTCAGGGATATATGCTCTACTTGCTGCACTACATTTTTGCCCTTGATATTCAAATGCGCCGCGTATTAATGCAACGGTAAGTGCTTGATGGTCACAGTTTGGATGGGCGACTATGAAGTCCTTGCCACCAGTTTCACCAACTATCCTTGGGTATGACCTCAGGTTTGCGAGATTATTTGCCACATCTTTCCACATCTTCCTAAATACTGATGTCGAACCAGTAAAATGGATGCCAGCAAGCATTGGGTGTGAAAGACATATGTCGCCAACCATACTTGCTTTGCCCGGAATGAAGTTAATCACGCCGTCTGGCAGACCAGCGTCCATCATTAAGCGCATTAAGTAGTAGTTTGAAAGGTATGAATTTCTACTCGGTTTCCATACTCCTGTATTACCCATTATCGCTGCTGAGGATGGTAGATTTGCCGCAATACTGCTGAAATTAAACGGCGTGACAGAAAATACGAATCCTTCGAGTGGTCTAATTTCACTCGAATTCCACATGCTTGAGGGTGAAACTGGTGGTTGTAAGTCTTCGTATATTTCTCTTGCATATTGCACATTGAAACGCCAGAAGTCGATCAACTCACACGCCGAGTCGATTTCTGCTTGATGACAGGTTTTCGACTGA
>DAHU01000097.1:0-2767 GCA_002495945.1 Euryarchaeota archaeon UBA13
GGTGCGGTCCATTCAAAATCCCAGGTTCTTACTTCGTTACCGGTAGCTGAATGGGTTAATCCGCCATCCATTTCCTGAGCCACGGTTGGGTCTACTGCTACCACAGTACCTTTGGATGCAAGAATTCTGAATCCGCCAGCACGGCCATTCCATGGATCGGCTCCTTCAGTACTTCCATCATTGTGTAGCGCCATTACGTCATTAGTGACAGTAACTGTAAAACTGTAAGTTTCGCTTGAGTTGTACATTTCTGGCAATCCAACTACGGACACCGTAGTATCCGAAGATGGTCCACCGTGACATGAACATCCATTGTCACCTGCAGAGCCAATACCACCAGGCGCTGCATCAAATTGGGGTACCATAACCAGAGAGAGTAGTACTATCGAAAGGAGGGCTATGGTTCGGGCACGCATTAGTAAGAACCTCCTCGCTTCTGAACACCAGTGTCCTCATCACAGAATTCGACGCCTCTATCAATAGGAGAAACTACATCTACATAGCCCACCATCTTTGAATGGTCCAAACCGCAATATTCAGCGCACCTAATGTTGTATGTTCCTGGGTCATCGGGCCAGAACCACATTAATGTGCCACCTTCAAGACCGGGGACTAAATCCTCTTTAACGCCCCACTCAGGTAGCCAAAAGGAATGTTGCACACCCCAGTAGGTACTGTTCAGTTGACTGTAATCAGAGGTGTAAGAAAACAAATTCAACACTACCTTCTCATCGCACGGAACTATGAAATGGTCTCCTGCAGCAGTAGAAAGTTTGTGATTGATTGGTATGTGTCCCCATCGATGTAGTTCATTGCCTTCAGAATCTTCAACTAATACTGATGACGAGACAAATCGATTGAACGAATTTTCCACAACTGTCGAACCGGTGATTGTATCGAGCGCATATGTGTTAGCGTCGCCATTAATCACAATCGTGACATTGGTTGCATCTGCATTGCTACTGTGTTGAATAGTAACATTGTCGCCCCATACTACATCTATACCGGAGAGCCTTGAATCATCTTGCCAAGTTAGTTCATCCTTGTACTCAAATTCCCAAAACCACTGCTGGCCAATGATTTCAACGTCGAATCCTTCATCTTCGTCAGGAATAACCCACACCGCTGTGTTTGAGGCTAATGCGAGAACAACTAGCCAAACTACGATTATAGTGGGCAGTACGTAAAATAGAATTTCGATTTTGGTATTGTGCCGATCTACTGGAAATGATCCAACTACGATATGGTCTACATCAGTAGTATCAGGAACGATACTTGCACGGTATCTAATCATTGCATAGAAGAGCCATGCAAATGTGATGATTCCGACGAGGATGCCCCAAAAAAGAAATTTGTCGTAAAGTACTGAGAAAACGGTATCGTCTGCCACCATAGACTTGACCTGATTGACCGCCCGTATAGTAGCCCTTAAGGGTTATCGAAAAATGCCGTTGGCTAAATGTCTTACAACATCTTGCGATGCCTTTCAGTGGCCCTTTTACACCCATGGTATATGAATCTTAGTTTTTCCTTTAGGCAACTTGCCGAGAAGGTTTTTCGCGGTATTTATCTGCCGCCTAAATCTAAGTACAATAGGGGAAGGTTTTGGAAGTGGAAGAATGTCTACAATTGACCCTATCTGGCGAGGTTTTAATCAACATTCAAGTTAATCCCGGCTCAAACAAGTCCGGACCGATTGGTTACGACCAGTGGACAAAGCGACTGAAATTAGCTGTTAGAGCGAAAGCTGAGGGCGGCAAAGCAAATAATGCGGTTATCTACACGCTATCAGAACTACTGAAAGTCCCCAAAAGAGACTTGGATATTGTAACCGGCCACAAGTCCCGAACCAAGCAAATTAAAGTCTCAAACCAAGACATACAACTGATTAAAAAGGCGTTGAAATATAGCATAAAGTGATACAATGGCTAGTCAAAATCGTAACGATGGTAGTGGTTTAGGCAACTATGAGTTACGGTTTAGTAATGCTGGTCAAGCAATTGGTGAAGCAAGACGAAGAAATAGATTGCACAATTGGCCAATAATTGTTGAAGGCCCACGCGACAAAAGAGCATTGATTGCTTTGGGCTTTACCGGACCTATCGAAGTTCTAAATCGTGGTTGGCCAATCGAGCGTGTTGTTGCTTACTGGTATGAGACCTACGGAACCAGAAACGATGCTGCCGGAGGTTCCTCTGTATGTTTGTTGATGGATTGGGACAGAACCGGAGGTAGGTTACAAAGAAAACTTGCCAATCTAATGCAGAGTTTTGACATGATGGTTGATCAAGAAATGCGGGTCACCCTACAGAAAAATTTGAAACCCGAAACCAGAGTTGTTGAATCGCTTTATGGCATGGCTGACCGATTAAGGTATCACATCACTCAAGAGGATAGGTTGTGAAATTTACACTGGTTTATAAGTGCACAAAATCGCCCAACCGTCATGAACAGACTGATAACTTTCACATTAGGATTGATATTACTTAGCCAAACATTACTTGTTGTCCAAGCACAGGATGACGGAGAACAAACCATTGTAGATGTCGCCACAGATACCGGTAGCCATGATACCTTAGTAGCGGCTCTAAATCACGTAGGGCTTGTCGATACGCTAAATGGCGATGGTCCATTCACCGTTTTCGCGCCTACTGACCAAGCATTCACCGATGCTGAAATAGACCTCGACGACTACGACACAGACGCTAAAAACGACACATTGCGTGATATTCTGTTATTCCACGTAATCAGTGGCGCAGCCGTTGAT
>DAHU01000097.1:3152-11020 GCA_002495945.1 Euryarchaeota archaeon UBA13
ACCAACGATAGCGTCTCAGTCGGTGATGCAACCGTAACTACGGCTGATGTTGGAGCCAGCAACGGCATAATTCACGTTATTGACAAGATACTGCTACCTCCAGCAGATGAGCCTGTTGATGATACACCAGTAAACAATTGTGACGTCACCATAGGAATTGATGATTCTGGTTATGCCTACGATAAGGTCTCGGTAAGCATCGCTGTTGGCGATACAGTATGCTGGCAGTGGACAGACTCTGACATGGTGCACAATGTAGCAGAGATTGCAGACATAGGAAGCAACGAGCGCTTAGCGGGTGGAGTATACTCAGGTGCTGCAGCAACCACAGTAGATTTTTCTCACACTTTCACTGAAGATACAACATTCTACTATGCATGCGAACCTCACATCTCTATGGGTATGAAAGGCGAGATTATCGTTGGAACCGGCGTTGACGCCTCAAAGGCAACCAGCGACTCCGACAAGGAATCCGAATCAACACCAGGCTTTGTTGCCGGTGCTTCGATTATAGCGCTATTTGGTGCAGCTGCTGTACTATCTAAGCGTGAATAATCAGCCAGCCATGTAGAAAAATATTGCACCAGCATACAGCAATATAATTGCTGCACTGATACATATATTTACGATTGAAGTGATATAGGCAGCGTTTGCAATGCCTCTGTCAGGATGAGTAGGGTTGTGATCGGTGATTTTTTTTGCTGAAATAGCCAAAATAAGAGCTGGAATCGACATAAGTAGGCCGCCGCAGGCAAAGGAAGCGATTGCCAAAACCAAAGCCAGTATTGCATTGGTTTGAGGATACATTGCGAAGTGTGTAGCACCTATTGGTATCGCTTGTGGACTCTGTACCTGCCCACCGATTACATACTGAGCCTGTGGCATGACGCCCGGTGTTGCCTCATTATTTTGCCAAAAGTTGTCATCCTGTTCTTGGGTCATATTCCTCACTGTCTTGCTAATTGTACCTTACAGATAAACTTGATTTACAAAATAATTATCTAAAGTTAAAATGTTGTGACTCTGAAAAAACTGGTTTCTCAATTACTGGGCGGATTGTAGTTCCACAACTTAGTTGTTACAATTGCCATTACGACAATTTTAGCGAAATCCCATATTAAGAATGGTTCAACACCCCACTCAAATGCTTGGGCTAAATCGACGGAGTATGATTCTGCTAACCAAAGTGTGCCAATGACATAGACTGGAATCATTGCTAATGTCCAGCAAATTAGTTGTGCTCTGATATCTGCAACTCCAGCAGACCTTGAGCGGTCTAATCCTTCAGCGACCAATGCCGATGCAAATGGGAATGCTAACAGATACCCACCGCTTGCAATAAGTTTCCCACTGTCGAACAGTTGACTTCCGCCCTCTGCAAATACTGGAGCGCCAAGGGCACCGACTATCAAGTAGAGGCTACCTGATAAGAACGCATCATTCCTCCGTAAGTAAACTCCAGTTGCAAGCACTGCAAATGTTTGGAAGGTATATGGGACTGGTGTCCAAGGTACTGAGAAAGCGATTTGTGCACATAATGCTGTTAATCCGGCAAAAAATGCAATCGAAATAATCCTCTCGAGGAGCGTAGATTCTGCTGAAGCAAGGGTTTGATGCCATGTTTGTGGTTTACCCCAATTAAGTTGACTGAACATGATACACGCTTAAATTGGCGGTTTTTAGTGATTCAGTATATTTTTGGGAATCGGTGGAAGCCAATTCCCATCATTTCGAGAATGGTCTAAAATATGCCAATAGACAGTTGTTATCAGTGTATTTTCATCTTCAATGTTGTGCGTTATATTTTCTACATCGACTACAGGTGGTAGTTGATTCCAAGCGGCTTTTGCAAGAATCGATAGCGGGAATTTGGATAATGCTGGACCATTAACAGGTAAGTGCCATTTCTTTAGCCATTCTCGTTCTACTAAATTCACCTTAGCACAAGCATTGCGAACTTGTTGCCAAGTATTTCCACGGCCAGATTTTGATTTAGTCAAGATAGTATCATTTATTGACGAATCAACAATTATTCCGCAATCGACTAATGATTGGGCCATCCACGGCGCCATATAACCTGCAGGCGCTCGGAACCACGGTCTGAAATTTGCCTTAGCGAATTGCGAAAGTTCAGATATCGCTTGAGTCATGGACTCTTCAAACAACTGCGGATCTGCTGGCCATGCAGACCATGAGCGATGATTTAGGCCGTGACAACCTATGGTGACTCGGGGCGAGAATCTTTCCAACAATGCTTGCAACCATTGGTTAAACTCAGCATCCTCCAATGAATCGGCAATAACAAACAGTGTAACTGGTTTGTTGTGCGTTGACAACCAAGTTTCAAACCCCTGCATTCCCAACTTGAATGCTGGGGATAATTTTGTAGAACTAATTGGTTGCTTGCTTCTTGTTGGATGGCCATAATGCTTCGGTATATGCCTAAGGTCATCACAGTCTACAGTCAACCATGTCTTAGTCAACTATCGCCACCCCGATTGATATCAATTATGTGTATTCGATGAGGTACGGTTCGATTACCAATCTCGATACCAATAAACTCCTCAACTGATTCACCATCCCACGCATGGCAAACCGATGCTGCAGTAGCCAATCCAGCCTCATTGTGCGGGTGTACAGTAATCTCAATTCGGAAGAAGTTACTCCTTGAGGACAGCCATGAAAAAATGGCGTTAACACAGCGGATTGTTATCTTTTGGCGGCGATATTCTGCACGAACCCAATAGCCAAGATTGTAACTTGAATGAAGCAACTGCAATTCATCACCAAGGCCAATTAATCCCACAAACTGATTATCTTGTCGTTGTACTATCGACCAAAAATGAATTTCGTCTGAATTTACTTGAGATTCGACATCAAACAACATATCTCTAATTTGTTGTCGAATTTCTTTGTTCTTATCTAACCAAGGAAGCGCAGCATATGCTGACTCTGGGTCTTCATTAAACGCGTTCAAAATGGGTTTTAGTGCTGACTTGTTTAACGGTTGAAGAACAAATTCTTCCTCAACTGATAATTCTGGAGTCTTAGTCATAATTGCACCTCAAGACAAATGGGTTAATGCTCGGGCAACATTAGGGTCATTTGGATATGTTGTTTGAGCCATCTTCAACATCCATTGTAAATGCTCTTCTCGGCCTAAATATCGCATGATTGTACCAATGTGAGCTAGCATATCGAGATTATTGGAGAGATGTGGTCCCAACCGATCAAGTTGTTGAGCGGTCTGAGTTAATTTACCACTTTTTACTAATTCGAGCATTGAGACTACCTCGCGGTAAACCTGTCTATCGTCCCATGCTGGTTTTGCCGGCCACGGCCAAATTCTGCCGTTGAATTGTGGTGTTGGGGCTGGTTTTGGTAATGAGGTAGATTGGGAGGTAGAGTTCTTCGGCTGTTCAGCAGGGATGTCTGGAACATCAGGAGTATCATCATTCGAATCGTCGACATCATCTGGTAAATCTGGCACCTCAGGTGTAGATTCCACTGGCGGCGGTGGTGAGACCTGTGCCTCGCTTTGTTCATCAAAAATGTCCGGCAAATCTGGAGTTTCTGTTTCAATATCTTGAGAGATTGCAGTGGTCAATTTTAGTTCGGGTTGGGGAGTGGTTTCAGAGATTAATTCTGGTTCCATATTACGTAATTTAGTCGGTCCGACCGAACCAGAAAAATCGTCATCGGAGTTATCCTGATTGAGGAAAAGTGAGCCCTGTCCAGTATGTATCGGTTCAGCCACTTCTTCTAAGGGATTAGAATCAGGTACGACGAAATCATTTTGTCGTTGCGGTGCGTCGTCGGGAGATAACTCAACCTCTTCTGGGGTTTGATAGTCTTGTACTTCTGATAAGGTCGGCCCTGAGCTTGAAATGAACTCAAACTCCTCTCCACTTTCAGCGTCTTGAGCGGCAAACTGGTCGATTTCAATTGTCACTTCGTCGAGAGATAGTACCGCCTCTACCGCGTAGTCCTCTTCTTCGAGTTCATTTACATCGTCTCCAAGTAAGGTTGTCATAATTTCAGATTGAGTACTCGTGGGAGTAGCCATTGGCTGGTCGCGAGCAGAAAGGGTGAGGTCGTAGTAACATAACTTACATTCCTTGGCACCGATTTCATTGGGTGTGGAACAGTAAGGACAAATGTTTTGCAAATCAGAAGAGCCCTTCTTCCGTCGGCCAAACATAGTACCCACCAACCTATAGGCGACGGATTGAGTGTTTAAGTGATAGGGTTTCGCGGTTAAATTATAATTCATTTCATACAATACTATCATTTGGTGAGCGATATTGGTGACAACATGGCAAAGAAGGGTTCCGTCAGAAGGATGGATAATTCAGTGCCGAAATCCGCCGGCACAAAATTAGATTTGTCCGATGAAATGCCCGTGAGTTGGAAAAAGGGTCAAGAGCACTTTGCGCGCTTCACCGAACTTATCAAAATCGAACTTGAAGATGAGACCGCAATGGTCGAAGAGCGATGGAAAAAATGGGGCAAGCATCAACTGGTTGCTGCGGGCTTAACACTATTCGATTTAACCGGCCGTAGTCAAGGTAGATTCTATGGAGAACCGATAGTTGTGTTCGAACAGGTAGACCGCAATAGAATGCCACAACACAGATTCAGCCATGGCGACATCGTCCTAATTTCCCGTACCAAGCCATGGGGTGAAAAGATCTACGAGGGAATCGTATTGGATCGAGGACCAACCAGAATAAGGGTAGTAGTGAATGAGAAACCTAAAGATTTGAAAAAAGGTAGATGGAGAATCGATAAAGGTGCAAATAGGATTGCACATGATCGAATGCATGAGGCGTTAATCGCTTTTCACTCAACCGAGTCGACTGGTGGAACACCACTGCGAGACCTGATTCTTGGCTCTTTACACGACCCTGCTACCTCTGCAGCGCGCCCACCCGACATCTCGGGTAAATCTAAACACAACCACGCACAAATTTCTGAATCTCTCAATGATTCTCAAAAAAGCGCTGTTGAAAATTCTATTGCGACGCGATTGAGTCTTATTCAAGGCCCGCCCGGCACAGGAAAAACCTACACTGCTGTCCATTTGCTGAAACAACTTGCAGATATGGGCAGAGGGCCTATTCTCGCCTGTGCTGAATCTAACGTCGCAGTGGACAATCTGCTTGAGGGCCTGGTTGATATTGGCGTCAATGCGGTACGAATTGGAAAACCGGTAAAAGTTAGAGAAAGCCTGCGTAATAGTACACTAGATGCGCTGGTAGAACAACACCCTGTACAAGATGAGATAGAGTACATTAAATCACAAAATGAAGACCTGCGAAAAAGTCTCAATTCCCTCAAAGGTAAAGAAAAAGGTCTCACCCATCGGGAAATAAAAAACAATTTCAGAGACATCAGACGATTGGAGGATAACGTAGTGGCATCATTACTGGATAATGCTGAAGTCGTTTGCGCCACTACGATAGGGGCTGGACACCATATTCTTGGTGACAGGAAGTTTCCTATTGTTCTGATTGATGAGGCAACACAAGCAAGTGAACCGAGTTCATTAGTGCCGATAATAAGAGGGTGTCGGCAACTTATATTGGTAGGAGACCACAAACAATTGCCACCGACTGTCATCAGTAAAAAAGCCGAGCAGGGCGGGCTAAACCAGTCATTATTTGAACGATTGAACAAATGTGGAATCCCGGCTAATATGCTTACAACACAGTATCGGATGCACCCCGTGATTAGGGAATTTCCCAGTGCTAGATTTTACGATAATAAATTGGAGGACGGTTGTCAAGCCTCCGACCGCCCAACGCCCGCTGGATTATTGTGGCCTGACTGGGACAATCCGCTCGCATTCATACCAACTGAAGGAAGTGAATTACAGGATGAAGATGGTAGCAGTCGGTCTAATTTTGCCGAAGCAGCGAAGGTTTTGTCAATAGTCAAAAATTTACTTCAAGTTGGAGACTTGACCCCCAGAGATATTGGAGTTATCACACCATATAATGGTCAAGTAAGGGTTTTGTCTGATTTATTTGAGCAAGCCGGTGGCAGAGCTGTTGGCGAGCCATTCAATGGCTTAGAAATCAAGAGTGTCGATGGGTACCAAGGAAGAGAGAAGGAAGTGATTGTGTTTTCCACAGTCCGGGCTAATGAAGTTGGTGAAGTCGGATTTTTGAGTGACCGAAGAAGATTAAATGTCGCCCTTACAAGAGCAAGGCGAGGCTTGGTGATAATCGGCCACCCGAATACGCTTCGGCACGATAAAACATGGAACTCTTGGCTGGATTGGGTCGAAGAACGCAATTTATTCGCCTGGCATTTATCTCAGGATTAATGCGTAGATTGACAAACTAAGCCATTAACCACTAATCATGGCGGATAGTCCGGTTAGTCTTCATCAAGGCGGCGGCACGCTAGCGCAAGCGGTGCTTGCCAGCGCTCCCGAGGGAATGTTAATTGCGCCAATATGGAAGAGAATTTCGGCTTTTATGTTAGATGTGTTATTGATTTCAATTATTTTGACCTTCTTTACCAATGGCCAATTAACTCTAAATCTGCTCAATTTCCAATTGCTAACAGGTGGCGCGGAGTATATACTATTCTTTTCATCCAATTGGGCAATCCTATTGACCTCACATTGGCTATACTGGAAGTATACTGGTAGAGCATATGGTCGTTCATTAGGCCAGAGAGCGTTTAGGATTGCTATTGTTCACGATAATGGAAGCGTTTTGGACAAGCATCATTGGAGCCCTAGGGCAGTAGCAAAGTTAGTGTATTTATTGCCCTTAATTGGACCGCTTTGGTTCGGGCTAAGAGACGCGTACAATGCTCGATCTAAGGAGGCAGAGTACCGCACCGCAATCGACAAAAAGAACCGTACTGTTGCCGCTGTTGACTGGTCATTACCTGTAGAGACGAGGAACAGACTACGGTAAAGAGCGATTAGACATCTATTTCAAGTATTACCGATTGTTCCTGTTAGATGGAAGGGTTACAATGAGCGATGAATACTACACTCGTGCTCCGCCTTTAGAATGTCGATTGATGTCTGCCTCAATGGAAATTGATGATGATGATCAAGATGTTGTCCAAGTTATTGTTGAAGTTTCAAATGAAGAAGCAATGCCAATTGGTGGACTAGAAATTTTTATTCAAACCAGTAATAAGAAGAAAGTGACATCCGAACAAGGAATTAGCTCACTTGGCCCAGGCTTGACTCGTAAATTTACCTTTGAGTTCCCGTTGCAAAAAGGCAACTGGACGTTTATGCTACGATCTCCGAGTGTAGAGGCTGATTTGGGTCCATTTGACCATGATTTCACCTTCCAAGCAGAAAAGGGTAGAGTGTACAATAATTCGATTGGTAGTGGCATGTTTACAGACGCGTTTACCAGCGACCTTGGAGACTTTGGTCAAGTTGAAGAACGAGGGTTGATAGACGCATCGAGTATTAAGATGACCTCATATTTTGGAGAGAATTCTGCTGGTGGAGCCACGGCAATAACAGTTGGCAATGCACCAGTCGAAGAATCGAATAATGAAGAAGCCCCAAGAGTACCGCCGTGGCAAAAGTCTGGAGACCCACTACTTTCAGCACCTGTAACAACACCTACCGAAGCACCAACACCAACTGAACCAACAACTGACTCTACAGATTTGCTTGCATTTTCAAAGCAAGTTAGCCAGGCACCAGTTGAAACCGTTACCGAACCGCCTACTACACCTGCACCAACACCTCCAACAACCGTAGATAAGGTTGCAAACCAAGCCCCAATCGTTGCCGATACTCCGCCTAGTCTGCCACCAAGCGCTCCAAGTTCCTCACCTCCAACCGAACCACCATCACAACCATCTAACAAACCCCCAAC
>DAHU01000081.1 GCA_002495945.1 Euryarchaeota archaeon UBA13
CATTTACTTAGTCATACACTCAAATTTTTGAGTAAAAAATGAACGAATGTTATATATGCCGCCCATTTTACGTGGCGTTTGATAACTATGATTGACAAGGCAAAGTTAGAGTATATTTGGCTAGATGGATATGAACCAACCCAGAACATGCGTTCTAAGACAATGGTTCGTTCGAATTTTACAGGAACATTAGAAGAATGCCCAATGTGGATGTTTGATGGTTCCTCGACAAGACAGGCTGATGGTGGCGCATCTGATTGCTTATTGAAGCCAGTAGCTATATTCCCGGACCCACAAAGAAGAGATGGATATTTGGTAATGTGTGAAGTAATGAATCCAGATGGAACACCTCACGTATCAAACGGACGAGCGACAATTGACGATGACGACAATGATTTCTGGTTTGGCTACGAGCAAGAGTACTTCATCATGGACGTAGAAACACAATTGCCACTCGGTTTCCCAGTTGGCGGTTATCCGGGGCCACAGGGGTTATACTATTGCTCAGTTGGTGGAAAAAACACTCATGGAAGAGCATTAGTTGAAGAGCATGCTGATCTCTGTCTTGAGGCTGGTATTAACTTCGAGGGAATCAATCAAGAGGTAGCATGTGGCCAGTGGGAGTTCCAAATATTTGCTAAGGGAGCGAAGCGTGCTGGCGACGAATTATGGGTTGCTCGCTACTTGTTGGATAGACTAACAGAAAGTTATGGTTACTATATTGAATACCATCCAAAACCAATCAAAGGTGATTGGAACGGCTCAGGTATGCATGCTAACTTTTCTAACGGTGAAATGAGAGACGTAGGCGGCAAGGAACTATTCGATAGAATCTGTGAAGCCTTTGGTAAGAATATCGACAAGCATATGGCAGTTTATGGGGCTCATAATGAAGAGCGACTTACTGGCCTGCATGAGACCCAAGCAATCGATCAATTCTCTTACGGAGTATCAGACCGAGGGGCTTCTATCAGAGTACCAGCATCGGTGCCAACAGATGGGTGGGTTGGCAGACTTGAAGATCGACGACCAGCCTCAAATGGAGATCCATACAAGATTGGTGCAGTGATTATTTCAACTACCAAATCAGCTTGATTTTTCCGGAACTAAACACATTCCTTCGAATCATCGAGAGACAGATTCATCAACCGGCAATTAAACAATTGCCTGATGGACCTAAAGCAACACATTCGCGGAATTCCAGATTTCCCAATACCTGGCATCTTATTCTATGATATTTCAACAATACTGAAAAGCAGTGAGGCAATGCAATTCGTAATCGATTCACTACACACGCAAATCAAAGATTGGCGGCCAGATATTATCGCTGGAATCGAAAGCCGAGGATTTCTGTTTGCTACTCCACTTGCATTGCGTATGGAACTGCCTATGATGATGATTAGAAAAGCCGGCAAACTTCCCGGCGAAGTAGTCAGTTACGAATATGACCTCGAATATGGAACTGACACAATCCAGATTCAGGCCGATGCAATAAAGTCTGGCCAAAGAGTAGTAATTGTCGATGATCTCCTTGCAACAGGGGGGACTCTGGAAGCCTCAGTAAAGCTCTGTGAGAAAGTTGGAGGCGAAGTAGTCGGCTGTAGCGTCGTTATTGAATTAGACTTCTTGAACGGTAGAGAAAATCTCTCAGCACCTTGTAAATCATTGGTCAACTACTAAACTGGCATTTTCTAAAACCTCTCAAATTTCTTTAAATTAGCCGTTTTCACTCTAAACCTATATAGAGTCGCCGATTTATAAAACGTTTAACCGTTTATAACGGGGGGGTAAAAACATGAGTTTTGAAAAGAATATAGCGAACTATTTCAAGTTCGAAGAAAAAGGAGCAACGCTGAATGGAGAACTAAGAGCAGGTCTAACGACGTTTTTGACCATGGCTTACATATTGGTGGTTAACCCATCAATGTTGGCTGTGGCAGGAATACCGTTTGATGATGCATTATTTGCAACTGCTATCGCAGCCTTTGTTGGTTGTGTGGTCATGGGATTATGGGCCAATAAGCCATATGCATTGGCGCCCGGTATGGGATTGAATGCGTATTTCGTATTCTCAGTGGTACTTGCTATGGGTATTCCATGGGAAGTCGCTTTAGCAGCAGTATTCATTGAAGGTATTATTTTCCTTATTATTTCTCTACCACAAATCGGTTGGAGAACTAAGATGATTAACGCTATTCCAAGAGATCTAAAGATTGCAACAGGAGCAGGTATTGGTATGTTCTTAGCCATTATTGGTCTAAGAGAAATGGGCTGGATTCAAGATGACGGTGCAACACTAGTTAACCTTGCAACAACCGAAGCTTGGGGCTCAGGCGAGTATGCCATCTACCAACACGGTGCGATCATTTCAATGATCGCTCTCATCGCCATTACAGTAATGATGGCAAGAGGCATCAAAGGTGCTATCATTTATGGTATTCTTGCAGCATCGGTTTACGGCTGGTTAGTAGGTGCTTATGATCCATACAACGATTTCCTTGCAGGTGGAGCAGGTTGGGCCGCTTCTGAAGCAGATTGGCCTTCAAAGATTTTTGAGTGGAATGGTCTCCCAGAGGAGAGTTTGGGTGCGGCCTTCGGTGCATTTGGCGACATTGGTGACGACCTTGCAGGATTCATGCTAGTCATGATTGCCTTCCTGTTCGTCGATATCTTTGACACAGCGGGAACACTTTACTCCGTAGGCCGCCAAGCTGGCGACCTTGATGAAGAGGGCAACTTAGTAGACTCTGAAGAGGCATTCATGTCTGACGCAGCGGCAACGATCGTTGGTGCAGCAGTAGGTACCAGTACAACAACAACTTACATTGAATCCGCAGCAGGTGTCGAAGAAGGTGGCAGAACAGGATTGACCGCTGTTGTTGTTGGTGTATTGATGCTATTAGGCATATTGTTTGGTCCAATATTCATGGCAATTCCAACCTTCGCTGCTGCTTGTGCTCTAGTAGTCATTGGTGCTATGATGATGAAGCAAGCAACTGAAATCAACTGGGATGACAAAGAAATCGTTCTACCAGCGTTCTTGACTATGGTACTTATGCCATTTACTTACTCTATCGCCGATGGTATTGCCTGGGGTGTAATCTCCTACGTACTAATCAAGATGGGCATGGGCAAGTTCGATGAGCCAGGACCAATCATGTATGGTATTGCTATCTTCATGACCATGTTCTATCTTGGTCCTGGAGATATGTCGACCTTCGGTTGGATCTTCGACAAGGTTCTCTGAACTTAGTCGGTAGAGAATACCCAGAGGGAATGAATTTCCCCGTCGACGCTGGCCTCGCCAGCCTTGGCTACGAATGGAGATTTGATGAGCGCACGCTGGATGATATGGGCTTTTACCTCACGCCCAGCATCATTCAATGCGCCAACAATCTGTCGTATTGTTGCCGGCCCGTTTTCTCGTAACCAAGCAACAATCCATTCAGCTTGTTGCTGATTACTTCGTCGCTCTTCACTCCACCTTCGGCGCATGGTGTAATGTCGCTAAACATCTGTTTAAACCCAAGCCAATTAATCAATTGTCATGCCGGAGGGCCCAGAAATACACCGGGCG
>DAHU01000068.1 GCA_002495945.1 Euryarchaeota archaeon UBA13
AATGCATCTGGGGGCTCTTGGAATATGTCACTAAGCCCTCGTAGCGGTTTGCAAGATGATGATCAGTCCTCTCAGGAACAATATGTGTATTATTACAATACAACGGTGTTTGCCGAAATAGGTGCCGGGCAGTTATACAATGATAGTCAATCAGATTACTTCCAGCGCGAACCATATATTGCCTCGTTTGAGTTGTTAAATGCCAGTGGTAACACCTCTGGTTTTAATTTCACAATTTTTACAATCCACACAAAACCAGCATCCGCAGTTTCTGAGATTGATGCCTTACACGAAGTTGTTGAGAGCTACCGGGAAAATAATACTGCTGAAACTGATTTGATAATCCTCGGTGATTTTAATGCCGATTGCAGTTATGCTAATTCACAGGAGTTGTGGGAATCCCCAATGCGTCTGCCGCAGTATAATTGGCTCGTTAATGACCTTGCAGATACAACAGTCTCTTCGACACATTGCGCCTATGACCGAATCGTAACTCTCGATGAGTTGAACGGCCGGTTGGTAGGTTCGTGGGGCATTGATACCTCGATAACCAACACCAGTGTGTCAGACCATTATCCCGTATGGTTTGACTTATTTCGGTAAATCAAATGCCTCGCAATCTGCCGCCATCTACTGCCAATGATACGCCCCTAATAGCCCCAGAGATAGGCAGGGCAAGATAAGTTATTGCAGCAGCGGTTTCCAACGGATCTACCAGTCGTTCAATCGGCACTTGTCCCATCCAACCTTGATGAATTTCATCGATGGACTTGCCGGTTTTTTGGTTTATCGAGTTTGCAAGACTGTCTAATCTCTCAGTATCGGTAAATCCAGGTAGAACGTTATTTATCGTAATGCAAGGGTGTAGTTCTCTAGATAATGATTTAGCCCAGCTTGCCATTGCGCCCCTTAGGGTATTGGACAGACCTAAATTAGGTATCGGTTCCTTGACAGATGTGGAGATGATTTGGATTATTCGTCCGTATCCCTCAGCTTCCATTCCCGGGGTTAACCTACGGGTTATTTGGTGTGCTGCATGTAGGTGGCGGGTAAATGGGGCGTGGAAATCTTCGACATTATTGTCTAGTAAAGGTCCGCCCGGCGGGCCTCCTGAATTATTGATTAGTATGTGTACTGGTCCAAGATTGGATAGCACTCTGTCTAGCATTTCGTCAATTGTGTTGAGTTGCTCTAAATCAACAGTCATGACGGTGATTTTTCCAGTAGCATATTCGTTTATCTCTGCCATTAGTTGATTAAGTGAATCTTCATTTCTTGCACACATCGTAACATTGGCACCAGCCATCGCCATCATTTTTGCTGTCGCAGCGCCAATTCCTTTACTGGCACCAAAAATAAGTGCGTGTTTATCGGTTAGTGCGCTCCTTGAGAATGGAAAACCATCACGAAGTAGGTCCATGATTGACCCAATAGGTCATATGACATATTCTTATGCCATCATAACCAATCAAGTATTGCGTTTAATTCTACTAACCAATCATCACTAGCGACGTCGATAATTGAGTAATGGTCGCCGGGCAACCACACCTTCTGTACGTCGGCTCCTTTGGCTGACATAGCTCTAGCATATGTTTCGGATTGCTCAATTGGTACTTCATCATCTTCCTCTCCGTGAATTAACAGCACGGGTGAAATTGGAGGGTTGTCAATTGGGTTTAGCTGAGACCACAATTTTGGGTTTTCTTCTGGACGGCAACCAATCCATCTCCTAACTGCGTCTCCATCATCTGATAATGCTGCATGGTCCGCACCAACTAAATCGGTTATCGGTGCTTGGGCAATAGCCAACCAAGGTTTACGTTCTGCTTTGGCTGCGAGTAAGAGGGCTAGTTGGCCGCCAGCAGAATGCCCCATGACCATTGAGCGCATGATGTCTATTCCGGGTAGTAAGGCTAATTGCCCCCATGCTCGTAATACATCTGAGAGAGTATCCATCCATACTCCATTCTCACTATCGCTCCATCGCTTAAATTCAATATTCCAGGCTGCTATGCCAGCTTCTGCAAGATCTTCTGCGATGGGTTTCATCAAGTCCAAGTCATATTTTGTTTTCCAAAATCCGCCGTGTATTAGCATCACGCATGGAACACCGTGTTCAGAAATGAACGGAGAATCCTCATCGGGCATGTAAAGGTCAGCAAATTGCCATTGTTCCGCACCCCACTGCATGCGATCTACGGACATAATACAGCCTACTGAATCTCTCCTATGATGGTTCCTAATGCATACAAGATTATAATAAGCGCATTGCTGAGTTCTGAGTCATGACTGGGATACTAGATGTAGAATTCGCCGATATGGATGGACAAACGCAAACCTTGCGAAATTTGGGTGATGAAAAAACCAGCAAATGGGTCGTAGTCAATGTTGCTAGTGCTTGTGGTTTAACGAGACATTACACAGGATTGCAGGCTGTTTCAGTGCGGGAGGATGTGACGGTAGTTGGCTTCCCTTGCAACCAATTTGGCGGGCAAGAACCAGGTACTCATCAAGAAATTTGCGATTTTACTAGCGAAAAATATAGCGTTACATTTCCCCTTATGGCAAAGATAGAGGTAAATGGCGAGAATCAAGCAGAACTCTTCAATCATTTGACAGCAGTTACAGGTGTCGACGGACACAACGGTTCAGTTCGATGGAATTTCGAAAAATTTGTCATTGATTCCAACGGTAATATTGAGAGATTTGCGCCACAGACAAAGATTGAGGATATCTTGTGAAACAAACAGATGTTTATACCTTGAACCAAGATGTAAAGTCATGGTTGACTGGAATCTCGATGATGTTGTTGCGGTGAAGAATGACACTCCAATAAGGCCAAGGAGACGTTCAAATGCTTCAATACAGCGTGGGCCCTTCGGTGCTAAAAAGTCCAAGCCCTTGTCCACTAACCATAATCAACACATGAGGCATTCTGGTAAAAAGCGGCAGAGTCAAATCACTGTTAAGGTAAAGAAAGCGAAGCGTGATTCGTTTGGTAATGTTGTTAGTTCTCGATAGTAGCAGAACACAGATAATACACGTATGAACAGTACTCCACAACTGATAAAAACACTGATGTTATATTAGGAGTTGATTGTATGAGAGTAAAGGCATTTACCATATTTTGGCTTCTTACATTTGTTTTGGCAGTTTCGATTCCATTGTCGGAAGGTAATTCTTCTGGACGGCACAATTCTGGTTCATCTGGCTGTGGTTGCCACGGCGGCGCAGCCTCCTCAATATCTGCTACGACAAATTTTCCTGCAGAATATGATCCAAGTACCTCATCCTACAGCATAACTATTGGCTTCTCGGGCGGCAATGGTGGTTCAGGAGGAGGATTCTCTTTGCAAGTCGACAAAGGTTCTCTATCAAATCCTGGCTCAAACATGAAAATAAGCGGAACTAGTGCAACTCACTCGGGCAGTGCAGGGACCTCATGGACGTTCCAATGGACGCCACCGGCTTCGGGAAGCGGAGATGTGACAGTCAATCTAGCGGTCATGAACGCTAACAGAGCCAGTGGAAATAACGGTGATATTTGGTCTAAAACTGTAATCACCATACCGGAACTTGCTGATGTGGATACCGATGGAGACGGCGTCAGTGATGGCGATGATGCATTTCCAAATGACCCCAATGAATGGGACGATACCGATGGCGACGGAGTAGGAGACAATTCAGATGCGTTTCCTAACGATCCCAATGAATCAGTGGATAGCGACGGTGATGGTGTAGGTGATAACTCAGATTGGGCACCAAATGATGCCAGTGAATCTGCTGATAGCGATGGCGACGGAGTGGGCGACAATGCGGATGCATTCCCCGATGATGCTAGTGAAACTGTTGACAGCGACGGTGATGGTGTAGGTGATAACTCAGATTGGGCACCAAATGATGCCAGTGAATCTGCT
>DAHU01000054.1:0-1721 GCA_002495945.1 Euryarchaeota archaeon UBA13
GCGTCGTTACTGAGGTGTGGTTGGATGGCTTTCCATACTGCGACTGAACCTTCAAAGTTAACCGCCATTGTTTCCCTTAAGGTCTTGATAGTCAATTGGTCGGCTGCAACTCTATTATATGCGCCATGATTTAGCACTAATACGTCAATTTTCCTTTCCATCCAAGGATGTATGCTCAATAATCCAACTTCGCCTTCATCTGCACAATTTACCTTGACTGCAAGTGCGTCTCCACCACTAGCTCGGATTTCATCGACCAACATTTCAGCAGGTTTTGAAGAGGTATTGTAAGTCAATAGAATGTCATAACCGTCTTTTGATAATCTCAAGCAGGTGGCAGCGCCAATTCCCTGACCTCCACCAGTAACCAGCGCTATTGGGCGGCTCATAGCCCCGCTAAATGGTTCTAAGCAATAACTCAACCGAATCATTCGACGAACTGAGCGAGTTGTGGAGGTTGCCACCCTTCTGGCTTGAGTACCTTACCATCGTCTCGACGTATCACTTTACCATCGACTAATTTGGCCATGTTCGAGCGATGTACTTCATTGAAAGCATCATCATAGATATCCTGCATTCCGTGGTTGATAATCGTGCCAGCTAGAATGTAGCCAATATCTGCCAATGCATCGAGAACTTCGACCAAATCACCACTCCTTGCTGCTTCAGCGTATTCTTGGACTTCTTCAGTTAGGAGTTTAATTCGCAGTTCAATTAGTTCATCGGGGCCCAGTCCAGGCGTTTCCAATTTTGGAATTTCAAAGGCTTCATTAAATTCTAATAGTGATGCAACGATTGGGTTCATAATTCGATTTAACCCAATGCAGCCTTTCAACATTTCATTGGGTACCGTTAGATTATTCTTCTTCGACATCATTTGCCATCATCATAGCAACAGGGCGTGTACGTTCATTTTCATCTAAAATTAAGCGAGCGATTATGATGATTGGCGCACCAATTATCGCTCCCGCTATACCCCATACTTGAGAGAACAACATGACCGTAAGAAGCAATACGAACGGAGAAATACCAATTTTTGCCCCTGACAAATTTGGTTCAACAAATGACCCAAATACCTGCTGATTACCTATGAGCATGGCCAACATCAGTACTGCTGTTAGTGGTTCAAGCATAATAAAACCAATCAGCACTGGCGGAATTGTGGCAAACAGAGCGCCAAGAATAGGAATAAAATCGAGTAAAAAGCACAAAATTCCAAAGAGGAACCAGCCGGGCAAATCAAAGCCTATGGGCGAGATAATAATGGTCATTACCAGTGCCTGACCAGCACTGCATGTCACTTTCGATACCACATATGCAGTGATTGATTCTGTCGATTCACTGACTATTTTCTTAGCCCTATCATACGAATTTGGGAATGCCGCACCAAATCTTTGAGCTATGGTATGTTCCTCTAAGACGATGAATAATAGGAATATTAGGACTGTTATCATAGTTGTAAAAAAGCCCCCCAAGGAACCAAGAATCGCTAAAACAAACGCTTCGATATTACTGGGCGAAGCAACCTCAGTAACCAAATCTGCGTCAGAGAAAATCGCTTCAAGGCCGTATAGATCTGCATCGGCATACCTAGTACGCTTTTCCTCAAAAGCGGCGGTTATTTCTGGAACCTCATCGATAAATTGAGATAGATTATCATACAAAAAGATGGAAATGAAGTATATCGAGATAATAAATGTTAAAATCACACTACCATACGA
>DAHU01000054.1:2106-2534 GCA_002495945.1 Euryarchaeota archaeon UBA13
AAATACAACAATACAGCGATTGCTAAAGGCATCAGGATTGATTTTAGATGAATTAATGCCAAATAGACCACTAAGCCGACGATAGCCACGCTCGCAGCAGTGGTTCTTTTGGAGTCTATACCAACTCTAGATAATTCTTCCATAGCCGGCTGTCATGCTGTTGATAATCTAAGGTTTACCATGAAATTTATCTCAACCGGCTAATTTGAAACCCTTGAGCTAAGTTACCAGTAATGCTACAAGACATTCTTGACAAGTTCATCCAAGTCTTGGGTTCTGCCGCAGTAATGACAGCGAAGTTCCAGTGGGAATCTTGAGACGACCTTTAATCGGTGTGGCAGTGGTTCCCTTGGGTTAGAAGTGATACAGTTAGACATAGTACATCTGACTACGTTAACAACTTCATCTCCAAGATTGATTATCATCTT
>DAHU01000054.1:2934-5036 GCA_002495945.1 Euryarchaeota archaeon UBA13
AGTTCTCTGTCCTCAACTTTTATGATATCTTTAGAGCCCATTTTCTTGGATGGCACATTCATTACCAGGGACACCGGTACCGATGTCTTATCGTCAATTCCAAGCATGTCCAGCACTGTCAGAGCATGCCCTTGAGGGATGTGATCGATTACGGTTCCGTTGCGAATTGCTGTTACTCTTCTCATACTATGTTCATTTGACATTACAATGCACCTCCTGCTTTCTTAACATCACTAGGCACACTTACTCCGAGCAGTTTGCAGAGCAGGGCCATTCTTGCAACTACGCCATTGAATGCTTGCTCGAAGTATCTGGCGTGTCTAGTACCATCGACAGAGGGGTGAATCTCGTCAACTCTTGGTAGCGGATGCATAATGATCATTCCTGCTTTAACATCAGCTAAATCATTAGCATGTAATTTGTAAGCACCAGCAACTTTAGCGTATTCATCTTCATCAGAAAACCGCTCTTTTTGGATTCTCGTCATATATATCACATCAGCGTCATTCATCATTGAATAAAGGTCCTCAGTCTCGGTAATCGTTGCGCCCTCTGCTTGTAAATCAGAGACTATTTCGGCCGGCATTTTGAGCAATTCTGGACTAGCAAAAACCAGTTCACAACCAAATCTGGTCAATGCATGCGATAGTGAATGAACAGTCCTTCCATACCTCAAATCTCCAGCTAAAACTACTTTCAAACCATCCAATTTTCCGTGAGCCTGTCTAATGGTAAATAAATCAAGCATGGTTTGTGTTGGATGATGTCCAGCACCGTCACCACCGTTCAGAATAGGTACCTGTGCAGAGTCTTGAGCATATTGAGCAGCGCCTTGTCGCGGGTGACGCATAGCAATGATGTCTGTGTAACCGTCTACCATTTGTATGGTATCGAACAAGGTCTCGCCTTTGACTACTGAAGAGGTTTTGACATCACCGAGATTGACTACATCGCCACCGAGACGCTTCATTGCGGTCTCGAACGACATCCTCGTTCTAGTGCTTGGTTCAAAGAATAAGTTGCCAAGTATTCGACCTTGAAGCAGTGGCAGGTACAACTCTCCTTTTGCCACGGGTAGAAGCCTTTCAGCGTCGTCTAATATCTCAAGTATCTCTTCATTTGTCAAATCATCCATGGTAATTAGCCCACTCACGGTAGTCCCTCCCTTCATAACGGTAGTAACAATCTCATGAACATTGTCTTTCAAATCGGAGAACAAAAGGTCCTTGACTAAAAAGAGGGGATACTATATGTCCAAGCCCCATAGTCGGCTATCATGGATGCGTGGTCTGATGTCGAAAGCGCTATCCAAGCAGCAATTAAACAACGTCAAGACAGATTAGAAAGGCTTGTTGCAGCATCTTCAGTACTAATTTTGCTTGGTGCCATTTGGCTAGTTTGGCCAACCCTAAGTGCAGCAGCTAGAGGCCAAGGCGGTTTGCTGAATGGTTTAGGAATGCCCATATTGGTCCTTATTTGGGGCCTTCTTGTCCAAGATATTGGTCTAACAAGCCCCAGCACGCGAACAAGGGTTGGAGCATCAGCAACCATCGCATGGCCTGTATTGTTGATGATTGCGACAAAGGAGATTACCAGCTATACCAGTTTAGCGATAATTGGGCCGTTATTTGTTGCCATAGCGGCTGGTGCATGCTTCGTACATTCGAAAAATGTACTAAAAGGTGGTTTAGATGTTCAAAGATTCCGCTCATTGATGACTGGTGTCGGATTTATCGCAGCATTTTCTATTTTCGTCGGCGACATTCCTGAACCATCCACTGCAACATGGTTCGCCAACATTACCGTATTACTCACGGCTGCGATTATCACCGTATATATCTGGATTTCAGGAGACGAACAAAAATCACTGAGGAAAGAGTTTCGTAAGCGACTGGATGTCCTAGAATCAAGAATCTTGGTCCTAAAAACCAAGAACGCTGCAGTTGACCAAGCTTCTAGTTTGGTGATGACGGCAAGAGAGGAAGGCCACGTCGACCCAGAATTAGGAATGAAGTTGCTCGATGATGCTGAGGAAGATATCGAAAGATCACTATCGCTTGCCGGAGACGGGAAAATTGTGCGAGAGGATGCAAGAAAATCTG
>DAHU01000087.1 GCA_002495945.1 Euryarchaeota archaeon UBA13
TATTTGTTGAACCTCGCTTGATGGATGGCGGTCATACCGCCAAGACCCATACTGACGCTGGGGAATTCCCAAAAGTCCGGCATTAGACGAGGGTGGGGGTAAGAAGAAAGGCCTTTGCCGCCGACTTCTTGACGGAATAGTTCGATGTTTTCATCGGTTAGTCGCCCTTCAAGCCATGCTCGAGAGTAGATACCCGGAGAAGCGTGGCCTTGCCAGTATAGGTGGTCACCTGAACCATCACCCTCTTTGCCGCGGAAGAAATGATTGAAGCCTATTTCCCAAGCGTGAGATGCTGAAGCATAGGTTGAGATGTGGCCACCAATGCCGTCGAAATACTTGTTAGCACGAGTTACCATCATCATGGCATTCCAGCGAATTACATCATGCAGTCGCCTCTCTAGTACCAAGTCACCAGGATAGGCGCCTTGGGCATTCGGTGAAATGGTGTTAACATAGGGGGTATTGACCAAATCAATGTCAACGCCGTTTTCTCTCGCAGCCCTAACCGTTGCAAGTAGCAGTCTCCTAGCCTCTTCATTACCCAATTGGTTACGAACTGCGAGAATAGAATCGACCCACTCTTGCGTGGCTATAGGATCAGGATCCGGAAGATTAAGTTCAGATTCGAATGCCAATTCGATATCCCTCCGTGTATACCGTGATGGACTCGGCTTTCAAACCCTTCTAAATTTACAGAATCGAGGATTTACCAACAAATGTGTTGATTTTATGCGATTTTGAGCCAAAAACCGTATTACAGCGAGATAGTTTTTGATTTGGTTTGATGAGGTTGTAGGGGCAAGAGATAAAGACTGTTTCACCCGGGCAGGACTTATGTCCGTAGAAGCAATGGTACAAGCAATGATTGACGATTTAAACGCCGCTCTTGTTGATGCTGCAAAGCACGACAAGGGAAACTCCGCTGCCGGAACTAGGGTGAGAAAGGCTATGCAAGAGTGCAAAGCTGCCGCCCAAGCCGTCCGTGTTCAAGTCCAAAACGACAAGAACAACTGAGACAAATCATCAACCATTTGTCACAAGCCCAGCGAAAGCAAGGCATAGGCCAAAACGAACAAAACCTGCCATCCTATCGACAATGCTCAAAGGTGAGCATCTGTTGTTTAGCGCATGGATGACAAGAAGATATGGTTTAGTATCCTTGTTGTCGGTATATTTTTTCACGCTGCAGCAGCCTTGGTTATGCCACTGGGATTAGATGCGTATGTCCATCTAAACTACGTCACTGACGGAATAGATGACGGCTCTCCAAGCCTCGACTGGGGAGAGATTAGAACTAATGGAGCAGAATACTCGACTCCTGAGGAAGTTAGCGCAGACGACAAGTGGATGGTGTGGCATGCGATTATCGGGTTATGGATTGCCGTATTTGGTAATACCCTGGCATCTCTGCACATGCTATCGCTAGTTATTTTCTTACTAACCTTAACTACGGTTTATTGGTGCACGTCGAGGATTACTAATACGAATAATGCTCTTGCCTTAACTGCTATTTGTGCAATTTACAGTCCACTAATTAGAGCGACTGGGCGACTATATCAAGAGAATATAATCTTACTATTAGCGACATTGATAATATTCGGACTATTACAAATTAAGTGGAAAAAACGACCAACACTATGGGCCAGCATTGCGTTTTTCTCATTAATGGCGATAATGTCGATTAAAGGATTAAATCCAGCATTTGCCATTATCTTGTTTACCCCGCCAGCAATTATTGCAATAAAAGAATTCGAAATTAAGCCAATCGGTGTTAGTTTTGTCTTGCTGAGTTGTATTATTCTATCGGCTACCTTCACTATATTGCGCGGTGAGGAGTTATCCATAGATACTGCATACTTTATTTTCAATGCTTTATTCATTGGCGGTTTCATTTACCTATTCATGGCAACGCTAATATTTATTTCAAATATGAGGCAACGCAGCAAAGATAGTGATTACCTGGTACTCCTTACTCAATTATGTTTCATCGGTCTAATCGCTTACATAGTCATGCTACTGGAAGTTGAAAAATCATCATTGCAAGCGACTGCTGTGGTTACCGCTGAGCAATTCAGTTATATTTTCCGATATCTATCAGTCTTGATAGTACCTATGTGGTGGTCTTATTTTCTACGTTCAAAAGACCACACACTTACCGTCAATGATAACCCAAGCCGTTTCGCTATGGCTTTTGCTTTGTTGATTATGGTATCACTTAATGTGAGTATGCTCAATACTACTGGCGGCATGGAGGCGGTCGGGAAGGAAATTGCCGATGAAGTAGAGACCGGTGACAATATTCTATACGTTTCCGAACCCTATCATGCAATGCATAGGTTGTACACACTGCAAATAACTGTCGACCCTGACCACGATCGCCAAGTGAGGGGATATTGGGCAGACAGTGAATACAATTGGAGTGGGCTGATTGAGGAACATGAAATTACTTGGGTGATATTTACTGATGAATGGGACTCATATCTTGATGATGATTGGACAAGTTTTGAAACCAACACCGACTATTTGGTATTCCACAAAAAATCGGGGGCTTAATCGACTTGAGGCCCCTCGAGTTACCATGAGCGGCATTTTAGATGGCGTAAAAATCGTCGATTTATCAAGAATTTTAGCTGGGCCGTTGTGCACCCAGATGCTTTCAGACCTTGGTGCTGAAGTGGTAAAAATAGAAGCTCCATGGGGCGATGATACTCGAAAGTGGGGCCCTCCATTTACCACAGGATTTGATGGCAACGAGGTAGCTGCATATTTCCTTGCGTGCAATAGGGGCAAACAAATCCTAACTATGAACCTCAAGGAACAAGTCGCTGAAATTCACGAATTGATAAAGGGAGCAGATGTTGTTGTTGAAAATTTTAAGCCCGGCACACTGACAAGGATTCTTGGAAAATTACCCGATGACGTGATTGTTTGCTCAATCTCAGCATATGGGCAAGATGGACCAAGAAGAGATGAGCCCGGTTATGACATCGCTTTACAGGCTAGGAGTGGTATTATGAGCATCACTGGTGAACAAGATGGTCCACCGGCAAAGGTTGGAGTGGCTTGGATTGATGTTATCACCGGACTCAATGCAAGTAATGCCATTTTAGCAGCACTAATTCACAAAATGAAAACTGGCAAGTCACAAAATATTGACATTTCATTATGGGATTGTGCTATTGCTGCGCTGGTAAATCAAGCCCACAACGCCATTGCCAGCGGAAAAGATCCCCAGCGTATGGGTTCAGCCCATCCTAATTTGGTCCCGTACCGTGCGTTTGAAGCCAGTGACGGATGGTTTGTCATCGGTGTTGGCTCTGACCCACAATGGAGTAATCTATGCGAATGTCTCAACATTGACAATCGTCCAAATTGGGCAGAGAATGCCGGAAGAATTGCTCAACGCGATGAAATTGAACAAATTGTCGGCGATATAGTCGCTAATCATACCAGGCAAGAACTTGAAGCATTACTGCATGGAATACCCTGTGCTCCAGTCAATACGATTTCTGAAGCATTGAACGATAAGCAGTCAAAAGCCCGTGATTTGGTCATACCACATCAAGGAGTGGATGTATTAGCAAGTCCGTTGCGTTTTTACTAAAAGGAGAATAAACTGGTTTGCCCACTTTCTCTCACCAAACCCGCCTGCTTTAATTTCTCCATGGCATTATCCATTCGGCGTTGGCTGAACTGACGCTCTACCTGTAAGAACTGGTAAAGGCCCTCAACATCAACTTCACCCATTTGCAATTTTTCACTTGCCACTTCATTAGATGGGTGGTTATGGAAAATCGCTCTAATTTCATCAAGGCGCTCAGGCACTTCCTTGCCTTTTTCTTGGCAAATTGTTTCAATGTCACCAAACTGTTTGATTAGTTTGATACCGGTCTTAGGACCGATTCCCTTGATTCCAGGGTGGAAATCTGTGCCAATCATTATTGCTAAGTCGATTAATTGCTTACGAGTTAATTGATGTTCATCCAATAAATCTTCGAGAATTATTTTCTGTGCCTTTACGATTCTACCATGTGATTTATTGCCTGCAGTCATCATGTTTCTGATTAATACTGGAGCACCGTAGAGTAACGCGTCCCAGTCTTGAGTTGCGACCGCATCTAACTGGCCCAACGTAGCCATAACCGCTGCTTGGCCTTCTCCTTCAGCCTTAGCGTCTACCCACGGAACACCGAGTAAATCGAGGAGTTGTTTTGTCTCTTGAACCATTTCCGGTGTGTATGAAATTATGCGCTGAGCCATTTTCTGTGCTAAGGCAAAATCTCCTGCCTCGATTGCTTGTTGATGGATTGCTCTTGCTTCCTCTCGTCGTGCTTTACGCATTGCTATTTCATCCGCCTTCAATTCTGGCGCTTTGCCATCAAAGACAAATACCGGTTTAATGCCCGCAGCCAGTAGAGTAGTTGTCCGATTTAGGAATCCCATCAAGTGTGACACGACCTTGCCATTGCTAGATTTTAATGGGCCACCGTCTCCTTCTGGAGAACGATCTCTTATTGTGGTAAGAAATTGAAACGCGGTTAGAAACGCATCAACGCCTATTTTTTGCCCAGTTAAGGTACTCAATTCTAGGGTTTCTGGTTGCGCTAAATCACGAAGGTTACAGCCCATGATTCACACCAGTAGCACAAGCGTGTTAATATTTGCATCCGATTTTGTCAATTAGTAGAATCCTTTAGTTGTGACATGGCGCAAACCTTGGCTTGCTTAAGAGGGTGGAATGTCCCTCTTGCCCAGGCAGAATGTCGCGCCCTGCTTCCAGCTGCAATCTTTGAGCCAATCAGTGCAAGAATGCTGTTAACAAAAGAGCAACAACTGAATTTGCTTACCACTAGTTTAGCATGTGCAAGTGGAATTCAGTGTTTTCTCCAAGATGTTCAATTGGTTGATTTGGCAGATAATTCACTAGAAGATTTACTCGAAAAGGTCAATACAGTTCTACAAAGATTTCCAAATCGGGGCTCTTTAGCAGTTCGATATTTGCGAATCTCAGGCCGAATTAACGGCATCTCAACCAAGATGATTGCTGGAGAAATTGGAAGTATTGCCGTATCACACGGTTTTACCATCGATCTGAATAATCCTAACTATGAAATTGGCTTGATTGCTGATGCATCAGCAAACATAGTGGCTTGTGGTTGGTTGGTAGGAGATTTTGATGACTCAATAGGTACAGCACCACGTCGAGCAACTGAACGTCCATTCTTCAAACCGATAAGTTTGGATCCAAGACTTGCTAGATTAGCGGTCAATCTCGCCTGCGGACCTGTTGATGACCATGCAGTACTTGACCCAATGACGGGAACTGGTGGTTTTGTGATGGAAGCGACTACAATGGGTAGACATTGCTTAGCCATCGATATGAATTCCGCAATGGTTGAAGGAGCACAACAGAATGTCACCTGGGCGCTTAATGGCCAGAATACTGAATCAAATTACCAAATAATGGTTGGAGATGCCTGTAACCTTGTTGATTCTGTGCCTAAAAACTGGCATGGAAGATTCTCCGGAGTAGTATTGGACCCTCCATATGGCAGAAACTCTCACGGTACTGATAATCATTTAGCACTGATTGAAAACACTATTCGAAGCGCTCGGACAGTGGTAATGAATCAGGCTAAACTGGTGCTAATTATTCCGATAAAACCATCTGAAAATGACAACAGTGACGTCCAATTGTTGCATGGCGATTGGACCTCATTTGTCGATATGATGGAACAAAGCGGTGCAACAATTATTGATAGATGGCAGGAACATGTCCACGGTAGTTTGTCTCGCCTCATTCTCCTTGCAACAATCGCTCCTCTAGATTGAGTAAACTGATTGCATCCTCCTCAGAAGGATTTGGAAATTCTTTGCCGTAGGGGCAACCATCATCGATGATAGCATTGTCTTGCTGATTCAAAACTTTAGGATACATTTGACACCCTTTTGGCCTAATATCGTAAACAGAACAGATGCCTTCAGCAAACTTTTCAGCAGAATC
>DAHU01000011.1:0-7855 GCA_002495945.1 Euryarchaeota archaeon UBA13
GGTCTGGAAAATTTCTTCATGATTATGTGTCTATTGATTATTTTTGCCTTCATAACCAGTACTTTCCTTATGCCCGCAGTGATAAGCTCTGAAAAAGTCGTTAAAGCAGCAATCAAAGGAGAACCATACTGGGTGGATTACGGTGAAGGCATAGCACTTGCATCACCGATTTCAATGAAACCGCTTGATGCTGTTCTTGAAGATTAGCGAGGGAGTAGGGAGTAAGCCCCTTTCTGTTACCTTTCGGCGGCTGCATTCAACTTAGCATCCTACCTGTTCCTAGGCGCGCAACCTGGCTGGAACTGCTTGGACTTGCTCCTGTGCGGATGCTCGTTTCACCGACAATAAGGAAACCTCTGTCTTTCAACTTCATTGTACAACCCCTATATCGTTCGTTTCTATTGCACTAACCAAACCATCTCTGATTTCTCTCTTCTGTGAGGCACATGCGCTACGGAGAGGGGACTTTCCTCAGAGTCGAACTCTGTCAGCAGCCCTCCTACTCCCTCAAATGGTCGGTTTTTGGTTTGTCATTTGAAGCCTTCGTATGTCACTGGTACGGATTGTCACCGGGTGATGTAGGAGTTTGTTGCTGTATGTATTGGTGATTTTGCTGAGCATTAACTGGTCTTCCTTGAGCTTGGAAATTTCTATTCGGCGCCAACCTTTGATGTTGTGGTGGTTTGGGTGTACGTAAACCAAATATCAAGACACCAATTAGTACCGCAATTAATACGAAGATTATAACCAGTAACACGGGGTTAATCGCTGCAATACCGCCGAGTAAGCCATCTGAATCCCCATCTTCGACATAAAAGGTTTCAGTTTGTGCAGTAGGTCCACCTATGATGATAAATTCAATCCACATAGAGCCATCTCTATCCGGTGTCCAACGATGATTTATCACACCACTTCCACCAGAATTAACCTTTATTTGTTGTTGGTGAATTATTGTTCTTGCTCCATTGCTTTCGACTCTTTCAAACCGTAATTGAGCATCGCCATCTGACTTGCCAATGTTTTGTATGATGACTGATAAATCAACTGATTTACCAACTTCTAATTTTCCTCCTGCATCGATAGATGGCTGTGCCAAAGAATATTCAGGCAGTTGCTGCTCTAATTGCCAAACTGCGAACGGGGTGTAAATTTCATCAGAAATTGAACCAAAAGAATTCCCAGCCATGTCACTACCATTAATCCAAATTCGTAATTCTAAGGCCTCAGTACGAATTTCTTCTGGTATAACCGATTCAAAGTTGAAATCGAAGGTCCCTGTGATATCCTGACCGTATGGCATGCCTCCAAGTATGGCAATCTTGCCGGTTCCATTAGCAATACTTGTTGAAGCAAATCCGAATCCCGAGGGGTGAACCTCCCATTTTAGATTCATCGAATCTTCGTCAATGAATTTGTCCTCAGAGAATGTCATTAACATCTCTAGCGAATCCCACTCTGTTTCTTCAATTATTTGAGCAGGCAGAGGATAATCGATTCGTTTGATCAAAGGAGCCTCATCATCAACAATGAACCACAATACAGGAGAACTGGGTTGAACAATAGAGGCTCCGTTTGGGGCATTTGAGAGAGTGATGTCAATCGGATAATTACCTGGTGTGGCTGGAGAAATTATCGTGCCGTTGAACACTCCGTTGTCGTAATCTACCAGCGCTTGGTTCAAACCAAGAGTAAACATCAAATCTAAATCTTGGTCAACTGGTCGATGGGTTTTGACCCAATTTAAGGTTCCAGTCAAGGTGATATCTTCGCTGGCTTTAACCCACGAACCACTACTTGATTGATTATTTCCTGAAGTTGAATAAGTAAGTAACTCTTGAGAAACTTCCATCTCTCCGGAATATCTCCAGTTTAGTTCACTCAATTCTAATGTTGTTGATTGTCTATTCAAATCTGTTAACCTAAGCATAGGGGTTCTGATTATGCTATCATCTGGGTCAAAACCCCACTTTAACTGGAAATCAATGACAAAATTTCCGGAATTAGTGAACAAGCCAGAATTGCTATCACCGATCATTTGACATGAGTTAATCTGGATGTATAGTGTTGTACTGGAACAAACTTCAGTCTGCCGATTCCACTGAATTGTTGATGAATCAGGTTGATTAATAGATAAGTCAAATTCAATGTCGGTAATATCTGTAACTCCATTTTTATCCCAAACTGGAATACTCAGGGTGAGATCTTCTCCTGGATGGAGCCATGGCAAGTCGCCATAATCCCAGCCTAACTCGGAGTATCCTAACTGTGGAGAACCATCGCTACTGATGAGCAGATTAAACAGTGGCTCAGTCAGGTTACCAGAGTTTGACATTTGATTTCCTGCCGAGTCGGCCACCTCAATCCAACCTCGAACATATCCACCATCTGGTGCATTTCTTGAATTCAAATCATACGAGTAGACTCCCTCAAGATTGGTAAGGTCCTCCGGTTGGCTTAACTTATGCCGGACTACTTCTGTGGCATCCATTTGGCCATTTTGATTGAAATCATGTTCCCATGAATGCCATAATACAATTGTAGATTGGGTTGGTAGTAATGGTCTATCAGTGACAGTAAACTCAAGCATAGTAGAGGGATTGGCTTGGAAATGATCAAATTCGTCAAGATTCATAGAAAGTAGTTGAGGATTGATTGAATCATAGCTGAATACAATAGAGTTGGGCACTTCGTATGAGACGGTTTGACCACGTAATGGTTGGATGTCAATTTCCAGTGAAACTGTTTCACCCGTTATCGGGATTACCCATGGTATTGTGGCAACACCATCGTTGATTATGGATGTTGAACCGTATTCGTTACCATTTACCAGCAGGCGAATTAGAGCATGTCCTGTCCTTGGGTAAGTATCCTCATCACCCTCGAAACCTATGTGAGCTTCGACGATGACTGGCATGCCTCGTTGACTGGGTAAGTATGGAAATTGGATGTCTGATGGGATTCCGTTTGAACCAACCACTGCCCAGTCCTTTAGGGCAACATCGTTTTCCACACCCTGCGAGTTTCCTAAACCGAAAGATTTGCTGACTGATAACATTGGACCTGTCGTGGAAACCATATTTACCGATGCTAGAAGAAATTCTTCATCATCCCAAGTTACGGGGAATTTGAAACGATGATGAAACTCTAGGGTATTACCTGATTCTGACATTTGAATCACGCCATTTGTTCCTAGGTCTGACCAAATTAGTGGAACACCACTTTGAATGCAATTATTCACCCCGTTACCAAACACTGGTAATGCCAAAGTGCTACATCTAATCTGTGCAGATTGATATTTGCCAACTAAATTGAAATCAACCAACCATGAACCAGCTCTGACAAAGGCTTCTGGATTAGTAATGCCAATGCTGGTAAAGTCAAATTTACTAGTGATATCAATCCAATTCATCGACGGGGTGAAAGTGTCGGAAACATTAGTCACTTCAATTGTTAATGGGGTTATTGACGGTGCGGTTGTTATCGAATTAACTGTTAGTCGAATAGCCCCTGTACTCTTCATTCTTACCGGCAGGGAAACCTCGCGGAAACCATTTACTAGAGGCGATGTTGGTAATATGCTGTTGACACCTATAATCAAACCGTCAGTACCGCTAAAGTCAAGATTAACTTGGCTGTCATACGTAGCCATTACACCTCCGAAATGAACTAATGAGGGAGTTGATGAAGAACCAATTTTAATTTGTAGCTCGGTGAATTCTAATCCGTTTAAGTTAACATCCGTGAGTGACTGAGAGATTGCATTATTCAAATTACTTACTTGAGATTCTGTTAATTTGATTTGCTGTACTTGAGAAAAATCATTCAAAGATGTGGTTAGAATATCTTGATTATTATTGGAAATTGTAAGAAATGGATTTACGATTTCAGTATTGGGACTTGACACAGCAAATTCAAAGTCGTTGATACCGTCTATTGGAATCAAGACACTGAACTCGGCAGGTGCTGAAGGGTTGCTTTGCGACACTGACCAAAATGAATCGTCAGCAAGTCGGTCTTGGATTCCTAATCGACCGATTCCTGTTCGATCCATAGTCCAATCCCCGATACCGTCCAATCCAACATCCAGTTCTAAACCATCAGCCACACTGGTTCGTATCATCTCAACAGACATTTTGTCAAAGACCCAATTGCCGCCAGTACTGACCACTCTAAACATTATACTAAACTGAGGCTCGGCCATCGACTGAAGGTTGTTATTTGGCAGAATGTTCCAAGACAAACCTGAATCAAGGGAATACTCAAGCCTTCCAGAACCATTGAGATAAGAATTAGAATTAATTCCAACAAAACCGCTCCTTAGAGTGTACTCTGGACTTACCATAGAACCTGTTCCTGAAATAGAACCTTGACTCCAGCCGGAACTGGACAACGACCATCCGGACAATGTAGGATTAGAATCAAAATCATCTTCAATCAATCCATCGAAGTGAATTCCATGAATGACTGGAAGAGAACCTGTTGATGTTGCCATATCAATCTGAATTTTTACTAACGGATACGTCTCCCAATCTAACATTCCTAAATCCATTGATAGGTCGGTTAGCTCATCAAAACCCGGAATCAAGTTATCATTTGCAGCATCGAGCAATCTCCATTCGAATTCAGCATCAACTGGCACATATGCATCCATATACATCAATCCGAATGAACGAAGTTCGCCCTGACCCGATAATTGAGGACCAAATGCTGGCGATGTCCATGTACCGAGACCATTCCCCGCTCCACCTGTTGGTGTTATTGTGATATCATCAATCCATGCAGTATCTTGACCTGAATTTACGCTACCATCCTTGGCGTATTTCCAGGTTAATGTTTGAGCATTTGCTGGAATGGTAAAACTGTGTGTGCCGCTTAGTATGCCAGCCCATCTCTGACTATAACCGCTTGAACGAGAACAAAATGTATTGTCAATACAGAATACAAGATAATCAAAACCGGATTCAGATGAAACTTGGTATTCAAAGGTCCCTGAACCTGCTGGAATCGCCGAGACATCTAATGTAAGTGAAGTTTCTTGACTAGAAGAAATCCTTCCTGCTTGAGCTGTTTGGGACCCTGAAATAACATTACTTGACTGGATATTCCAATTAGAAACTCCACTTAGAGTCCACTCCGGTCCGAACGTACCAGATTCAAAATCCCACGACCATTCCTGAGGTAAAAGTGACAACGAGGATGTGTTGACATTTACTCCTGAGTAGGAAGTGGAGCGAGAAAAATCTGCACTCTCAGTAATAGAATACGCAGTAGAGGTTGCTAAGTCCGCACTTGCAATATCAATATTCATGCCTTGGACAACTTGACCTTCCGGAATTGACACTTTGACCTTGTCAACCGCACCATCTGGATAGGAGCCTATTGCAATCTTTTTTTCTTGACCTAACACCTCTGAAGTTTCATTGACTTCCTCAATCAGCTTAGCATCATGATTTGAAAAATAGTAACTCTGGGTTGAAATAGCAAACAACACTAGCATGAATATTGCTACCGCCGGCCGACCAAAGCGCCCCCCCATGCTGGTAGACGCACTATCAAAGGTCAAAACCTTTCGCCATGAACCAAAATTGGATATCGATGAAAATACTCAATAGCCTCACGATTTTACCTATCATCATGGACAAGGTTGAGGTGCTTAAGCAACAGGCTGGGATTGAGGCTTGTAAATTTGTCAAAAACGGTATGAAGGTCGGTTTAGGTACTGGTTCAACAGTAAAGTACACTGTCATCGAACTTGGAAGAAGAATCACTGAAGAGGGGTTAGAAATTGTCGGAGTTCCGACCTCTTTGGCTACTGAAAAATTAGCTACAAAGGTAGGCATTCCGTTGGTTGAACTCTCAGAATGTACCCACCTTGATATCGTGATTGATGGAGCAGATGAATTTGATAACAATTACAACCTAATCAAGGGAGGTGGTGCAGCACTACTACGAGAAAAAATCGTTGCCCAGGAATCCCTATCAATGATCGTTGTCGCTGATGAAAGGAAAATGGTTGGCACACTGGGTGCTTTCCCTTTACCAGTTGAGATTACTCCTTTCTCTCATCAAGCAACTATCCGTCAACTATCGACGCTACTTGATTCAAGAGTTAACTGTAGAATGGCAGGTGACAACCCAGTGGTGACAGATAACGGGAACTACATCGCTGACGCCCATTGTGGCCCGAAACTTTCCAACCCAGAAGCATTAGAGGTAGAAATTCTAAAAATTGCTGGTGTAGTACAAGTTGGTTTGTTCAATAATATGTGTGATGTAGTGATTCTTGCATCAAGCACGGGCGTTGAAACGAAGATAAACCCAAACGGTCGGTTAGCCGAGTGATGGTTGAGCAATCAATAATTAAATACGAAGTGCGGTAGGAAAGGTTGGGCCTGTAGCTTAGTCAGGTAGAGCGACGGACTCTTAATCCGTCGGTCGCGGGTTCGAACCCCGTCAGGCCCGCTAGTCTGCGATTGCGATAACTGATGAAAAATCGATGAAGCCAAAGTTGTGGGAATCATCACTAGCAGTAGGATCTGGATTGTCACCCTCAACGAATAACTTGCTATTCTGCACAAGTTTTACTCGCTTTACAGCAGTAATTTTGTTATTGAATGGATGTTCAAAAACTACAACTTGTTTTGGCAATATGGGCTGACCCGTGTACTCTGTGCAAATTATTTCTTGCCCGTCATTTAACGACGGCCACATACTGTTTCCACGAATGGTTACGCGCAACTTCTCCATGCCATCAGCTTGCTCTTATCCAAGGAACTTCTCTTCCTTTGGCCGACCAAAACATGTGATGAATTGCCTCCACGGCATCCATCAACTCTTGGGCATGTTGAGCCGAAACTTCTACCTTGCAAGCACTACATAGTTTTGCAGCCTGCCAGAATGTGTTATGCAAATCCGGAATAGTTTCCAAATGGGTTGGCTTGAAAAAGTCGGTCCATAAAACCAGTAATTCTTCCTTGCACTTGTGTGCTTCCTCTTCCTTGATTGCCGCATATCTGCTCATTGTGTTGATGTATGCGGCTGAGCCGCTATCAGCCGAGTGATTTTCCGCTAATGTAAGCATCTTCTTGGTCATCGATTGTACTGCTTCTGCTGCAACTCTAGCACTTGCTGGGTCGTAAACTCCACATGGTCCGTCACAGTGAGCGCTTGCCTCTATTTGGTTCATGAGTACTACCAGTTTGCCCCAACTTATCAATATGTGGTATTATTTTACCACAATTTTAGTTCCGGCCTCACCTCTAAGTGATTTCAGAGCATCACCTGGTTGACAAAGAATAGCTGTCAGAGAAGGATTGTGTAAAGCAGCCTCCATCAAACTACCTATTTTTGGCCCCATTGAACCACTTGGGAACTCACCATTGGCCATGTATGATTCACATTGATCCAAATTCAGCTCTCTGTGAGATACTTCGTCAGGAGTTCCAAATCCTGTTTTAACTGAATCTACCGCTGTTGAAATAATCAAAGCATTGGCGTTCAGTTTTATTGCGATAAGAGCGGAGAGACGATCTTTGTCGATTACTGCTGGAACTCCGACATAATGATTATCCTGCTTTATCAAAGGAATTCCACCACCGCCACCACATATTACCACTGCTCTTAATTCAACGAGTTTTCTAATCACTTCAATATCCAATACGCTCATTGGCATTGGGCTAGCCACCACACGTCGAGGTCCGTCTATTGTTTCAGCGATATCCCAATCTGCAGTCATCACCAATTTATCGCTTAATATTGGGCCGACTGGTTTGGTTGGTAGCGTAAATCCCGAATCATTAGAATCAACCTCTACTCTAGTAATTATACAAGCTGTTCGCTCAGGGCGCCTTCTCCT
>DAHU01000011.1:8242-26794 GCA_002495945.1 Euryarchaeota archaeon UBA13
TCGTCCATATTGTGACTGACCTGCTCATCAAGTTGCATTAAATGACCCACTTGGGGTCCGTTTCCGTGAGTCAAAATTACACCCCACCCAGATTCGAGTAAATCAACAACATCACTCATCACTTTTGCCAATATCTCAGATGACTCATGCGCATCTTTTGCTACTGGACTTTGCAGAGCATTGCCTCCAATGGCGTAAACTACAACCTTGTGCATTGGTTAATTTAGAAAAGTGTCAAGTTTGAGGTTTTCCATCGTCTGAGAGGTAATATGTCTATTTAGCAGCCAAAAATCTCAAGCGAGATTTCAATTACAGGCGTCCCTAGGGCGTTATGGTGAGGGTATGAAGACGGTTTGGATTTCTGATATCTTGAACGGGAAACATGATGGCCAAAAAGTAGAATTGAAGGGTTGGGTCAAGCGCTCGCGAGGTTCCAATAAAATACGATTCATCGTCCTCAGAGACTCAACAGGTTCAATCCAATGTGTGGCAAAACGAGATAGTGTTGGCGATGAATGTTTTGAAAACATTAAATCAGCACTGATTGAGTCTTCACTCATTATCCACGGAGAAGCCAATCCAGATGAAAGAGCAGACGGAGGATATGAAATCATAGTCGATAGCGTTGAGATTGTTGGACCTGTTAATCCAGAAACACCTTTCCCAATTACTGAATCTGCCATGGCTGCTGCTGATGGGGGCGAGACCGAATTTCTGCTAGATAATCGGCACTTGTATTTGAGAACCACAAGGATGACGACCATGCTTAAATTACGCAGCACTGTTTTTGGAGCGATTCATTCGTATTTCCGTGACCTCGACTTCATAGAGTATCAAGCACCAAATTTCGTCGCAGGCGCCGTCGAGGGAGGCTCAACACTATTCGAAGTACCCTACTTTGGCCGCAAAGCATACCTTACCCAGTCATGGCAACTATATGCCGAGGCAGCAATGCCAGCACTTGAGAGACTATACACAATTGCACCATCTTTCAGAGCTGAGAAATCTCGTACAAGAAGACACCTAACCGAATTCTGGCACGCCGAGATGGAAGTTGCATGGGCAGATAATCAAGAAATTATGTCGTACGGAGAGGGTGTGGTGAGAAAAATTGCTGGTTCTTTATTGGACGAGAGAAGCGAGGAGTTGGCGTCACTCGGTAGAGATTTAGACGTCATTGGACGATATGCTGATTCAAAATATCCAAGAATGCGCTATGATGAAGCCGTGGAAACTCTCCAAGGACTTGGAGTTGAGATTGAGTGGGGTCAGGACCTCGACTACTCGAAAGAAAAGATTCTTACTCAAGACTTTGATGTACCTCACTTCCTTACTCATTACCCAAAAATAGCCAAACCATTCTACCATCGAGTTGATCCTGATGATGATAAGTATGTTCTGTGTCATGACTTGCTGGCGCCAGAGGGATATGGTGAGATTATTGGTGGCGGAGAGAGAACTTGGTCAGAAGAAGAAATTTTGGCGAGAATAGACGAAGAAGGAACACCTCGAGAACCATATCAATTTTACATCGATACCAGAACCTACGGTGGTGTACCACACGGTGGTTTTGGACTAGGCGTAGACCGAGTTTGTTCATGGTTAAGTGGTGCTGACCACATTAGAGAGGTCATACCATTCCCAAGAGACTCACGGAGAGTCACCCCCTGAGTGATAACATGGCAGAAATTATCGCCTTAGGTTGCGGGCTTGTTGGTAATTTCGTAGTCAAAAAATTATCTAACATGGGCATACACATTCATGTAGTTGACTTAGTGATACCCGATGATGTAAAAACCAGCAATAAGGTTACTTTCCAAGAAGGCGACATTTTCCAGTTATTGAACAAATTACCGAAATCAAAGATTGTGCTTAATCTTCTACCAGGCAGCATTGGTGAACAAATAAGGCCGATGTTAATCGGCATGGAAATGCATGTCATCGACTTAGCCTTCACTGAGATTGAACCTACTATACACAACCAAACCGCGATAGAGCATGATACAACTCTAATCTGGGATGTTGGTATAGCACCCGGATTATCAAATATGATTATTCGCAAAGAATTTGAAAACGATGACCAAATTAACGAAATAACCATCAAGGTTGGTGGAAATCCCGCCCAACCAGATAATGATTGGTCATACATGGCGCCATTTTCACCAGCTGACGTAATTGAAGAGTACACAAGACCCGCAAGAATACTCAAGCAAGGTAAAATCTCCACTGTCGATGCTCTTACGGATTTACACCAAATAAATGTAGCCGGTTACGGAACTATGGAAGCATTTCTCACTGACGGATTGAGAAGTTTGCTTAACTCTGCGATGGCACCAAACATGCGTGAATATACTGTTCGATGGCCCGGCCACATACAGAAATGGATTGCAGAAAAGGGTGCATTATCTGACAATGAGTTGCTTGAGGCATGGAAGTTTGACCGAAAAAGGGAAGAATTTACCTGGATGGAAATTAAGTTGTGTTACTCTGGACATGATGTGATTTGGGAAATTCTTGATGATGGCAAAGACGGATTTAGTTCGATGGCAAGAAGTACTGGTTTGGTAACTATTGCTTGCGCAGTGGACCTAATGAGCAAAATGAAAGACGCTCAGAAATCCATTAAAACAGGAGTTTTAGCCCCGGAGGATTTAGATTTAGAATCTATAGACAGGGTGATTGAATTCTTGAAGTCAGAAGGAGTTGCCATTAGCCGACAGGTTACAAAATAGGTTCGCCACAAATGGGACATTCCATTCCAGGGACAAACTCTCCCAAAGTAAAACCACAGTGTAGGCAAATCGACGAGATGAAAGTGTAATCATCAACTGGCATGATGATGGGTTGACTTGTTAATAGAAAAATCATTTGCCGAATTTATTTTGAATTTCTGTTAAAACCAATTGTAAGTCTTTTTCCACAACGACTTTGTTACAGAATTCAAGTGGCCGTTCATCCCAAGGATTGAAACAAATCGCCAATTCGGATTCTTCAAACATCCCTATATCGCCGGCTGAATCACCTACTGAGGCGGTTTTTGATTTAGGAATATTATATCGCCTTTGTAACATTTTTACGATTGCTCCTTTACCATTCATTTGAACTTGGTACCTTCCAAAATCGGCTAACTCATATTCACCAGATTGAGTTATGTCACCTCTTAACCACCCATTGGTGAATACCGATAGTTGGGAATCATTACCACCGCCAAATCGTTGTGCGGTAAATCTGTCGATACCGCCCCAACGTCGTGACCATGGTTTATCTGATGGAAATTGTGCTGCAATATCTCTTGCTGTTTGTTGTAATCCTCCTGAGATTATTGCCACTTTAGCACCGGATGATAACAGGCCACCGATCAAATTTCGCCAATTTTTCATCATTGGCATGCCCTCCATAAGTGACCTCAACTCTTTGTCTGTTATTTTCCTATCAGTGATACTACCTTTGATTAATGCGATATCCAGTTTGATCCAATCCCATTCATCGAGTAGGCCTTGGTTATACAATTCAAAGGATTCATCATTTGAGATGTTTAATTTATCATAAACATACTGCCATGTTGACAAATGATCAACTAGTACACGGTCCATGTCCAAACATACAAGATAGTTATACTTCGACATAATAATACCAATCTAAATTATTTTGTCATCATATTTTTTCCAATCATACTGCGACTGAATCTGTTCAACTTGCTTGCCCATTATGTACAATATGATAGCTACCATCATTGCAAATAGGCCAATTAATGTCATTGCGATTGTTGTCAAGGTAACTCCTATCGAAACTGAATTTAGTTCATTGAACGTATCGACAACATTGCCTGAAAGTCGATATCCAAGAATAAATAGAACAATTCCGGGAATGCCAAACAGAAATAATGGATGCTTAGATTCCAACATCCAATAGAATAATTGCGCAAATCTGGATGCGGTTGCAAGTGATTCTCTTTGGGGTAATTTTAGGTTATCCAACGATTCAATAACTCGCACCCTTAATTCGTTTGAAAGATCTTGGGTACTAGTCATTGAATTTGCCTTAGATAATTCTTCTAACCCTCGGGTTGAGAGAAACAAGTGGTCTATGTCTAGTGACCCGACAACTAGTTCATTTGTATCGAAATCTTGGCTCACATCAATGTTGTTGAATGACAGATAAATATCCCATCCCTCTCGTGAACGATTGACTACAACGGGGAGTTCTCGTAATTTCCAATCCTTTGTAACATTGATTACTAGATTTGAAAGTTCATTGTTGAGATTTGAATCAGTAATGAATTTGGCTATTTTTGGACCGGTTATCATTTCAGCACTACAATGCAAAACTTTGCAACCGAATTCCTCTGCTAACTGAATTGTTCGATCCTTTGAACCAGTATCGACAAGTATTACCTCATCTGCAATCTCACTTGCTCTAACTAATAACGATATGATTCTGAGTTCTATGTCTCGTCCGACATAAACAACCCGCAATTGCTGACCAGTCACAAGTTGTTGGTAATTTTATGCAACTTATAACCTGCGTATGTTCGATAGTTATTTGATGCTTTTTTTGCTTCAACTGTCGTTGGCCACAAGTTATCTTCATCAGTCATGACCAATTGGCGGAAATATGCGTAATGAATGGCAAGTAGGGGTTGTCATTCCGGCAAAGAATGAACAAGATTTCATTGATGATGTAATTAGTACCTTACCTAGTTATGTAGATGCAATTATTGTTGTTAACGATGGTTCAACTGATAGTACTAAACAAATTGTTGAAAATAATATGAATAATAACAACAAAATTGAGTTAATTGACTTGCCAGGCGACGGAGTCGGCGCTGCTATAGATGCCGGACATCAAAAGATGTTGACTAAACTAAGTGCTCCATTTGTCAGCGTGGTTATGGCTGGGGATGGACAAATGGATGTCGATGATTTTGACTCCATCATCAAGCCAATCATTGACAATCAGGCAGATTACGTGAAAGGTAATCGTTTCATTCATTCAATGGGTGCTAACAATATGCCAATAATCCGACAACTTGCAAGTTTAATTCTTGGATTTTTTACCACCTTAGCCGCAGGTAAGCGTATTTCTGACCCTCAATGCGGCTACACTGCAACCAGTCACCGGGTTCTTAATCAGTGGGATTGGCAAAAATCTTGGAGTTCATATGGATATCCAAATTACTGGCTGATAGAATTATCAAGACTTGCGTTTGCAGTAACCGAAGTGCCAGTAAAATCAGTTTATGGCAATGAGCAATCTGGAATAAAAATGCCATCATTTTTCGTATCTGTTGGATTGATGATGCTGATGATGCATCACAAACGTTGTTTTTCTATGCTGTTTAGTAAATCTGTAACTCCCCATTCGATTTTATCCTTTACCGCTTATGCTATTGGTTGGATAGCAATTATTCCCGGAATAAGTACTGACTTAGAAAGAGAGTTAGCAACTGGAATTACAGCAAAAATAATTCTTGTTATCACTTGCTGGGCGTGTGCTCACATTTTCGATAGGTTGGCAGTTAAGTCACGGATAGAGTTGATGAAAAATGCGCAGACACGATAAAAGAAATAACCCAAGAAAAGCCCATGTCCGGCACATATTAGTCCCTGACAAACCCTCAGCACGGCGGATAATTGAAGAGATCTCGGAAGCAAAGAACCCATTAAAGACATTCAAGAAACTTGCAAAGAAATACTCTACTTGCCCCAGTGGCGCCAAGAAAGGTGATTTAGGAGAATTTACCGAAGGACAAATGGCAATTGATTTTGAACAAGCAGTTTGGCAAACCGATATAGGTCAAACACCTAGCAAATTCGTCAAAACCCAATTTGGTTATCACATAATTTGGGTTCACGCAAAGACCGAGTAGAATGATTTGGTGGGCGTACCAAGATTTGAACTTGGGTCCAAGCGTCCCAAACGCCCGAGTATAGGCCAAACTAACCCATACGCCCGTTGTGTTTGGCCACGACTTCCCTATTATCAACTTCACTCAAGAAATTGCCAAATTCCTCTACCAACCCTAATGATTACTCCCTGAGCTTCAGCAGTTTCAATGAAAGCTTGTGTATTAGTTTCAAATCCCCTCGCCAAAAATTCATTTTGAAGTCTCGCAATTGTTATCCTTCCTCTCTCGTCGATTGAATCTCTTAAGATAGTGAGACCCATAGCCAAGGAAAATTTTGCCTGAGGTTCAATCATCTTTTCAGAATCATTAATTCTTTCTGTCAGTGATTGTCTTAATTCTGGAGGCGTATTGGCGGTCAATACTTTCATCCTGAGTTCAGTGGGATTGCTAGCTCTTCCAACAACAGGGGTTGATTCAGTAATTTTTTGGCCACAATGAGGACAATTATGCCCGAATGATTTCCTGCCATGACACATATTACATGCTGGACACCTGAACACATTCCAGTACGCTGCCATGGTAGCAGATTCCGTCAATGGTTTTTTTATTTGTCGTCAAAGAGAAAAATCGGTGTTACTCCCGCCACGTCTGCTGCCTGGCCTTAGGGCGGGCGCCGCAGGCGCTTTGACATCAACACGTTTCTGTTGCTTTTCTTCAGGGACTGTCAAACCACCTCTTATCGGCCCCGTTGATTGTCTACCGCCAATGGAAAGTGAATTTGGCATAATTAGCGCCGCCATTGCTACACCATGATGGTCCGCTCCTGCCGTGACCTCATCTACGGCTACATCAAAACTGACTACTTCAAGGTCCCTTGTTGCCAATCGACGCTGCAAATTTCTGCGTAATAACAATGATGTTTCTTCATAATCTAATTCAGTACTGATGGTTGCAACTATTGCACACTCATCGCCTTCCGGAGTCACACACGAAGCCCAAGCAACCCCCGCACAGGCACTAGAACCATTGTATGCATAAGCAGTAGCCATGTGGCACTCAACCAAGGAACCCATTGGCAATGGTCTTGGGGGCGTGGCCTCGAAATTAAGAGGTAACATCGCACCTTTAGCCTCGATGAGTCTAGTATCTCCTAAACCAAGTTCGACCAAACCTTGGTCGTAAGCGTCTTCGGAGTTTTCACCCCAGGGTGCAACAGCAGTCATCAACCATCCATGACAAGATTTTGGCACTCTTCCGGGCTTCATAATAGAGGACAGTCGCAAGAGGTTCTTGAATGAAATGGTCATCCCGTAGTGTGGCCCGTACGTACAAGCGACTAATTTTTGCCTCCGCCGCTATATTGGTTGCTGTTGGTTTAATTAGCGGATATAATGGCTCCAGTGCTTCGTTTTCTAGAGTTTTTTTGGCATTTATTGTACTCATGAGCGTGGCGATTTTTTGGAATCTCTTAGGGACGAGCAACAAGGAAAGTATCGGTTCCAAGTCAAGTCCGGGAGTAATCAAACTTAATTCATCGCTAAAACAATCACAAGAAGTTGAGATTACAGAAAACAATAGTTTACCGAACCCTCTCGATGAGGATTTGGATATACCATTAATGTAATCAAATGAGCCTTACTGTTTCAAGATTTTTTGGAGCATAAGTTCGACATTTGTAGCGTTCTCTAAGCGTGTGGCCAAGTTCATTGCATTTGTGGTAATCCCCGTGATGGCAAATTATATTCCTTGGTTTGGGGTGTAATTGGTCGACAAATTCCAACAATTGGCGGCGATCTGAGTGGCCCGAAAATCCATCAATTGTGACCATTTCACAGCCGACTTTTACAATCTCAGTTTGCCCATTGATAACCATCGGGACTTCTCCAAAACCTTTCTGCAGACGTCGACCGAGAGTGCCCTCTGCTTGATATCCAACAAAGCACAATGAATTTCTTTCTTCGTGGGCCCAATTCTTGAAGTATTCCATGACCGGTCCTCCGTTAAGCATACCTGAGGTTGCTAGAACTATACACGGGGATGTGTCCATGATTATGCTTTCACGCAACTCCCTACCCTTTACCTGTCTAAACCATTCACTAGTAAACGGATTTTCTCCATCGTCTTGCAATAATGAACGTTTTAGGCTACTGGTGAGATATTCGGGGTGTGATGAATGGATCGCTGTTGCCTCTTGAATCATCCCATCAAGCCAAACAGGTACTGGCTTTACTGTGCCTGAGCGGAATAGTTCATCAATTGCAATCATAACTTCTTGACTTCTACCAACCGCAAACACAGGGCAGACCATTTTTCCGCCCCTCTGTAACGTACGAGTGACGATATCTTGCAATTCTTGGTTGGCTTCTTGGCGTGATGGTTGATAGTCACCAGAGGCACCATATGTAGATTCGATAATTAGGGTTTCAACCTTAGGAAATCTCGTATTTGCAGCATCGAATAGCCATGATTTCTCATACTTTTGGTCGCCACTAAACACAATGTTGTGCTTACCATCTGCTACATGCATATGCACAGCAGAAGAACCGAGGATGTGGCCGGAATTAGAAAAGGTCATTTTGATATCAGGGGTGATGTCTGTTGTTTCGCCCCAATCAACATCTACTACGTGTTTCATACAAGTGCGTATATCTTCCATATCATACGCTGGCCTCTTACCCTCAGCACCACCAACTTTGATGTAATCCGTTTGTAACAGCAACATCAAATCCCTTGTCGGAGGAGTACAATATACTGGACCTCGGTAGCCATACTTGAACAACACAGGCAGCATTCCAGCGTGATCTAAATGGGAGTGTGTTAGCACTACGGCATCCAGTTTTTCGAGTGGCAACGCCTCTGGTGCTGTGAAATATGGCATAGGATCTGTATCGGATGCAATGTTAACACCGACATCAATCATAACTCTCGATTCGTTAGTGGTTACTAAATGACAAGCACGGCCAACCTCTCGATAAGACCCTAGTGCAGTTACTCTAACCCAGGTTGAACTAGGTCGTTTGGGTCGATGAATATTCAATCCAAAATCTTTCAGCAACTTCTTTCTTTCATCTGCGATGCTATTTCGATATGAGCGGACATCATGTACAGATTTAGAGAATATTGGCGGAGTTCGCTCGACTTTAGGAATCCAGCCTGTTCTGTTGCGTATTTCGTTTACATTTGCGCCTCTACGCCCTACTGCTTCACCGGGGTTTTGACATTGAATTATCACTTCGCTAAAGCAACCGTCAAAGTATAACTGTGAAATCTCTGCCTCATCAGGAATAACTGATTCAATTATCTCTCTTGCTTCAGTTTCCGGTTTAACAATACTCGGGTCTGGCCTAATCTTAATTTTTCTCTTGACCTTTTTTGCTATCTTCCCGACTAACCCATCGCCACCACCGAATTTTTCGGGCACAGGGGTCACAATAGCAATATTTCCAGCTTCTAAGCCAACCGTGTAATCGATTGATTTAGGCACAATTTTAGCAATCTCATCTTTCAATTCTTTAAACGTTAGGCGCATTTTACCACCCTTTGGAACCCACAGTCTATCGACAAATGTGTCAAGCACACTGCAGAAATCTGCGGGAATAGTAAATCAAGAAAGTAATTTGTTGATTTGGTCTTGAGTTTGTAGTACAAAGCCATCTTTCTTGGTAATGACTGCGAGATCCATGCCATTACCCGAGGCAGCGTCACGCTGTCCCGATGCGTGGAGGGCGCGGGCTGCAAGTTTCAATGCTTCGGCCTCGGACATGTTTGGTTTGAATCCGTCTTCTAAGACACCGTACATGTACGGCGAGCCTGAACCTGTTGCGCAGTAAGCATCTGGTATCGAACCACCAGCGGAATCTATTGAGTACACGTGACCACCATCTTCGTCAACACCAACAATTAGTAACTGAACCCAATGTGGGCGGCCTGAGAGAATATTTGCTGTCAAAGTTGCTGCACCCTTGACAGTCATTGGCTGCTGACGGCGTAGTTCGAATAGTGCTACTTCAGCAGATAGTGTTCTGGACAAAGATTGTGCATGTCCGACTAAACCGGCTGTTGTAAGAGCCAACCTGTCTCCAATTTGGAATAGTTTTTGAACAGATTTGTTGGCAATAAAATGACCCATTGTGGCTCTATGGTCTGCACCAACTACCACTCCTCCGTCGAAAGTAATGCCAAGTGTACTTGTTCCAGTTTTCAGCACATTTGTGTTGTTATCCATCATCATCACCCTTGTGGCATAGCCGGCACCTTTTGAACATTGGTGCAACTTATGCTAAAATTCAATATATTTCAACATTCATATTCGGGCACAAAAATATTCTCTTGAAACGCAGATAATTTATATTTTCAATCGTAGTATTATTGTGTTAGAAGTAACAGGGAATGTCATGAAGCGGAAAAAAGATGACGACCCACATCAGTCGTCACTGGATTCCTTTGCAGATATTGACCTGCCATCTATGCCAGATTTAGACAAGTTGGCCAAAGCTGACAAAATCCTCAAAGCAAATCAAGCTAACGCATCAAAACCGGTCAATGACTCACTAAATACCTTTGAAATGCCGAGCATGTCAAAAACCAAAAAGAAAAATGTTATTCCATCAAAATTGATTTACCATGACTTGGATAAGAAATATCCTAACCCACCAATCACTTCACCCGATACCGGATTGGTAGTTCATCGAGCGGTGCTAAATGACATAACCGGAACTTCAACACTGCTCGACTGGCTGTCTGACGGCCATGCATCAATTGTTGAGATGGGGCGGTTAATCAAGCGTGATACCGAATTTAGTGCTGCACTGGATTCACTTCACTCATTTATTGAGGGTGATTTAGGCGGCCAAATTATTCAATTAACCGATACTAGACTAATGCTACTGCCACCGGGATGTCGCGGCTTGAGGGGCGTGGAAATGGAAGCATTCGCTGCTGGAGCAGAAGAACTGGGCCGGAGACGATTGTAATGCAGGAATCTCCAGTGGACATTCCTTGTCCAATATGCCAAATTCAAGGGGAGGTATACATGATTGCTCACATAGATGAGATTCCATATTTCGGGGAACACACTCAAGTTACGGTGATGTGTCATTCTTGCGGCTGGAAACAGACGGATTTTATCCCTGCTGAGGGGAAAAAAGCAGGCTGTTGGTCGCTTGTTTTAACAGACAAAAACCATCTCAAATCTCGTGTTGTAAGGTCCTCCTCATGCACCGTAAGAGTCCCTGAATTAGATTTGCAAGTAAATCCTGGCAGTAGCTCCACTGGCTATGTATCGAATGTTGAAGGCGTCGTCAATCGATTCCTAGAGGTGATAAACATGGTTTTACGCGACCTACAGAATGATGTTTCGATAAAATTAGTTGAACAACAAAGTGCCGATTTAACACAAACCATGACAGAAATAACCCAACTTGAGGAATTGATTCACTGCTTGACAACTATTGGCGCAGAAGATGCTCAGCCAATCACTCTTGAATTACTAGATCCCCATGGCCATTCCATGATAATAGATGATTCGGCAACAGAGCGAGAACTAACTGACGAGGAAATCGAAATTCTGCCAACAGGTCCAGACCCAGCAGTATTTTCGGCTTAGTTAACGAGAATCCTCAGCCAGGAAATCCGTCACAAGGTGTGCTGTTTGGGCGCGCAATTCTGCGTGATTAGTCATCCACTCAGTAGCCTTGTCGATGCAAATTTGTTTCATCTCACCAGCCAGTATTTTCCCGTTACGATAAGCGGAATTAATCTCTGCTAAGTAGTCGTCATCATGCTCAAAGAAATACATCATGTATTGATATGCAACATCGACATCTGGATTCCCACCAAGTCTGCGATGATCTTCAATTGTAGATTGACCACCAGAATATGCCTTCTTTATTTTTTTAGTTATAGTTGTGATATCGTCGTCAAGGAATATTGTCGTCTTTGGCTTACTACTGCTCATCTTATCACCAGTCAATCCAACAGCAAAGTGATGATACGTAGATGATGGTGCTAACAGGCCCATGCCGCCAAGCCTCCTCTCAAGATGTAACAGTTTCATCCTAATGGCATTCATATCTTTCTTTGTTGCACTGGGAACTACCACAGTTCCTTGTTTAGGGTTTGAGTTTATGTCCGAGAATCCCAATTCAACTAAATTTTCAACAATCATACCGAAAATGTTCGCAACTTTGTTTTTGTCAATCCTACCATTTGGTTGCTGGCCTAATAATTCTGCATTTTCGTCTTGCACAGATAGGCCAATTAAGATACCTGGTCCGCTATTTGCTTTGATGTTAAACCAATTAGATTTGGAAGCAATTCCTCTAGTTAACCTTAGGTGCGGGTCTTGGTCTACACCAACTGGTACAACCACTGGCCTTAAACCGCCAAATTCCTCTGTTTGGGGATGTAAAATATCACCTACTTGCACCATAGGAGCCTGAATATGGGCCAAATTAGTTTCGCCTTTGAATCCATAAATTGATTCAAATTCGCTAAGGTTTGTTCGGGTTCCTAACTGAAACCCTAAGCGTTGAACTTCAGAGCGAGTTGATTGAAAATAGACGTTGGTTTTCTCTGGGTTTAATCCCAGTGCTGCATAATTTGCCACATACTCACTCAAGGCTATTTCTCGGCCTTTATCGAGGCTTACCCCACGAGTGGCTTGGCTCTCCAAATCTGCCACCGCAATGGTAACATCACCGCCTAAATTTTGAAACCATTTTACCTGTTCAATTACCATTGAATGTCCAAGATGCATCCGCCCACTTGGCATCAATCCGGTCAAAACACCAAATGAATCACCCATTTTTTGAGCATCTAAAACTAAATCTAAATCCCGATGAGCAAATACAATACCCCTTCTGTGCAGGTGTGAAGGTTGAGGAATAGACAGGTTGTTTAGGTTTGATAAGCCAAATTGCTCAATTATTCTCGAGTAGTCGGTAGATTGGGTACTACTCCACGGATCGATATTGAAACCATCACCACCCATACAATCGCCCTAATTGATACTCGAATGGCTTATTTCATCAAGGCTTCGATGTATTCGAGGTGATAATGGACGATTATTGTGTTTGGTTTTTTGCCAACGGGCCCAATCCTTCGCGCTTCAAAACCAATAACATAGTCAACACTGCGGTTGCTCCAATACCAACAGCCGCGTAAGGTAACCAATCGGCATCTCCATCAACTACTCTAGGCTGAACTAGCCAAGTGAACACTAGATTATCTTGGTCAACAAATCTCTTAGACCACTTGAATAGGTCTGAAGTTTCGTGTGCAGCGATAGTTATTGCAGAACTATGATTATTCCAAAACTCAGCAATTGCCTTTATGTCATATTCCTGCGAATCAACAGTGATATTTACTGAACTCTCATCCAATACGCTGAGATGCAGATATTGATTGGGGGATTTGAAATAACCTTCCTGCGTGTGTCGCTGCGTAGCAATGTTGGCTAGTGGTTCATCGTTTAAAGTGACATTCAAGAGTTCTGATTCCCCGAGGTCAATAACCCAAGTTATTGGAACATTCCATCGTTCTGGTAACAATTCTGTACATTGTTCCTTTAGAAGCGATTGGAAATGAATAACATAGTTATCGCCTTGAGAGGTTACCGAATGGTCAAATTCATAGCACTTACTTTTAGCCCAGTATGACCAAGCCTGACCCCAAGTCGTCAACCAAGCATCTGCATCATCTGAAATATAATCCTCGATAGCCGAATCATGTCTGATCGTCGCTTCATTGACTCTGCCTATCCAATACAGATTGACTAGTCCTCCCTCCTCTACGGCATTTTGCACATCATCTACCGAGCCGATTATCTGCTCAAGGCTACCGCCCCTACGACCTAGATTATACCAATCCCACAAGTCAATTGGAACATCTGTTGAATTATGCCACGCTGTGTAATCCAGTCCATTCAAATCCCCGTGAACAGCAAATCCTTGTTTCGATATAATTTGATGCTGTGCCATTGACAAACCAGCTGGAGTATATGTCGAAATTGGATTTTCACCCCATAAACTAGCATCTGTGCGCTGTTCTATATAATTTCGACACTCACTAGCAACCGCACCAGGATCAGCATTCCAAGAGAGTCCGGGGATTGCATAGCAGCCAAACTCATCACCATTATTCAATCGTTCCTGAACGAGATTGGTATTCAACCAACCATCTTCTTCCCACCCAATATCTGCTACTGCAACCGGTGAGAAAATGAGTCCGAGGATAATGATTAGGACACTGGACGTAGACACACTGTGCTTCAATCAATCACTACCCTAACAGTTCATGCTCAAATAACATGTTTTTGATACTTCGTATCCGCAAACCGAAACTTACCAAGCAAAACCATGTGAAGAATATAAATTCTAAGCAACTATCAAAGGGTAATTGCCTCAGCGACACCTATGAACCAGCAATCAAGCACTGTAGAAGATGCTTGGAAATTGCTGGAAAAGCACTGGAAGATTGAGCCTCGTTCAGGGGGCATTTCATACACTCCGGGCTATTCGATTATCAGATTCATATTTTCGCCGATAATTAGAGGTCTTGCAAGAATAAAATCAACTGGATGTGAACACATACCCGGAAACGGTGCGACTATTTTGGCGGCTAACCACCTATCCCATGTTGACCCTATCTTGGTTATTGCCTCATCAAGAAGAAAGGTGCACTACTTAGCCAAGGATGGCCATTTCAAAAATTTCTTCTTGAGATTGTTTATGAATTTGACCGGACAAATTGAAACTCATCGTGAAGAAGGTGGTGATGAAGCCCTTGCATCTGCAGCAGATGTACTTGCATCTAATTCTGCTTTGGGAATATTTCCTGAAGGGACAAGATCAAAAAAGACGGAAAAACCATATTTATTACCGGGGAAAACGGGTATCGCAAGACTTGCGGCATCTTTTCCACACGCAGTTGTGATTCCTATTGCCCTCATCGGGACAAGAGAGATGATGGCTCCACAACAGGACAAACTCCCAAAATTATGGCTGCCAGTTCAAGTTAATTACGGGCAAAAAATAACCTGGCTTGATTGGCTTGAGGATTCGAATGGCGGGGCTATGACAATTGCCGCATTAGAGAAAATGGCTGAATTAGAGGGGCATGAAATTAAATCAGAGATAGCAAAACTGTATCGCAAATTTACCGACCAGTTGATGACTAGCATAAGTTCACTTGGTGCGCCTTGAAATAAATTACAAGAAAATTATCAAAGGCTGGCTACCATTGGTAAGTTTGGTGATGAAGTGGAACAGTATCTGAATCTCATTCGCAGAATCCTCGATGAGGGGGAATTGAAAGGTGACAGAACGGGTACAGGAACCCTATCGGTTTTCGGCCATCAGATGCGCTTTGACTTATCGGAAGGATTCCCTATGGTAACGACAAAAAAACTCCATCTAAAGTCCATTGTCTATGAATTACTGTGGTTCCTCAAAGGCGATACCAACGTCAAGTATTTACAAGACAATGGCGTTCGTATTTGGAATGAATGGGCTGATGAAAATGGCGATTTAGGTCCAGTATATGGCAAACAGTGGCGACAATGGGAAGCTAAGGATGGGCGCATCATTGACCAAGTAGAATCAGCAATTGAAATGATAAAATCCAACCCAAACAGCAGACGAATTATTGTTTCTGCATGGAATGTCGGTGAATTGGATGAAATGGCGTTAATGCCTTGCCATGCATTTTTCCAGTTCCATGTAGCAAATGGTAAACTTAATTGCCAACTATACCAAAGAAGCGCTGACGTGTTTCTTGGCGTACCTTTCAACATCGCCTCTTATGCATTATTAACTCACATGATGGCACAAGTTTGTGACTTGCAACCGGGAGTTTTTGTCCATACCATAGGAGATGCACATCTTTACAACAATCATCTTGACCAAGCCAGACTACAAATCACCCGTGAACCTCTGAAACTGCCTGATTTGAAACTTAATCCTAATATCACCAACATCGATGATTTTGATTTTGAAGATATCGAAGTTGTTGGTTATCAGCATCACCCACATATCGCTGCACCGATATCAATATGAGAAGATAATATGATAGTAATGATTTATGCTTGCGATTTGCAAAATGCAATCGGTAAAAATGGTGATTTACCTTGGAGACAGTCAACAGATTTACAGCATTTCAAGCGAATCACCACGGGTGGCACAATTGTAATGGGACGGAAAACCTGGGATAGTTTGCCGGGTAAATTGCCCAATCGAAAGCACCTAGTTATGACTCGCAATAGTCGTACAGACATAGATACAGTGACTTTTGAAGAGGTCTTGGAACTGTCCAATGAAGAAGACATATTTATTATCGGCGGGGGGGAAATTTACTCGCTATTCTTACCATATGCAGGTCGAATACACAGGACAATAATTCATTGTAATGTAACAGAACCAGACACATTTGCACCTGCTATCGATGAAAATGAATTTTCTGTAATCCAATCAAATTTTGTCAAAAAAACCGAAAAAGATCAGTATGACATGACATTCGAACTATTGGAAAAACAGCACTAATCTGACTCAAAATTCGCGTTCAAATCATGTAATTTTGCCTTGATTTCGGAAAGTTCCTCCATGATTTCCTCGTGGAACTTTGACACTTGTTGTTCATCATTCTCCTCAATATCAACCGCAGCCATTGTGTTGGTAAATACTGCAATGAACATATTGAGGAAAGTAAATGACGTACTAATTATGAAGGTCATAAAAAATGCTGCTGCCCACCAACCCTGCTCCTCGATAATCAATCTAGCAATTCCATTTGACCATGATTCAAGGGTCATAATTTGGAACAGCGAGTAGGCAGATAATCCGAGATTGCCAAAATACAAGTCTCCATTCTCCCCACCTCCGCCAAAAAGTATTGTTCCCATGACAGAAAATACATACACAACTATGCAAAGTAACCAACTTATTGCAGCAATACCGCGTAATGACCTAATCATGGCCTCAACCATTCGCTGCATTTCAGGCATAGACGAAACAAGTCTTAATGCTCGAAACACCCTGAAAACACGGAAAACATTGAATGCTCCGGAAGACGGTGCCAGGGAAATAACAATAATTACGAAATCAAAATTATTCCACCCATCATTGAAGAATTTCATCCCGTGAGCAACTAGTCGGATTAGCAACTCAACAATGAAAACGTACATCACCAATGTGTCGGCAACATCAATAAATTTCTTGATATTTGAATTAAGTTCAAACGTATCTATGCCTATCAGAACTGCGTTTATTACAATGAGAAGCAATATGAAATTCTGAAACCTGGCGTTTTCAGCACAATCATAGCACTTCTGTTTAAATTTCATAATTAACTCTCCCGGGTTATTCAGATTGATATTCTGTGACTCTAACGCCTAAACGCCCCGTGAGAGCTTTTCTTTGCATTATTCGATGATACTTCTTTTCAAAGGCCGCTTTCAAATCAATCTTCATAGCTATAGAATGGCCCATCAAAAGTATCAGGATATCTGCCATTTCCTCAGCACACTCTTCAATAGGCTTACCTTTGGTAATAGCTGCTGATAATTCACCTAACTCTTCTACCGTCAAGGCGATACGGTAGCCCATATCATGACCATTTTTTCCAGCAAAATCGTGTTTATGATGGAATTCTGCAACTTTTTTCATCATTACTTCCCATTCACTGGTTGGTTCGTGGGAGACCCAATCATCTACCGACATCCCCTGCATGGTTGGTAATTACCAAGACGCAGAATATATCTTTCCTTACGAATTCAATAACTCGATGATGCTGTGAATTACAGGATCAAGTCTTTCATTAGCCTGGGATGATACCAAATTGTGCGATAATTCCGCACTTGGGTCGCCCGGTTCTCGTCCAGCCGCCCAATTTGAAGAGATACATATCGCTGAATAAGGAATAGATAACTCGTTGGCTAATTTCACCTCTCTAGCCATAGTCATCCCAACCATTTCACCACCGAGTTTGCCGATTGCGTCAACTTCTGCACGAGTTTCAAAGTGTGGACCTTGAGCCAACCAATATGTGTAGTACATTTTTTCTTCCGATGTGAAGCCTTGAGATTCTCTTAGGCTTATCTCTAGTTGCTTGTTTAACTTATCAGAAAAAGGTTCGGTCACCGATGTGAATATGGCAAACGTGTCATTGAAACTAGTAGCAACGCCGGTGAAGTCAATGTATTGGCCTGCGAGACCGACTTTGCCGGGAGGAAAATCTTCCACCAAGGTTCCGATAGAACAAACTGAGACGATTACGTCGCAGCCGGCATTTTCTAATGCTTTGATGTTAGCTTTGTGATTAATCATGTGTGGTGGTTTATTGGCGCTACCATCATTATGATGCCGCTGTAGGAATATCAATTCTTTGTCAATGCCATCCTTTTGCAAAGTAATACACTTGATTGGGACATCGCCAAATTTTGTTTCAGCATTTACTTCGTCAGTTCTTGTTACGACTAATCCATGTTGCGCTAATCTTTGCTCATGATCTCTCTTCAAATCGATAGATACGAGCCCTGTACCGCCAATTATTCCGATTCGGTTCATGTACCGACACACCCTTAGGTGATTATTCTTGTAATCTAGCGATCAAATCAGCCTTCTTTCCAGATACTGGTTTTCCTGCTGCCTTGAGAAGCTCTTTCAGTTCTGCTACGGTCAAACTCTCGTAATCCACATCCGATTCGTCGT
>DAHU01000011.1:27188-44265 GCA_002495945.1 Euryarchaeota archaeon UBA13
CTTTTCGGAGTCTGGTTCCATTGCTTCTGCCGCATCTAAAATTGATGGCGATTCAGATTCTTCATCCTCCATTGCTGCTGCTAATGCTGCTGCTTTCTTTGCTTTGAGTTCCGCAGCGACACGTGCTTCTTCAGCATGGATTTCGTCCAATGTTGGACCCTTTTCGGTAACCACACCGGATTGCAGGAGTTGGCTTTTTCTTATCGAAACTGACTTTATTGGGTATACTGGCTTTACAGCCTTTCTGATATCTTCTTCGAGTTCGCCCCCAAGTATTGCTTCTTGTAGTTTTGAGAAGGTGTTCTTTGCTGCAAAGCCCAACAACATATCTCTAGTCTTCGAACGCATGACCTGCTTGACTGAGGTTTGGACTCGCTTTTGGGTAATAATCAGCGGCTTCAGTCTAACCAGGTAACCATCTGTAGTCACAACATCGACTACATCGTCTATCTTGCCGCGGTATCTCCGAATCTGTCTTCTTGTGTGGTCTGTTTGGTGGTGGTGCCCAATGAATGTGGTCAATGCATCTTGACCAACACACTCGTGGACTCTAAACCTTAGAATAACATGCATCTTGGTAAAATCACCGTTAAATTCCTGAAGGGTCATTTCATAGACCCTGCCAATAATGTGTTCGTCAGACTCACCGATTGTTTCTCCAATGTTCTTGAAATCCCATGGATGTCGTGGTGCACGAATTGTGTACCATCTCTTCATTTTCCACTTGTCACGCTGTTTACGTGCTGCTGCACGCGCCTTTGCACTCACTTTCTTTGCCATCGATATCAACTCGGTTAGTCTTGCGGGGGCTACCCCACTTGCAGGTTGCCGACTAACCTCCCCTATTTGAAAGAGACTATTGCAAACGAGGTGACAATCACGTCACACTTCAATAAACCTCATCAATAGTTATTCTATCGATTAGTTATGGCGATACACCATATCAACCTTAGAGCAACTGCCAGTGCCATTGATAATTTGTCCGTAATTAGTGATGCAATGGCGTGGTTATGTGGCGATGTGGAATTAATCCTTACGGACCGTACAACATCTTATCATGGCTCAGAAATGTACATACTGAGTGCAAAGATTGCAAAAAATCGTGCTGTTTCAGCCTTTGTAGGAAAACTAAAACAGGGAGGCGTATCTGTCTTAGCTGGTGACTTAGCGAAACGTATCGATGAAAACAATACGCTACATTTTCGCTTATGCTTAGATTCCGTGATAGACCAAAAAATAAGCTTTGCAGAATCCGGCGATAAGACGGTTAAATGCAGCATTAAAATTGAATCATATCCAGGTGACAGCCCGATAGAGAAGATTTCTGCTGAATTAGGTATTTGATTGCTAGTTTGCGCCGCTCAAAAATCACGGTAATTCACAAGAGATTAAGTATCTCAAGCGCAACCGCCGACTGAGGAGATAACATGCCACATGTAGTAACATCCACATGCGTCGACCACAAGTACCAAGAGTGCGTCCACGTCTGTCCAGTAGATGCGTTTAGAGAAGCCGAAACATATCTAGTAATCGACCCGGATGAATGCATCGACTGTGGTGCATGCGTCCCAGAGTGCCCAGTTGACGCTATTTTTGCTGACACAGATGTACCTGATGAAGAAGAAGAATGGATAGACAGGAACGCCGACGAATCGATTGATGCCGAAATTGCCGAGGGTGAATCGCCGATATTAGCAGATTAAATTCTGGGGGTTTTATCATGACTGATTTGGATTTTAACCAGTTCCGTAGCGGTAGCGAACTACTGAAGAGAGGCTTCGCAAGAATGCAGCAGGGTGGCGTAATAATGGACGTCGTCGACCCAGAACAAGCAGCAGTTGCAGAAGATGCTGGAGCAGTTGCCGTAATGGCCTTAGAAAGAGTGCCTGCTGACATCAGAAAACAGGGTGGAGTTGCGAGAATGAGCCACCCCGATATGATTCAAGGAATCCTCGATTGCACATCAATCCCGGTCATGGCGAAATCTCGAATTGGCCATGAAGGGGAGTCAAGGGTGCTAGAATCAATGGGAGTAGATATGATAGATGAATCCGAAGTACTAACTCCGGCAGATCCATTCTTCCACATAAACAAGAAAGATTTTGACATCCCGTTTGTGTGTGGTGCTACTGAACTTTCTGAAGCTGTACGCCGAATCTATGAGGGTGCCGCAATGATTAGAACCAAAGGTGAAGCAGGTACGGGAAACGTTGTGGCTGCCGTTACCCATGCAAGAATAATTGACCAAGAAATAAAGCAACTTCAAAATCTCGACCAAGAGAAACTTTCGTTGGCTGCTGACTCTATTATCTCGCGATACCGTGTACTTGCTGACAAATCAACACTGCCCGGCACATATGACATGACTCCATTTGGACCGATTGACGACAACATGCACAACGAAGTTGTTGACATTCTATCTGAAATAAAAGAAATACAACGACTACCAGTTGTCACCTTCTCCGCTGGCGGTATTGCAACCCCAGCGGATGCGTCACTAATGATGCGAATGGGAATGGATGGTGTGTTTGTCGGCTCTGGTATCTTCAAATCCGATGATCCCAAGACAATGGCTGATGCGATTGTATTAGCAACTGCTCACTATGATGACGGTGCAAAAGTCGCTGAAGCGATGGCTATGACAGAAGGCGACCCTATGAAGGGGGACGAGTTAGAAACCCTGGAAATAAGATTAGACCAACGCGGCTGGTAAATCACTCCAACGGATTACTAATGCCGTCTTCTCCAAGGGTCCACTTCAAGGTTTTAACTACACCTTGAAGGGCTTTATGATTTCTCGCAGCCTCTTTCATACCGTCCGTATCATTCTTTTTCCTGCACTGCTCGTACCAATTTTTCCACTTTACTAGACGGGCCTCAGCATTCTCTAACATAATTTCGATTTCTTCCCATGTACGGTCGTACGACCTATGAGGGGTTACTACATCATCGGACATGCCAAACAATGACCGGTCAAACAGGTTCTATTTATCCTGTGCGTTTTGCTGATGGCTGGATATTTTGCTATCCCTCAATATTGTTCCATCTTTCAACCTAACATCATCACCAATGACACTGCCTGAAATTTCACAATCATTGCCGATAATCACGTTTTCACCAATTATTGATTCGATAATCGTGCAGTTATTACCAATAATTGTCTCAGACATCACAATACTGTCGATTAATTTGCATTCGTTACCAAGACGAGAATTATCACTTAGAACTGACCGAGAAATTGGGGAGTTTGTCACAGAGTTACCGATTTGGTAGCCAAAATCATCCGTAAACTGCCCTTTTGGCATTTCAAATGGTAGAATATTTGAGTACCTTACTAGGTGGTTTTGTGCTTTAATCATCTCTTTTGGAGTACCAACATCAAACCAAACACCATCTAACTTAATGCCATACATTGGATAACCTAAACTAAGCAAATCTGGAAATAATTGCTTGCTAAAGTCATACTTTGTTGCAATTGGAATATGCTTCATAACTTCGGGCTCGATGACATATAAGCCCGCATTTATCACCCTGCTAAATGCCTCATCAGGGGTTGGTTTTTCATGGAATTTGGTAATGAAGCCTTGGGACAAATTTGCATCGATGTTACCATTTTTTTCCGCAGACAAACCAACTATCCCAAACTGTGTTGGATCATCCACTTCCCAAAGAGCCATTGTGACCAATGCATTTGAATTACGGTGGGCCTCGACTACCAATTCTAAATTTGATGACAGTATTGCATCCCCAGAAGCAACAACAAATGTGTCATTGAGTCTGTCTTCCAGTAACTTAACACTACCCGCAGTACCCATAGGCGTATTTTCTTGATTTACTGAGCAGGGAATGGATAATTCTTCATTCCACTTGCCGACCAACTCGCGCAATCCTTCGCCTTTGTAGCCTGTGGTGACAATCAGTTCCTCTAAATCGGTCTTTATTAGCGCATCTTTTACGTAATCAATCACCGGTTTGCCTAATATTTTCACTAACGGTTTGGGTTTTTTATCAGTTAGTGGCGCCAAACGGCTGCCCTTACCGCCAGCCATTATTATGCCAAGCATGGGCACACCTTATCTTCGCCTAGATGCGTTTACATCGATTCTTCGCATGTTCTTTTTCTTCTCAGATTTTCTAGTTTTACCTTTAGAAACAAAGTCCTCTCGGCTTAATCCACCAAAGGTGATTGTCCCGTCTGATAATAATGACTGAGCCAGGTTTTCAGCGACTTTCTCCGATTGTGCACCAGTTTTCATCTCTTCTGCAACAGCGGCGTTGTGATCAGTGAGCCAGGATTTTCTCTCCTCTCTAACCGACTTAAGTTCATCACGAGCCTTGTTAACATCAACCATCAGTTCTTCAATCTTGGCGTGAACATCATTGGCTTTTTCTTTTAGCTCCACGAACTCAGTATGGAATCTGTCTCCTTCGGACTTGAGAAAATCTCGGTGAGCAAATGCTTCGTCAACTTCAGGAGTCTTTTCGTTTAGTCTTTCAACTGCCTGAATCATTTCATTGTGTGCGGCATCTGCTTCTGCCTTCAAGGTCTTAATCGCTGTATCGATATCTGACATATCGACTTCAACCATTTTGAATTTAGTAACCTCTGGTTCTAACTCTTCTATACGCTTGGAAAATTCTTTGATTTTCTTAACCATTTCCTTTTCTTTATTTACGCCAACAGAAGTAGTTTCAAACTTCTTTTCAAGTGCGTCGACTTGTTGTTTTAGATCCGCATATTCTGCTGTTGCAGAGCGCTTGGTATTGTGGTCTTTGCGCTTACCCTTTATTTGATTAATCAAATCTCTCATTTGACTTTGAATTGTATTCCGCTTTTCTTTGAACGATTTTATTTCAGCGCGCATTGCTCTAACTTCTGCCACCAGCAATTCTATTTTATCGCGATGCTCTTTGTATTGTGCTTGTACTGAGTTCCTCTTTTCTGCAGATACCTTTGCCTGAGAATTGAAATTATTCCTTGTCTCGCGCATCTTGCGAACTTTAGTTTCCATAGCATGAAGTCTCTCACGTAGGTCAGCATCTGGCCTATCTTCGCCCTCATTCAGTCTACCGCGCATGATGCGTCGTATAGGTACACCATTTCAAAATTATGCCTCGTGAAAATTATCTCAAACAATGACATAAGTAAGTAGCGAGGATGAAACAATGGTGCCTAATATTCCGATTAAATTGAATACAACTGAGGATGCAGAGCGAATTTTCTCTTTGAATACCGACCTGATTCTTACGTTCATCTGCGAACCAATCAGTAACTCTCCACTAACTTCCTCAAGTCTTACGCTGACTGTAGCCTCACCAAATCGCTCGGGAAGTAAGGTTTGCCAAGCAACTGTTCCGTCCCTCAACAGTGCTGACATGATTGCCAATATGTCTTGATTTCCAGATTGGGAAAGCGGGACTCCGGTTTCCGGCCATACCTTTTCCTCTCCTGGCCTCAAGAGATATGTTAACGCCAAATCGTGTGGCCTAAAATCAGGAGATTGCACTCTCAAGACCACAGTTCTTTCCCGGTCGGACAAATTGTGCATATATGTGAATAAGTTCGCTTTGCCGTGGACAACATTTTCCATATCGACTTCAAAGATTATATCATCTTTAATCGATTTTCTACCAGATGCAAGGTCCTCTTCGATTCGGCCTATCATCCTAAAGAAGGCTGGACATTTTACCTCTAAATGATCAATGATAACTAACCATTCTTCGATGGTGAATACTTCGTGAGTTCTTAAAAATTCAACACCCGCTTTAGTAAAGATTTCACCAAATTCAGAGTCGACTGATGACAAATCTAAGCCCTTGGAATGCTTGTACAGAGTCATCATCATCTTTTCCCTAGCGAACCTGGGATCAACTCCTCGCTTTACGTGAGATTCAATCTCTCCAACAAATTTCTCATATTCCGATTTTAGCAGTGGGTCGAGTTGAGATTTTACTAAATCTGAGAATACCATGTCAAGCGTGGAGGGATGGATTGGAGAATTGTAGGCATTTAGTAGTCCAGTTCGTTCTGCCATGTTGAAATTGGACGAACGTGTGGCAATATGTTGCCCAAGTGAAAGAACGGTCAAAGAAAATGACAGAGCAAGGAAATATTTCCCCATATCTGATTGAATACCATAAAAAGCAATTGCTGCAATTGAAAAAATTGCTAACAGCGAACACGTTAGAGAAAAGAAATGCTTGGTAACGGAGCGTTTTATCGAGTCCTCCAATGGTTCGTAGCCGTGAAGTGACTTTATCGAGAGGTGCTTAGATTGGGCAGACTTCACTTGTTGCTCAAATGATTTAATCGTTAGATTAACTCTATGTCGGTGTAGCGCTAGTGCTAGAATGTATCCAAGTAAGATGACAAATACCAGAACTACAAGGATAGTAGAGAAGCTTTGACCAATTGTCGGTTCAATAAAGTCAACCCACCAACTTGGCGAGGAGTTAGCGTATGCCCAAGCACCGAAGAACGCCAAGATGGCAAATCCCGGCAAGAATAATAGTAAGCGAATGCCGAAGGAGATTAACTGCCGGTCGAAGGCATAAAGGAATGATTCATTATTCCATTTGCCGATTTGCTTCAATGATTTAGTACCAATTGTTTTCACTGTTTCAGAGATAGATACCGGTTCAGCAGCATCCTCATTGGATGCCTCATCTGCTGAGGATTCATCTGCATCCTCAGTCTTTTTTTCCGTCATATTTACACCAACTTCCGGATTAATTACAACATTTTAGAACCGTTTGATTTAGATTATAATGCGCGAAGCGAGTTCGTCATCAAGTTGAATTAATGTGTCACCTATCTGGTAATCACCTGTTTCTGTTAATGTTATTTCAGCACCGACTGAAATATTCAATTCATCCAGATACTGCAAATCATTTGGGCCAACAGCAATGATCCTTATTTCCGATGATTCACCGCTCGCAAGTTCCCTTATCGTTCGGAAACCACTAGTACTTGAGTTAACTCTTGATTCGATGTCCTTTGACATTGTAGGTATTGAGGTTCCACTAGGGTCAATTTGAGGATTATTTAGGTAAATAGTCAACGCTACTTCAAGGTCATCGTCAATTGCGTGTTCTAAGCGACATGCTGTTGCATGCTGGTTTCCTGTGAACGGTAAGTGTTCAAGAAGAACTTCTGCCAATCTGTGGCGTCTTTTCATCTTCTTACCGTGAATCAAGCCCTGTTCGGTTAAAATCGAACCTTTGTATGGTAAGTACTCAAGAAAACCTTTGGATGCAAGTCTTTGAACCATTTCTGTAGTAGATGCAGGGGTCACTCTTAGGGCCTCTGCCAAATCACCAGTCCTAACTCTAGCATTAGGATCTTTTTCATAGAATTGATACATCATCTCTAGATATTCATCTTCAAACTCTTGAAAATGCCCTGCTGACATGGTATAAGCGAGCAATTGGCTGTTATTCAATGTTAACCATCTTTTGCCTTGAAAATTGCCTTACATGAAGGGCATCGAACAGACCCGTCATATGACTCTGGAATTCTGAGACTTTGTGAGCAATCAGGGCAGGAAATCTCTATCTTGCCATCACTTACTTCCTCAGTGACGTCTTCTTCTTCCTCAATTTCATCCTCGGCTTCAGCACCCACATCAAAACTGTGAGCACAATCTGGACACTTTACCGAACCTTGGTAGTTCTCAGGAACTCTTAGTTGTCTTGAACATTCTGGGCAAGAAATTTCTATCTTAACTTCAGATAATTTCTTAATCGGTTTGTTGGATTTGGCCTTAGATGTTTTTGGCTTTTTCTCGCCGGTTGAATTAGACCTCATTCTACTGACTAAAATCACCATTGAAGCCACTGCTAGACCTCCTAATAGACCGGTCCAAGGTATCGAGAAACTGTCATCGGTTTCTTTTGTGATTATTGTCGACAGGAACATCTTATCGATATTTTTTGATTCTGTTCCATAATCCCATTTTACATTTAATTTAACTTCGTCACCGGTTGGCCAGATGAAAGTAAACGATACCGTTTCAGTCGAGGATGCGGCGATAGACTCGGTATTTGATTCACCTAATTTGACGCCGTCTTTATCATACAGTATCACTGTTCCAGTCGCACCTGCCACTTCGCCATTGTTTTCTAGTAATACTGACACACTCGCAGATTCTCCAGCAACGGGACGGTTGGGTGTTGATTGTGGGTTAAACCTCAGATTGTAATCTGGTCTATCTTGAGGTATTGATTTGGTAAATGAAGAAAATGATGATGATGCTGTCCAATTAACTTCCTGCACCCTAATAACGACATATTGCCCTTGCACATTTCCGAGTTGAATTTGGCTACCGGTTGAACCCTGAGCAATATGCATGTTCACATCATAGAGGATGGTGTCGTCTGAATTACTGCCATAGCCAATTTTGATATTTACTTCTCTGCTGATTCCCTCTGATAAATTGACTGCCCAGTTCGCAGTTACACCATCAGTGACCGACCACATAACGTCGTAAATTGACATAGTGTAGCTTTGTCTTGGAGATACCGGAACAGAAATTTGACCTTCAAAATCTCCCGATAAATCGCCATCTGAGGTATACAAGGACCAATTGAATTGCTCCACGCCGGAAACAAGAATTGGAACTGTAATCGTTATCTCACCCGCTTCATCAGAACCAAGAGAGACAAAGTCGCCTTGATATGAACCAGCAGAAGATTCCATCCTTAGGCTGACATTACCTTGTTTAGTGCCAGTATTTCGGACCAACAGGGAATAAGTCGACTGATCACCTACATGCCAAGGGCCATCCGTGGAGGAAGGGGCAAAACTACCGGCATATTCGAATAACGCCGATTCAAGTGCGAATGTTACACTATTGTTGTTGACTGAAGATTCTGCTATTCTTTGACCAGAAAACGTACACTGCAACTCTCCGGGCTTCACAGTGAGATTAAATTCGGTCAATGATGCTGAATTGGCTGGAATATTAACCGGGTCTTGAAAGACAATTTCTTGATTAAAAAGACAGGTTTGAACACCGTTGAAATCAATTGTCCCATTGTTGATGTTGTTTACCGAGATAACAATTGTTTGACCAGAGGTTAGATTTTGCTCATCATAGGTAATCTCTGCGTCTAAAATTGGCAACTCCGGTGGGCCAACGCTTGTAACGAAGGTAATCTCGTTATCGTCTATATATTCATCGTCGGACCCGTTGAGTGAAATCAATGTAGTAAATGTGCCCTCATATACTTGTATAGTTGAATTAAACATGATGATTTCTGTGTTCATTCCATCCACAGTAAATGTCGTCGAAAATTTAGATTCTGCCACAATACCGTTATCTATAGTTATTTCAACAAATCCGTTCCAAGGATAATCGCCATCATTGATTACTGGAATTTGATATTGAACATAATCACCGTCACTCAGTGTGTTGTTGCCCGTCAAAACTGCGTTGCTGTCTATCGATTCTAGGATTATCGATGAGCTAGACGCTAACGAAATATTGAGGGGTTTTAAGCGATGTATTGTTCGTTGAAAACTTACTAACTCTGATTGACTTTGGCTGCCTATATCACCGGAAAGCCCGACAGTTATCACAGTATATCCATAACTTAGTGCAGTGATGTTGTAAGTGATTAGTTGCTGTGCACCCTCGGCTAAACTAAAAGGAATACTGGAATTTAATATAACAGTTCCATCTATTGCCGTAGTTTCAAAATTAACTTGGCCAACATAAGTTGAACCCCCTGAATCATCGATCGAAGAGAGATTGAATTCTAGTTCAAAGAATGAATCATTGGTCGTTTGAAAATTAGTCAAATTAACCGAATCTGACTCGATGGTTACGCCGGTCCCACTAGCCGTCACAAATGGGACTGTAACAAGAAACATAATGGTGACGAATATAGCAAATGTTGGGACACGATTGCCATCGCTATCCTCCGCCATAGTACCCTCACTTGGTTAGGGTTCTTGACCTTCACGCAAAACCAACCATCTGCGCCATGTTTTTCAACATTGAATTTTACCAACGGCATATGACCCCTGAGGATTTGTTGCGCGTCGAGCCGGAAGTCCTCGCAAAATTGATACTACACAAGCGTGAAAGAATCGCTCAAAAATTACCCGAACTGATAAGCAATACTGGTAATGAAAAGCAAACAGCAGAAAATTTTGCGCGACAAGCAAGGTCAATGAAAGAAGATATAGAGCCTAAAGTTGACAATTTATTTGCTGAAAGAAGTGCTATTGTAGAAGAATGTAGCAATATATCTGATTACACCAGCCTAAACGATAATGAGAAGATGCGATTAAATGAATTAATTGATTCCATTGATTCAAAACAAATAGAACTGGATAAGTATAATACTGCTTGCGAGGAAATAGTCGAACTAATTGCCAAATCTGGACATGATGTCAGTTCATTGACAACTATCGATACATCTCGTAAAGCCAACGAGGCTCTTAAGGAAATTATCAATGAATATGAAACTGCGAACAAGAATTGGAATGAATATGAAACCAAGAGACGCAGATTAGAATCCAAATACACCAAATTATTGAGCAATTTGAAAGAGGCGAATCTCGCTAGAGACTACTGGCAAGAAAGATTAGACTCAGGATTTGAAGACTTGTTAATTGATGCGAATAGAGTTGCAAATGGTGGATTATCGAGTAGACAAATCAGTCGTAGTAAAAGGGAAACCAACAAATCGAGGAGGGTTTAATTTGCTGACAAACTTTGAGCGATTAAATGTTGACAAGAAGAGATTGGTCGATTACCAACATGTAATCAGCGCTATGGCTGGAAATTATCAATTTGAGCGAAATCGGGCAAATTCAGATTTTGTCAAACTGCTTGATGAACAAATTCTGACATTTTTTGAGGCTCAGAAAATCACTAAACCACTTATCAACAGAAGGAATGGAATCATCAAGCACCTAAGAAAAATTTTGACCAACAAATTTCACAACTCGAAACTCTCCTCATTTGGTTCTTTTGAATCAGGTTTGAGTTTGTCCAATGGTGACATTGATTTGTGCTTAGAATTTGATGGTGAACCGCCCAAAAAAGTACTCAAAAAGATTGCCAGAATGTTGAATGAGGATGGCATGAAAGATGTCAAATTGATAACTAATGCTAAAGTTCCAATTGTCAAATTTATTGACACTCAGTCAATGATACCAGTAGACATATCGGTAAATAATAATCTATCTGTGTATAATACTGAATTACTCAAACGCTATTGTAATATTGATCGTCGAGTGAAACCATTCATACTCGCAGTAAAGTACTGGGCGCGACAAAGAGGAATATGTGACCCAACCTCCGGAACATTCTCGTCATATGCTTGGACATTGATTGCCATAAATGCACTACAAACAATATCGGAACCGGTATTACCCAACCTGTGTCTAAAGAATGGAAGCAATTTGGTTACCATTGGCGGCAACCAATATGATGTCTCAATGGCAAACGATGATATTGACTTCAAATCAAAAAATTCAAAATCTGTTGGCGAATTAATCTATGAATTTTTTACCACTCTGGCCACAAAGTGGCCATGGGACAAATCTGTTATCTCTGCAGGAACCGGAAAACTAGTTTCTCGAAAGGAAAAGGGATGGGAGCACAAAAAACCATACATAAGCGATGCGATACAGGATCAAAAATTAGTCAGGCTTGGAAAGCACTCGCTCCCTGTAGAGGACCCATTTGATGAGATTCATGACCTAAGCATTGTTCTTGATGCACAGGGAGTGTATGAAATCCGTGACGAAGTCTTACGAATCTATTCTATGCTGAACGATTCAAATGATTGGGCAAATCTCTGCCAAATTAAATACCCTGAGTTGGATTTTGGTGCTCCTCAATTAGATTTGTTTGCCGATTTGCGTGGGAAACAGGAATCTGAAATTAAGGATGATTTGAAGACATTATACCGCGATTTGGCAATAATCGAGAGGAGTGTTTCTGTTCGGGAGAGCGAGAGAAATGAAGCAATTAGAATGTCAAAAGCCTTGAGGAGAAATGCTGAATTGGCTCGAGAGCAATCCACCCTTTCTGCAGAATTACGACCACGCCGCTCAAAAATTAACGAAGTGCAAAGTAAGAGAGACTCTAGTAATAACAACTACATTCCTGTTCATTTCATTGAAGATGAGTTGTTGAAAGTATATCTCAGCCTTACTAAGGAATCCGGCACTGGTGTTGAATTATCATTTGACAAAGAAAAGGCATTATTCTCATGGTTTTTTGAACTACAAAGCATGCATGAGCACGCCAAACTCACGAGAAAATATCATCGCGAATTCTTGAGATTGGTTAACCAACAGGAACAATCAATTGAACACATAAAAGACATCCGTGAAGAAATTATTTCTGTCAGTAGCTTTGGCAACTTCACTGATTTCGACGACTTAGCAAAACGGCTCCTGATCGAATTAAACCCCCTTAAAAAAGAGCGAAGAAAATTACGAAGAGAAGTCGGTAGGCTTGAAGCCTGGCTCAGAAAGCAATCTAGTCAAGACAGTAATAGACCAAAATTCAAGCGGAAACACTCGCCTAAAAATAAAGGTAGTAGAGACATTAAACAAGTCAAAAATAAGGTTGTTTCAGGCGATTCTTTTTCCTTACAAGACTTAGATTTATTACTAAAGAATGGTGGTTTAAACTCTGTCAATCAGCAAACTAACAGTAATCAAAAATCAACTAGAAAGGCAAAGAAAAACAAACCAACTCTACAACCTCACAGAGGCAAAAGGGGTAAATCGTCCAAGAATATTTGAGAGGTGATTAGATTACCATGCTCGAGTGGATTTTAGGTCAAAAACCCGAAGCAATGCCTGAGAGTTGGCAACAAAAAGTATCTGAACTTTTCTTAGCCGAAACGGGTGAAAAATATAATGATACTACGTTTAGAATGCTAGGTATACCGGAGTGGTATGGAAATAAACTACTTATTGATACTACTATTTACCCGCAACCAGATTCCTTAATGGGAGTCATGTGGTCAAAACCACTACTTGAAAATCGAATTAGAATTGTTGCACTGGTACTAGATAAACAGGTTCAAAATAATAATCATGGGACAGCCATCTTATCTCAGGTAATTGAAGCGGCAAAATCTGAAGGAAAAACCATGATACAATTAGAGGTGAGGAAATCTAATTCGCGAGCCCAGAAATTTTACCTTAAGCATGGGTTAAGTATCGATAAAACCATTCAGAATTATTACTCAAATGAAGATGGTTTTATGATGATTGGGAAATTGTAACTGTGGCTATAATTATACACCCTACCGTTATGACAAAACATGGAAGAGTTCGTCACCTCCGATTTAATGGACTCTGATTATATCCTCAGTGCTGCAGTTCTTGACGATCAAGGATTCATTGTTAGTTCAGTCCCTGCAGACAGTAAAACAAAACAACAATTGGCTAAATTTGCTGAAATCTTGTTCGCTACGGAGAGGTTCGAGCAGACGTCAATTATCACCGAGCAAAAAATACTAATCATTCATGGATTGGCGAAGAATTACACCTTAGTAGTCGGATGTAAAACAAATTCAAATCTGGGGGCAATCAGAAAGAATATTTCTAATGCAGCATCACGTTTAGACGCCTATCTTGACTCGACAAAGAATTAATCTCAGCAATAACGCATCATGCTCACCATATCAAGCATTAAATGGGGGATAACGGTCGCGATGCCAGTGTAAGGTGGGAATCTTGCACGAAAGGTGAGTATTGTAATGAGCGAAATAAATCAAGTTCTTGACCAAAAAAAGAATATGGTGAATGAAAAAGCGACTAAATTCCGTGAGACTAGAGACGAATGGAACAAGAAATCCAAGACTCATTCAACAGCTAGAAATGAACTCAATGCTGAGGTAAAAGAACTGATTGTACAAGTGAGAGAACAGCGAGAAATTCGTGAACAAATGAACGAGATTGTACGAGAAAAGAAAATCATTAGACAAGACGCAAACAAAAAAGTCAAAGAGATTAAATCACGAATGGACTCTTCAAGAGGCCCCGTCGAACAAGATAACACACGCGGAAAGCGTGGTCAAAGACCGGTAACATCCCATCAATTACGACGAGAATTGGAACGACTAGAAAGAGAGTTTGAGCAAGGTAGGCATACCGGCAAGAACGAAAAGAAAGTCATGAAAAGGATGAAAGAGATAAGCTCAAAACTCAAGCAGATGAAATCTGTTGATGATGGAAATGAAGACATGAAGGGCCTAAGAGATGAACTCAAGGCAGCACTTGCTGAACAAGAAGATGCTCACGAAGAAGTGCAGAATGCTGCTAATGCTGCACAAGAAGCCCACGAACTCATGCTACAGTGGAATAAGGAAGTTGACAAACAGCGAGAAAAAGCAGAATCTTGCCACCGGGAACTCCGTAAATCCAAGAAAGAAGCCGATAAGGCGCACCACCTCTACATTGTATCATTACGCTGTTTGCATTCAATTCAAGACATGATTTCTGCCATGGACGGTGGCGATGTTGGAGAAGGTAAATCAGAAGCGAGAGTAGAAGTTCAAGATTTGATGACCAAGCTTATGTCTGGCGATACTTTGTCAACCGAAGAGTTGATGCAGTTGCAAAAATTCGACTGAACTCAAAAATCAAATACTGAGTGCACAAAAATACAATGAGGCTTATTCATGATTGACAAGGATGATGTAGCAAAAATAGTCGAGCAATACGACCGATTAAAACTACGTATCGGCATGACTGCATCTCATTCCGCTCTTGACATATGTGATGGGGCTATCGAAGAAGGGTTCCCTACCGTCGCATACTGCAAGGAGGGTAGACACAAGACTTACGCTAATTATTTCAAAACCCACCGAACTAATTCAGGTAGAGTCAAGCGAGGAATGGTTGACAAAACTATCATTATGTCATCTTTCAATGACGTAATGGAAGAATCGATGCAAATAGAGATGCGCAAGCGAAACGTTGTCTACATACCTAATCGCTCTTTCACCTCTTATTCCTCTATAGATGATGTTGAGAACAATTTTCATGTCCCACTATTTGGTTCAAGAAATATGCTAAGAATGGAAGAAAGAACCGAAGATCAAGATTACTATTGGATTCTTGAAAAAGCAGGATTACCGTTTCCTGAGGCAATTGAAAGCCCCGAAGACATAGATTGCTTAGTGATTGTAAAACTTCACCACGCACAGAAAAAATTGGAAAGAGGGTTTTTCACTTGTGCATCATTTAAGGAATATACGGAGAAATCTACAGCATTATTGGAAAATGGTGTTATTGACCAAGAATCTCTTGATGGTGCACGAATAGAAAGATACGTTATTGGTCCTGTTTTCAACTTAAATTTCTTTTACAGTCCTTTAGCCGAAGAAGGAGAGAAACTCGAACTGCTCGGAGTTGACTGGCGGTTTGAATCCTCATTAGATGGGCATGTTAGATTACCTGCACCACAACAAATGACGATGCCTCTACATCAGCAGATTCCAGAGATGACTGTTGTTGGACATAACACGGCAACGATTAGAGAGTCTTTACTTGAGAAGGCTTTTGAATTGGGTGAGAAGTTCATAAAAGCCAGCAAGGAACATTATGATCCTGGAATAATCGGGCCTTTTTGTTTACAGACATGTATTGATAAGGATATGAATTACTATATTTACGACGTGGCTCCAAGATTAGGTGGTGGGACAAATGTTCACGTCAATGTTGGACACCCATACGGCAATGCTACGTGGAGGAAGCCGATGTCAAGTGGCAGAAGAATCGCAATGGAATTACGAATGGCTGCCGAGCAAGATAGGCTTCTTGAAGTCCTAACTTGATGTGGGATAATTTTACCCCTAACCGGAAAACCCGGGGAAATACTGTTGAGTATAAGCGACTGCATGTTCGTGCGGGTATCCTTGATTGATTAGATTTTGATAATAATCTCTCGCTGGATCTTGTGCAACTTGTTGTTGAGTAGTAGTCTGGTTTTGAGCTACAGTTTGATAGTTTTGTTGCATTACTGCAGGTTGCTGGTAGTTGGCATATCCCTGCTGTTGGGCTTGATAATTAGCGCCTAACTGGCTGAATTGTTTATCTGAACTTCGTCCTCGCAAGAACAACAGTAACCCGATAATGATGATGATAATTATTCCACCACCAGCAACAGCTACTGTTTGAAATGATGCGCCATCGGAAGACGGAGGTGGCCCCCATCTTGTTGGGTCATCAGGATAGCCATCTGCACCATCGGAGTATCCCCAATTATCATCTTTGTTTGAGTATCCGTCACCGTCGCTATCGAAACAGCCGTATCGGTCATTAGTAGAATTACCGATTACTGACGAACAAGCGTCTGCACCCATAGAAGTATTCCAATCAGCAGTTGGGTCTGAATAACCATCAGAGTCGAAATCCGAACAACCTAACCTGTCAATGGTGGAATCACCAGCGACATCTACACAATCGTCAGATATTGAGGTTCCCGGATTATCACCATAGCCATCACCATCTGAATCAGCCCACTGAGATACATCGTTGGGATAAACGTCGCCACCACTGTATTTGGTCCAGAATTCATCAATATTAGAATATCCGTCACCGTCAGTATCAAGACATCCGTTACGGTCTTGATTAGATGTGCCAGCAACGTTAGGACAATAATCTCCGTTAAATCCGTCTAAATTATCACCAAATCCATCGCTATCAGTATCCAACCACTGACTTGCTTCTTGCACAAACCCATCAATTCCATCTGCCCAACCGTCTCCATCGAAGTCAGGACATCCATAGAGACCTTGCTGATTAGAAGTTCCCGCTTGGAACGGACAAGCGTCTTGTTCATTGAGATTTACTGTTTCGACAAATTGCCCTGGCCAACTTTCTGGGCGGTCAACCCATGTCACATTGCCCCAGTTATCACCCAATCCGTCACCATCAAAGTCCGACCATTGCTGTGGGTTTTGAGGGAAAGCATCTGCACCATTATCTTCATCCCAAGAATTGTCTGGATTGGAGTATCCATCCTCATCGAAGTCAAAACAACCATTGCGGTCGTAAATCGAAGAGCCAGATAGATCGATACAGTCGTCGGCA
>DAHU01000015.1:0-9503 GCA_002495945.1 Euryarchaeota archaeon UBA13
CCCCCCTAATTGGGTTGAGCATGCAAAAAAATTTCATGGCTTAGGGACATTAGTAACATCTGATGAAACCACACAGAGATTGTACGAAGATTCCCAGTTTCCTGTGTCATTCGTAGGTTTGAATAATCGTGAGAATTACGAAGGTTGGAGAGTGCGTCAAACTCTTCTGATGCTGTCTACAGTTTATGACGATGAGGCTGTGAAAGCGGTTTTATCTGCAAGCATTCCGGATTCAGTCATCGATTGGTTAATTTCCAATGATGCAATTTTCCGATTGTCAACGATGGTCTCCGGTGTGAATGTAGGCTAATCGCTCGCAACAACCACTCTTGATGCCAGCAGTACCTTCTGTTTGTACATATATCCTGCCTCAATAACATCAACAACTGTTCCAGCAGAATAATCATCTGATGCAGGAATAGTTGTAATCGCTTCCATCCTTGCTGGGTCAAACTTCTTTCCTTTGGCATCAATAGCCGTAACTCCTTCACCAGACAATTCATGCCACATTTTGTTTCTAAGTAGTCGAAGTCCTTGAGCGAGGGGTGATTGGTCGTCTTCCTCAATGTTGTTCATAGCGCGGTCAACATCAGCAAGCACAGTAAGCATTTTTCTTGCCAAACCCATACTACCATATTGAATTAAATCAGACTTTTCAGCAAGGAACCGCTTCCTAATATTTTGAATCTCAGCATCTTTGTAAGCAATTTCTTTTTCAGCTATTTCAGCCCTTTCAATTGCAGATTCTAACGGGTCTTGCTCTTCTGCTATCGATACTTCAATAGTTTCTGCACCTTCCTCTAACACGGGAATTTCGTCATCAGCAAGGTCTTCGGGGACCTCATCTTCGGGCACAGACATGGTAGTGGCTAATACCAGTTATTTTTGAAACCGTCGTATCTATTTATTTAGATAATTGCTCAAGTTATACTCATCGTGACCCCACTGTGATGCTTCAAGATGTTCCCGACCAACTATTCCTATATTGTCCGGATTATTTTGCCACTCGCTGATAGCATGGACTAATAATTTCGATTTTCTTGTGTGAGCCTCATAAGTTGGGATAATTTTTGGATCTTCCTTCTCATCAAGAGTCTCGCCCAATTGTTTCCGTCTGTCCATCCAATCCATGCAAACCTTCTCCGCAAATTCATCCTCTGGTAAGTTCGATAGTCTTTCAATTACGCCTTGCCAAGTGGAGACAGAGTATAGGTCATTACGGTCGGCTATCTCCCTGCCTAATGCTACGTCCAAGTATAGGTATGAGCGAGCTTCCCAGCATTCCCAATTTCCCGGACTAGCATAATGCATCAGTTGTAGCAACCCCTCCTCGCCATCATCAAGGTCTCTGAGAACTTCTTCAACAGTTCCATCTCTTGAACCAATTGATTCCATCCAATCAAGAATCTCTGCTTCACAATCAATGTCAAACTGTCTTTCCAGTCGAGGTAGTTTCTCTGGTCTTACGTATCTCATGTTGCCATTGTCCATCAATTGGTATAATTCATTCCAATCAATATCTAAAATTTGTCTTAGGGATTTTTCATTCACTATAAGCAGTACAGTCTCTATCCCCATAATGCACACCAAGAGTCCATGTCCTTTGATGTCATCGGAAATTGAGTGTTGCAATTTTTCGCCACACGATAGAACTAGCGATTATCGCACCATTCAAAAATCGCTTCAATTACTGGTGCTAATGATCTTCCATCATTAGAGAGTTCGTAAGTAATGTTCATTCCATCATGATAATTCTTTACAATCATTTTTTCATCTTCAAGTTCGCTTAATCTTCGTGAAACAGTGGTTGAAGAGGATTTGACCGCTGATTTAATTTGTGAAAACCTCAAAGGTTCTTTGGTTCGGTATAATATCAGCAATATGTGCAAAGATTTTGATTTGGTTAACAAATCTAAAATTGCATCGACCTTGGCAAACGTCGGATTACATACTTCAATCATGATATCTAAAACCTACAATGCCTCTTTATTAAATGATTTATTTAACTTAATGGTAACATTGTTGTTACTAACTGTATGTTCTCGGTTTTCTTAGGATTATAGTAACAAATCTGTGAGTATAGAATTATAAATCAACTTCCATTGTCAAAACCATGCGTTTAGCAGTATTGTGGATATTATTGTTAGCAAGTCTTCAACCATTATTGATTGATACGGATTATTCTGAATTGAGTGAAGATTTCAATATCTCTCTTTCAGAAAATTCAGGAGTAGAGGTGATTTCTGAAGTAGAACCCAATGATAGCAATACAACTGGCCAAGATGTATATCCTGGTGATGTTGTCCGTGGAACTGTAGATATGTGGAATGATAAACGCGATTGGTACTCTGTATGGTTGGAGCCTGGACAGACACTATTGCTTACACTTTCACATGCATCAGGAGACGGTGTGTCAATGTCTGTTTGGGATGAAGAAAATACCCACTGGGGCTCAAGCAATCCAGCAAAAACACGTGATACTATTTTTCTAGGTGAAGATGAGACTGAGGTTGGTGGAGTTTACAGTGTTTCGATTAACGCAACAATGACTGAAGCTGGAGGCGGTGCTTATGTTTTAGAAATTGATGCAGGATATGTGGTGAATTGGTATTCACCAGAAATTGGTTGGAATGTTGCTAGCGAAGTATATGACGCAAAAGGCAACACAATGTACACCTCCTCATTATCATCATATCAATTTGCTCAAGCATCGACAACTAACCTACAAACTGCACCTGTTTGGACTACAGGAGATTATTGGAACTTCTCGGTAACCATGCCAACATTCTTTGGCATAACTTATGACGAATACCATCACATGGAAGTAACCGGAGTTGAGACAGTTGCAGGCAAAGAATGCTATCGTGTTAGCATTGAAGGCAAAGCGACTCTAACCATGAGTCTAATGGGCATGGAGACAAAAACCATCGATGAGGAATCAGGCGTAGCATGCTATACAAAAGATACACTCTCTCTAGTTCATGAGAATATTTCATCATCCAATGTCATTGAAACCAGTAGTGATTTCAACATGATGAGTACATCCGGAAGAAGCTGTACCGATGACTGGGGTGACCCAGATGAAGACTGTGATGGTGTATCAGATGATTGGGATGATTGTCCTGGAACAGCACCAGGTGCTGAAGTCGATGCATTTGGTTGCTCAGATGCTCAGAATGGAGGCGGTGGCTCCGGCGGTGGTGATGATGATACCGACGGAGATGGTATCCCAGATTCAAGTGATGCTTGTCCAAACGAGGCATCAAATGCTCAAAATGACGCAGATAATGATGGTTGCCCTGACGATGATAGCAGTGGCGACGGTGACGGTTCTGGCAATGACGGTGGCGATGGTAGCGATGGTGGCAATGCTGATGCAGATGGCGACGGCGTCATTGATGATGACGACAGTTGTCCTAACACACCGATGGGAGAATCTGTAGATTTCTTTGGCTGCAGTGATAATCAAAATGGTGGCGGTGACGGTTCTGGTAACGGCGGTGGCGATGGCTCAGGAGGCGGCGACTTCGGTGGTGGAGGAATAGACCTAGGATGTATTCCAAATGGCGCTGATATCAACCAAAAAACCGTGATTAGTTCAGATTTGACATATAATAACGGCATGAACCATTTCAATTTCCCAATATCCGAGGGTACGGTATGGAGTGAATCAGCAGTTGGTCAAGGAACAGTAAGTCTCTCAGTTGAGTTAGGAGGCTGTGAATTGTTTTCTGAACAATTGGATGGTTCAGGCGCTCTTCCACTAAATTACCGACATATGGGACAAGATTCCTTTACTGTAGACCAAACAACAGTATCAGCCAATGGCATACAAGTTTTTGCCGGTAGAGAAGGCAACAATGATTGGGCAACACCAGATTTCACAATCTTGCCAAGCGTACCTGATAATGTTGCGAGAATGGGGTTGCCATTTGCTGCATGGATTAACGTTGTCGGGTTTAATGAATTTGATTCAACGGTCAATATGTCTGGTTCAGTCAACTCGGCTAATGCACCACTACTCAGCGTCGACCAAATGTTGAGTATTGATGAGTTAGGTGCAGTAGTAGTTGATACCATGAACCTTTCAAGTGGTGAATATGAACTTACGATTACTGGAACATACAACAACATGGATCGTTCAGTAGTTGTACCTTTTACTGTTGATAATGACCCTGACTTTGAGATTTTAACATTGGACCCTTGGATTGTACTACCAGGTGGTGTTGAGTGGGTTGTACCAACTCCAATATTCATAGAACCAGTCAATGGTTTTGGTGCTGATGTGACAGTTGGAGTTACAGTTCCAAACGGCGTAACTGCAGAATTGGATTTTGCTAGAGGTTCTGCTCCGTTTATGGCAGTATTAACTTTGACAGTTCCAGCCAATCTATCAGGTGGTGATTATACGGTAGTTGTAACAGGGACATCAGGTGACACAGTCCGCTCTGATGAGTTGACAATTAGTATCACTACATTACCAGAATTCTCACTTGAAATCGAAAATCGTGAGCAGTTGATTACCAATGGGCAAATGTCAATATCAGGATTGATTGATGCCCACAATGGTCTTGATTTGTCATTAGGCGGTGTACTTGATGTGCTTGTTGAACCATATAATGAGGCGCTTCTTGAGAGTGCAGTTATCTCTTGGGGTACAATAGATAGTAACGGCGATTTGCCATTTACCGTCACATTCTCAGTCGATGATAATATTCCAAGAAATGAATATACAGTTCAATTAAATGTTGTCAGTCTTGACGGTGGCATCGCTCACGCAGCATCAGTAGCATTTGTTACCGAGTCCTCTACTCTTGACGGTACTGCAGAGGCAGCCAGTCAATCATCAGTAGCGACTGGAGATACAGCTCAGCATGATGGAACAGATACATCCGCACAGAATATTCCAGAGGGTGACGATGATGAGGTTACGGACAGCAATAGTGACGATGGTTCAGATTCAGAATCTAAATCATCTAACACCGGCTTGATTGTTGGTGGAACAATTGGAGTATTGCTAATTGCCGCGGTAGTTGGAGTTGTTGTTCTACGAGGCCGAGGAAGTAACGTTCCTGGCAAAGATTTCTCACAGCAAGCATGGGGTGAACAAGCCGCAATGATGCCGAATCAAACTGGATATCAGCAACCATCAGTGCCGGTAATGCAGCAGCAATATGCTCAGCCACAGCAAATGATTCAACAGCCTATGCAACCAGTAGTTCAACAACCAACACAACCAGTAGCCCAAGCACCCCCGGCGCCACAACCACTAGCACCGATGCAGCCAACTACTGTTGCTGATTACACTGGATTGCCACCCGGCGGTCAGTACGATCAGTCTACAGGTCACACAATCTACATCCAAGCCGACGGTGTTAGGTGGCAAATGAATGCAGATGGTAGTTTCTATCGATTGAATTGATACAGATAATTACTCACTATTGGCTTTCTAGTACAATAGATTTCAAGAGTAACCGATATTCAGCCATGGTTAGGGGTCCATATGGCAACTATCAAGGAGCAAATCGAATTGATTCGCGCTGAGATAGACAAAACCCAGAAAAATAAGGCCACTAACGCCCATATTGGTAAGTTAAAAGCCAAAATTGCTCAATTAAAGTTGAAGGAAGAAAAGGCTGCGGCCCATTCAAAAGCCAGCGGTGGAGGAAAGGGTTTTGAAGTCAAGAAATCAGGTGATGCTACTGTTGCATTAGTTGGATTCCCATCCGTGGGTAAATCTACTTTGATATCCAAGGTTACCGATGCACACTCTGAGGCTGGAGGTTATGCGTTCACAACCTTGACGTGCATACCAGGTGTAATGGAGCATCGCGGTGCTAAGATCCAGATTTTGGATTTACCGGGGTTAATCAAAGGTGCGTCTGAAGGCAAAGGTAGAGGTCGAGAAATTCTCAATGTAATTCGCAGTGCAGATATGACATTGTTTATTGTTGACCCTTTCCAAGACGGCCATTTTAATGTCCTACACAGAGAACTGCACAATGCTGGTTTACGATTAAACGAAACAAAACCACCAGTCTTCATCAAGCGAGTAGATAAAGGCGGAATTGATGTTCGCACCACAGTCGAGCAAACGCACTTGACAGATGCAGATATCGGTGAAATTATACGTTCTTTTGGTTATACCTCAGCGGTTGTTACCCTGAGGGAGAATGCTACGGCAGAACAAATTGTCGATTGTTTAGCAGGTAATCGCGTATATGAAAAGGCAGTTATCGCAATAAACAAGATTGATATTGCGACAGAAGATGAGATTGTTAGGTCAACTGAAGCATTACCGAGCGAATGGCCGGTTATGCGAATCTCGGCATTCAAGGATATTGGATTAGAAGAATTAAAGGATTTCATCTATGATAATCTTGGATTTATGCGGGTATTTTTGAAACCCCAAGGGCAAGAGGCTGACCTAGAGGAGCCGCTAATCGTAAAGGATGATTCCACAGTTGAAAATATCTGCAACAAATTGCACCGTGACTTTGTGAGAAAGTTTAGATTTGCTCGAGTAAAAGGCCCAAGCGCCAAGTTTGATTGGCAACGCGTTGGCTTAGACCATCAATTGGTAGACGGTGATTTACTTACCATAGTAGTAAAACGCTAATCCCAAATTCCCATGTCCATCTTAGCATCCTCGGATGCATGGATTTTTGGGTCCCACCTTGGTGACCAAACAAGATTAACATGTACTGATTCTATACCCTCAGTAGTTAGAGCAGCACGATGCGTAGCAGCCATAATTTCTGCCGCGGCTGGACACCCAGGACTTGTTAGAGTCATGTCAATTTCAGCGTGTACTTGTCCATCTTTGTCTTCGATTCTAACATCATATACTAAGCCTAACTCGACGATTGAAAGGTCTAGTTCCGGGTCTTCCACCTCGTCTAGTTGCTCCATAACCGCAGCTTTATCTGTCATAATTGCGCCTCCAATTGGGTTCTTATTTCATTCATCACTTTATCAAACATATTCCTAAATCCATTTGAACGACTTGGGGATAATGAATTTAATATTCCCATTTCTGACGCAAAATTCGGTGTTAATTCCAGTACAATATTTGCATCGCAACCGTGAATAGCCATCGTTAGAATCCCCATTAATCCTTGAACTAATTTTGAATCGGCTCCTGCTTGAAAGTTAACATTCGAGTTTACTAACCCAATTTTAACATGGGCTTCAGACTGACAACCATGGACTCTTGTGGAATCTGTCCACTGGTCTGATGGCAGAAGATTAACCTCATCGGCTAACTCAAAAACCATCTCTAGACGTTCCATTTTGTCATCGATTTCCTTGAATTCTTCGATAAGTTCGACTAATTCTGCTGAGTAATTCATGCGAATCTCTCCATTATTTCTGTAAAGTATTCAACAAAGGAAACAACTTCTTCATGTGTATTGTAGAAATATAAAGATACGCGCACAGTGCCATTAATCTCGAGTCGTTCTAACAACGGTTGAGCACAGTGATGTCCAGTTCTTACCGCGAAGCCTCTCGCATCTAAGAGGTGAGCTAGATCTTCACTATTCATGGTAGGATGGAGGAAAGAAACGACTGCTGCATCATTGTCACCATGGCGAGCATAAACTTTCATGCCAAGGTTTCTAAGTTGGTTTGCAAGCCATCGTGCGGAATTAAGAATCCTTTTGTGCTCAGTTTTGATATCAACTGAATTCAACCATTTTATCGCCTCAGTCCACCCAATAGCCTCCGCGATTCGTGGAGTGCCGGCTTCAAATTTCTGTTCGTTTTTTTGGTAGGTTGAGCCACGAATGCTTACTGTTTCAATCATGTCTCCACCACCCATGAACGGTTGCATTTCATCGAATGCATCATCAGTAACAAGTAAAGCACCAATTCCGGTTGGACCACACATTTTGTGGGCAGAAAATGCCATAAAATCTGCACCCAGTTCTTCGAAGTTGATGTCTTGGTGAGGGGCGCTTTGTGCGGCATCAAGCAATACTCGTGCACCGTTTCGATGTGCGATATCAATTATCTTTTCAACCGGATTACAGACTCCTAATACATTAGATATGTGTACAACACAAACTAATTTTGCACCTTCAATGGCTGCTTCAAATAAATCCATATCAAGAGTCAAGTCTTTTTGGACTGGAATAAATCTCAATTCGATGTTCATTTCCTGGGCTAACATTTGCCAAGGTACAATATCCGAGTGGTGCTCCATCTCAGTCAAGATTATTGCATCACCATCTGACAAATTTGCCCTGCCCCATGCGTGAGCAACTAGATTGATTGCTTCAGTTGTGCCACTGGTGATTATTGCTTTATTGGCGTTAAAGCGAGCTTTCAATGCGCTTCTACATGATTCATACCCTTCAGTTGCTTCTCCTGCGAGGGTGTGAACTGCCCTGTGTACGTTGGCGTTGGAATTTGAATAGTAATCATTCATGGCATTAATTACAGAATTTGGCTTTTGAGTTGTGGCCGCATTATCAAAATAAACTAATGGATAGCCATTAATTTCACGTTGTAAAATCGGGAACTCTTCGCGCATGGTGCTCATCTCGCTAATCTAGTAGATTGGAAAGAGAATTGATAAGAAACTCTCTGGTTTGTTGGTTCGCTATCTTTGCAAAACTGCTAATTAAAAATCCTTCAACAATTTCACTTGTGGCATCTTCTCGGCTAAATCCTCTTGCCATCAGGTAATGGATTTGTTCAGGGTCAACAGAGGAACTGGCAGCCCCATGAGCTGCACTAACATCATCTGATAACACCTCTAATTCTGGTATAGATTCTGCTTTAGCCCGTTCTGATAGTAACAAATTTTTGAAAACTTGACCAGCGTCTGATTTATCACAATCTTCCTCGATCACCAGCAAACCAGTACCAATAGCATGACTCCTATCGGCACATGCAGATTTTACAGTTAGTGAGGAATTGCTATGGCCGCTCAAATGGTGGATCTCAATGTGGTGATCATCAACACTGGTGGCTTGACAATTGACTGCAATATTCTGCATCAGCGATGAATTGACTCCAGATAGATAGGTGCGAATGTCGCTTTTTATCCTCTCGCCACCGGCCGATAATTCTCCATACTCGAGTGTTGAATCTCGAGAGACTTGCCAGTCTTCGCATCGCAGTATGGTAGTGTCATCTCCCATATCGTTAACAATTCCATATGATAGATTGACATTTTGCCCTAATTCTCCTGTTATCTTCAAACCAAACCATTTCGAATTTCCTGTCAGTGAGATTCTAACACTGGCCGATACTTTGGCGTCAAAGTGGATGTGACAGGAATTGGCATCATCTTCGCTGTTAATCTGAATAGATAAATCATTATTATCATCATTGATGACAACCTTGTGCATTTGGTTATTCGATTCTGCTAAAAAAACTCTCGAAATGTCATCGTCTGGAGTTACTACTGCGGTGGAATTTGGTGAGATAACTAAACCATTGACAGACACCGTTGCTGATGTAATGCTTGGCAATGTGTCAACTTTGGTTGGGTG
>DAHU01000015.1:9892-11517 GCA_002495945.1 Euryarchaeota archaeon UBA13
TCATCCGATGGCACCTTCCATCTCAAGTTCGAGTAGTTTGTTTAGTTCAACTGCATATTCCATGGGTAATTCTCTGGTAAATGGTTCAAAGAATCCATTAACAATTAGGCCCATTGCTTCTTCTTCACTAAATCCTCGACTCATGAGGTAGAATAGTTGGTCACCGGAAATTTTTGAGACGCTTGCTTCATGCTCTAGATCAGCGGTTGAGTTGCCCACTTCCATGGTTGGATATGTGTCAGAGCGTGAGGTGGAATCGAGCATTAGTGCATCACATACAACCTTTGATCGACAACCATGCGCTTTTGGATTAACCTTTAAGAGCCCACGATATGAGGACCTGCCTCCGTTTTTGGATATTGATTTTGAAAGAATATTGGATGTTGTATTTGGAGCCAAGTGGTGAACTTTTGCCCCAGCATCTTGATGTTGTCCCTCACCAGCATAGGCTACTGAGATTATTTCAGCGTGCGCTCCTTCACCTTTGAGAATCACTGCGGGATACTTCATTGTCAGTTTACTGCCGATGTTTCCATCAACCCATTCAACAACTGCATTTTTGTGAGCGATTCCTCGTTTGGTGACCAAGTTATACACATTGGCAGACCAGTTCTGTACGGTTGAATAGCGAATCTTAGCACCCTCCATGGCAATTAATTCAACAACTGCAGAGTGAAGTGAATCAGTAGAGTATGTCGGTGCAGTGCATCCCTCAACGTAATGAATGCTGCTTCCTTCATCGGCAATTATCAAGGTTCTTTCAAACTGGCCCATGTTTTTAGCGTTAATCCTAAAGTAGGCTTGTACAGGCATTTCAACATGAACACCTTTCGGGACGTAGATGAACGAACCGCCGCTCCATACAGCAGTGTTCAAGGCTGAAAATTTGTTATCTCCATATGGAATGACGGTTCCAAAATATTGTTTAACAAGTTCTGGATATTCCTTTAATCCAGAATCCATATCTAGGAAGATTACTCCTTGTTCCTCAAGGTCCTCTCTAATCGAATGATATACGGCTTCGGATTCATACTGTGCGGTTACCCCACCAAGCCACTTCTGTTCAGCTTCAGGAATTCCAAGTCTGTCGAAGGTATTTTTGATGTCGTCTGGTACATCATCCCAGTTGTTTTGGGTTTGGTCGGAGGAGCGCAAAAAGTAGGTTACATCGTCGAATTTTATCGATTCGAGCATGTTGCAGTTGCCCCAATCAGGCATTGGCCTTTCCATGAAGTGGTGATATGCTTTTACTCGGAGTTCAGTCATCCACTGAGGTTCATCTTTGAGTGCTGAGATATCTCTCACTACTTGTTCTGAAAGCCCTTTGTCGAACCTGATTGTTGCCTTTTCTGGATCGTGGAAACCGTATTTGTAGTCGCCTACTGCATTGATTGCTTCGTCACTCATGCTCATGCCTCCAACCAGTCGTATCCTTGGTCTTCTAACTTAAGTGCTAGTTCAGGACCACCGGACTTGACAAATTTGCCATCAATCATTGCATGGACAAAGTCCGGCTTGACCAAATCTAACAGCCTTTGATAGTGAGTGATGACGAGGAATCCGGTGCTGTCTGCTGTTTCGTTAATTCCTTTAGCAACGAGCCTAAGAGCGTCGATGTCTAATCC
>DAHU01000015.1:11875-19634 GCA_002495945.1 Euryarchaeota archaeon UBA13
TTTAACAACATCATTTGCAGCATTTCAAGGCGTTTTTTCTCGCCACCGCTAAAGCCATCGTTAACATATCTTGATAGAAAACTTCGATCCATGTCCAATTTGTCCATTGCGGCGTTTAATTCTTTGCGGAACTCTCTCGCTTTGACTTTCTCTCCTCGCACATTATTAACAGATTTTTTGAGGAAATTACCAACTTGCACCCCGGGAATCGATGGCGGGTATTGGAATGAAAGGAACATACCTGCTCTTGCTCTTTCGAATACATCATACTCGTCGAGCGATTTGCCACGGAAGGATATCTCCCCGCTGGTGATTTCATATGCTGGGTGACCCATTAGGACATGGGCAAGGGTCGATTTTCCTGCTCCATTTCTGCCCATTATGGCATGTATTTCGCCAGCGTTTATTGTTAGCGATAAACCCTTAATTATTTCATTGCCCTCCACAGAAACGTGAAGATTTTGTATGTCAAGAACTACATTAGACAATGTCTCACCCAGTCCAACCACATGTTTCCCCTTTATGAATGAGTGTAAAAAATTGGGGCGCAGTATTGCGTTTTTAGGTTGGCCTAAATTTTACAAAGAATCAAAAACTACACCTCGTTACACAAACCATGACTGATGACGACCTTGTTGCCAAATATGCAGCAGAGGCTAAGCAATCACTCGACCAAGAGGCTCAGAAGAGAATAGAAGAGTCTGTCGACCCGATATACGAAGCAAAACTCCGAGCACGCTCAATATTTGATATGATTGAATCCGATGATTTAGTTCCGGCATTGCTAGCAAGACTGGGTAGTGTAAGAGCTGCATTGGATGGTCATGGTGGTGGTATTAAGGTCGAGTCACATGTTGTTTTAACTGTCCAGAATGAATCAACCCTCGACTTTGTACTCGACCTAACAGGTGCTTGTCTTTCCTGTGGTGCTGCTCCGGGGACGCTTGATGGAATTAAAGCCGATCTCGAGGCTGATGACGAAATAAGTAATATTAGATTCTCCAGCGCGTTACTCGACACATTTGACGAGCTGGGGCGCGAATTTATACTGGCACATGGAAATGTCGAATTTGTGTGATGATTTCTTAATTTTTTGACGGATTAATTCAAATCACAATGGCAACAGCCATGTGCATGCCTGTGTGGTCAGACCACCCTAGACCAAATCCTGAACCTTGTCGAGAAGCCGATGAAGGATTGTTCGAAATAACGACGAGAGACGGGCGGGCACGTTTAGGAAAACTTCACACTAAGCACGGTATTCTTGAAACTCCAGCATTGCTGCCAGTGATAAATCCCAACATCCGCACAATTGAACCAAGGGAGATGTGGGACAGATATGGCATTGGTGCGTTAATTACCAATTCATATATCATCTGGAAGCATGATGGGCTGAAGGAAAAAGCGATTGCTGACGGTGTTCATGCCCTTCTAGACTATCCGGGAGTTATAATGACTGATTCTGGAACTTTCCAATCCTATGTCTACGGTGATGTCGAGGTCGGTGTAGAAGAGATAGTAGATTTCCAAAAGGCAATCGACGTTGATATCGCAACTATGCTTGATGTTTTTTCGAGACCGGACATGAAATACTCAGAGGTTGCTGAAGCGGTAGATGAAACCCTTAGACGGTCGAAAGTCTCTGTTGAGGTATCCGGAGATACCATGCTTAACGGACCAATCCAGGGCGGCCTCTTCTCAGATTTAAGAACCAAATCAGCAACGGAAATGGGTAAATTTGACTTTTCAGTTCACCCAATCGGCGGTATCGTTCCCGTAATGGAGCAACACAGGTATCGGGAATACGCCAAAATAATGCTGTCAACATTACCATTTCTGCCTAGTAATCGTCCAGTGCATATGTTTGGCTGTGGCCATCCCATGCTATTTCCAATGTCGATTGCCCTTGGTGCAGATTTATTTGATTCAGCAGCCTATGCATTATTTGCTCGAGATGGTAGAATCTTGACACCATGGGGGACAGAGAAACTTGAGCATATGGTTGAATGGCCAATAATCATGCCTTGTATTAGCCAGTACTCTCCAGAAGAAGTGAGGAAAATGGATAAATCCGACCGAATGAAATTGCTGTCTAAGTACAATCTTGAAATCACCTTAGCTGAATTGTCTAGATGTCGACAAGCAGTCCGTGATGGAGATATTTGGCGACTTGTGGAGCAAAGAAGTCATCAACACCCTGCCTTGAGAGATGCATTTTTGTGGCTGACTACCAATCCCGCAACTGCTGAAATGATCGCCCTTAATCACGGTAAAATCCCGCTTGATGAGCGGACATCTTCACAAGAATTTAGCAATAGTGGAGGTTGGGAATTTGGTTGGAACTGGATTTTGAATTCACAAACCACTCCTCGGAAGGGCGGAGAGCAATGGGCTGGTTCTGATACGATGGCAAGACCTCACATTACCGCTGCAAAGAATTTGCTTCTTGATAGATGGCATCCGAGGAATGATAGTGGCGCTGGTAGCGATTCCGTGATTATATTCTACGGTCAATCAGGTCCTTGGCGAGACAAATGTGACAATTTAGTTGCTAAACTTTTGCAATGTTTGCCGGGTTTGGAAATTATGATTAATACTCCAATTGGATTGGTCCCTTACAGTCTTGAAGACTTGAATCCGTTTTGCCATATTGAAGGGCCAGATTGGTTATGGAAGAATAATTTGGACATGGCAAGGGTAGCCCAAGAACTTGAATTGTTTGGTTTATCGGGCAAAGCCATCATTGCTGTCGATTTGCGTTCTGAAACGTTTGAATCAAAACTATTCGATGTTGTTAGTGGTCTCAAGCCATCGATAAAGGTCAATTTAGTTGAAGGGAGATTGACTATTCACGAAGATAATTACTTTGCGCAGGCAAGGCTGAAACTAAATCGTTTGAAGGCTGCAGATAAATTTTCAGTTTTGTTTAATGTGCATCAAGAACAAGCGCAAGAAATCGTCCAAAGTGCACAGTTTGTGGTCAACAAATATGGTCGAATCAAGAATGTTTTATCATCAACTAATCAACACTTAGCAAGTTTTCGTTTAGGAGACGGCGGCTTATCGCTGAATAACCCCGGTGCAGTAGAATTATTCACGCGCAGAAGAACACCACTACCAGAAACATTTCCTGAAACTGCCATTTCACCTTATGCTGGCGAAGGTCTTGCTGTTGTTGTAGTAGATGATGATGCTGAACCTTTCGTTAGAAAAGGTCGCAATGTCTTTCACGGATTTGTTACTGCTTGTGACCCCTGGCTTCGCCCGGGTGAGGCTTGTTTGATTTGTAATCAATCTGGCAATTTAATCGGCCATGGTGTTTCAGTTTCAACCTCAGAAGATTTAGCTGCGATGAGAAAAGGGGTTGCCATCAAGACACGTGATGGGATTAAGGAATAGAATCCTATATCCCACAATTTAGCGCAGCATTCAAAGGTTGCCTGTTATCTCCTTAGGATGGGTAACCTATGTTTGACGATGACTACATCATCCACACAACCGACTTGTCAAAGTCATATGGACCCCATCTTGCGCTTGAGAATTTGAATCTCAAAATCAAGAAAGGCGCTACGGGTTTGCTCGGACCCAATGGGGCAGGAAAGTCTACTTTTCTAAAGACAATACTTGGCTTGATTCAAGCAACATCTGGCGAAGGTACTGTGCTTGGTCACGATATACGTACAGAGGGTGCAGCCATACGCTCGCGAATAGGGTACATGCCAGAGTACGACGCTCTCAACCCCGATATGGAGGCCATATACCAAGTCAAATATTCTGGTGAATTACTTGGTATGAATCCAGTTGTAGCAATGTCTAGGGCGCATGAAGTCCTGCAATATGTCGGTCTTGGAGAACAAAGATACCGAAATATTGGCAGTTTTTCAACTGGTATGAAACAAGCAACAAAATTAGCATGTAGTATTATTCACGATCCAGAATTAATTATCGCAGACGAGCCTTCGAACGGTTTGGATGCTACGGCAAGGGAATTTATGATTACAACACTACAAAACATGGTTGAACATGGTAACCGCTCAGTCATGATGGCGTCTCATTTGATGGATGACGTTGAGCGGGTTTGTGATAACATGGTTCTCCTGCACAAAGGTAAATTGGCGGCACAGGGTAAGATTGAGGACTTGAAAGATATCGACCGAGAAATCGAAATTCATGTATGGGGCAATGCCTCAAAATTGGAACAAGAAATGTCATCTATGGGCTTGACGGTTCGACGAGAAGGTCGGATAATGCGAGTTCTCCATGAATCGGAGGATACAACCTCGATAATTTTGTCCTGTGCTGCTAAATCTGGCTCTCAAATTAGGCGAATGCATGAATACGAAGCCTCACTTGAGGACCTATTTATTGTGATAATGGAGAACTTGGGCTATGAAGTGAAAACCAGTGAAGATTTGCTCCGTAGTCCGGTTTCTGCTAGGCAAGTCGACGCTCCACAGCATATGGGAGGTGGTTCATGATGGAAGTGACTGACCAGACCAATACTGAAGCAAAAGAAGAGGTTGGTTTCTCAGAAAGTGCCCCTGTAACCGGTCAAGGTAGAATGGATGCGGCATGGGGTTCACGTGACGGAGATGAGGCAGCAACGGCTCAGGTGAGTAGCAATACGGCTTCCGTTGGTTATGTATTTGAGCAAATTTACAAACCGTGGAATGGAACTCTCAATCCCCGATGGATGCGCAACTGGGCGATACTTCGGCACCACGTGCTGGGAATTTTCCGCAAAGGGCACCGTCCGTGGGGTTTGCCAACGAAATTATTCATCGTGTTGGTGTTTATTGCCTCTTTAGCAGACGTCGGATTGACTCTGCTTTCTGCGGTTATAGGCAGTCCAGAATTACATAATATGTGGGGCGTCAATCGTGATAATCTATACGGCCATGTGCTTGGATTCTTCCCTCGCAACATGTTGTATTATCCGATTCTTGCGGCTTTACTGGTTGGCGGAATAGTCTCAGAAGACCGATATCACGGTACTTCAGCCTTGTATTTTTCACGGCCAATAAGCCGCTTTGATTATGTTATGATGAAGTATATCTCGGTAGCTATGATTCAAGCCTTTGTGGTAATTTTGACGCTGATGATTTACTACTTTGTCGAGATAATCGCTATGGGTCGTGGTTGGGCCTGGATAATTGATACTTTTCCGCTATTCTTGGCGGCTTTCATGGGCGGAATTTTGCTTATCATTACCTACACAAGCATAGGATTGGGTCTATCCAGTGTGTCACGTGGAAAATTTTTCCCCGGTATTGGTTTGGTTGCGATAGTACTTGGTAGCAAAACTTTGGCTGTATTAGTCTCAAACCTGTTTGAAAGGGACATAATGTACTTGCTTTCTCCGTATGATTGTTTGGCGCATGTGGGGCAGGCTCTAGTTGGAACACAGACTACATACGACCAATACTCATGGACCTGGTCTTTGGCATCATTAGTACTGATAAACGCGTTTTTCCTTTACATTTTGTCATCAAGAGTTGCATCGATGGAGGTGACTAGAGAATGATGCCGGATTTCCATCAAGAGGGACAAGCCGAAACAGAACAATGGCAAGCAGACCAAACTGCTCCGGTCATTTTGTTGGAAAATGTTAGCAAAACCTATGGCAAAATACACGCATTAAGCGGAATAACGCTTGCGTTGTCGGGAGGGGTAACAGGAATATTAGGTTTGAATGGTGCGGGTAAATCTACGTTATTCAAGATTCTAATGGGCAAATTAAAACCCAGTTCGGGACAAGTTCGTCTGTTTGGTACTAACCCTTGGAAAAATCCAGCCCCTTACGCAAGAGTTGGTTTTGTACCAGAGGCTGAGAAGATGTATGATTGGATGACTGCGCACGATTTCATCTCTACTTTTGCAAGGCTGAACGGTTTGACCAGAGACAAGGCTAAACAAGAGGCAGATAGAGTGCTCGACTTTGTTGGATTGTTAGATGTTGCACACAAGCAAATTGGTAGGTTCTCAAAAGGCATGCGTCAACGAACAAAAATTGCTCATGCTTTAGTAAACGACCCGGAATTGATTATCCTTGATGAGCCATTACAGGGTTGTGATCCATTAGCGAGAACTACTATCATGAATGTCATAAGAGAATTGGGAAGAATGGGAAGAACGGTAATCGTAAGCAGCCATATTTTGACTGAAATTGAACGAATTACCGAACAGATTGTAATTCTGCACCACGGTAGATTGTTAGCATTGGGTAACTTACACGCGATTCGGGAAAAACTAGATCGAATCCCACATAGAATTGATATCGGTTGTGAATCACCTAAGGAATTAGCCAAGAGTGTTATTGATATTGACTCAGTGCACGGAATTTTATTCCAGAATCCGGAAAAATTAACGGTACAAACTCGCAGTTTAGGTGATTTTCATAGTGACTTGCCAAAAGCAATTGTGGATGGCAATCATAAAATCAAATCAATAGATAATCCGGATGATGACTTAGCCTCAATATTGGGTTATTTGACAGGTGGAGGTGGTTATTGATGGCGGACAAAACCAATACTATCTTCCGCGCTTTAGATCGGAAAGCCTCTGCAATCACGGAATTTACCATGCGGCAATATCGAACCAAGATTTCGACATGGGTGGTGCTGATTACTGGTTTGGTAGTAATCAGTTTGCTGATGTTGTTTTATGTCGACGCGATGCAGAGAGACTTTGAAGCAATAGATAATGACGGCGATTCAGTTGACTCAGATGGGGACCTCTATCCAGATGGTCAAGAACGGCTGTATGGTACGAATCCATTTTCCGACCAATCGCACCCCGGGTTGTTCGACCCTCCAGTGCCCCCTGACGATCCAGATAAGTGGGTGAATGAGGATGATTTCGATTGGGATGAATCTCCCAGCGGAACTAGAACCGTTAGTGTGGGATACGATGATGACGGGGATTGTCGAACCAATTCTCGAACCAGCTCCCAAAAAGACACCAATGATAACGGAATCGAATGTGATATCGAATTATCGCTTAGTCTATCGGGTAATTTAGAATTTGATGCGGATAATTTTGTTGATGAGGACCCTGATGATGAAGCATACGCCAAGGAAGCATTGCATCGAGCATCAGTGCTTGGTATTGGTAAACTTGGATTTGTGTTCATAATAAGCATCTTCATTCCGCTATTTATGGCAACAGGCTTAATCAGAGATGAAATGAGTTCTGGAACAATGCACTACATGCTAACCAAGCCAATAGCTCGCACTGAGGTATTCTTTTACCGGATAATTGGTTATCTTGGTATTGTATGGCCTTATCTTACCATATTGACATTACTAGCCGCCATAGTGACGGGTTTTGCTGGTCCGGGCGAATCATTGTTTAGATTTTCTGAGTTCGGAGTTTGGTTAGCAATCTTATTTGCCGCCATGATGGCAACCCTTGTCTACGGAATGTTGTTCTGTTTCCTCGGAGTCATGTGGCGATATGGCATTATTTTGGCGATTCCATTTGCTGCTTGGGAACTGGGAATGGCTTTACTATCTATGGGCGTCCCCGACTCTCCAATATTGCGATTTTCGGTTATCGGCTGGGCTTTGATAATTGTTGATTCTGCTAGTATGATTGTGTGGCCTGATATGGCGTTGTTAATCAGTTCGGGCTTTTCGGTTGAAGGAAACAATTCGTTAGGTTTTGAAAGTGAGGAATTAATTGGCTCTGAGCCACTACTGTACTTCTATGCTACACCCGGTTTGGGTGACATAAGTCCATTTCTCTCAATGATAATTGC
>DAHU01000059.1:0-5426 GCA_002495945.1 Euryarchaeota archaeon UBA13
GATGTTGGTCCAGAATATTACCATACCTTTGACATAACTACCACAGTGACTGCAGGATTGATTACAATTGTTGCAGAAATGGTTGATGAGAGTTTTAACAATCAGCAACTGTCTTGGACTGAGCGAAGTCTTGACGCTCAATCTCCAGAATTGACTATATATTCACCTTCTGCTCTATCAGATGGCTCGAAATACCTAGCAAAAGAAACCATTACGGTCTATGCAGGAGCTAGTGATGATGTTGAAATAGAACTCATACAGTACAAATTTACATCTAATGTTGGTACTAGTTCACAATCAGTTGATTCTTGGATAACACCAGAAACCTTGGAAGATGTTTACGGGGATGGTAGTGCGTTTGTATTCATGGAAGAATATAGTGCTGGGAATTTTAACAACGGAGTACATGCTGTAACGGTAAGAGCGATTGATTCAGCGGGTAATGAAGTGGTCAAAGAAGTTAGATTCGTCGTTGATTATTGTTACAACAATATAGATGGGACTACAAATTGTGAGTACGTACAATCAATCGAACCCGCACCGGAACCAATAGTCGTTGAACCATCATTTTCCGACCCGCCGTACCTCTTTGTTTGGATATCCTCTGGTATTGCTTTTATCTCGATTATATTGATGATTCTCGTAATCAGTGCGGGTATGAAAGGACCGAAAAAGAAGAAATCAGATGACGATTATGATGATGATGATTGGATGTCTGAATTCATTGGGACAACACAAGATGTCGATATGGATTCAATAACTAATACTACTAAATCGGTACCACAGGAAGAGGAAAAAGAAGTTCCTGAGTTAGAGGAAGAAGCGGAAGACGATCCATTCTCAGTAAATGTTGTACAGCGTAAAGCGCGAAGAACTAAGTCAAAACCAGAGCCTGAACCAGAGCCAGAGGAAGACGATGAAGCATTCTTTGGTCTAGATGATGATGAGTTCGATGACGAAGAAGAAGTCGAAGAAAAGCCAAAGCCAAGAAGAAAAGTTGGCCGCCGTTCAGCCCCAAGAAATGCACCAAAGCGCCGACCTACCAGACGAAGCAAATCAGAGGATTGATGGGCGAGGATACAGATACCTCAATTAGGGTATTTTTCCTCACCGATACATGGCAGACAATGCAGAGCACAGTGGTAACGACGAATCTGTGGTGATGACCGAACATGCAATGGAATCCATTCTTGATGCCTTTAATCCATTCAAGAACAAATTAAATTGGCTATTGATAGCCATGCCGCTGGCAATATTCTTCAATTATCAACATAATCTTACTATGGCGTTCCTATTTTCCATGGTTTCGATAATGCCTCTTGCATTTTTGATGGGTAAGGGAACTGAGGAGATTGCCCTAAGAACCGGTGAAGCAATTGGCGGGTTCTTGAATGCAACCTTTGGCAATGCAGCAGAATTGATAATTGTCGGATTGGCAATTTATGCTGCTTCAAATGACCCTGAAATCGTAGGAACCATGGTAACGGTGACTCAAGCATCTCTTATCGGTTCTATCCTAGGCAACATGTTACTGGTGCTTGGACTAGCACTATTGTGGGGCGGCCTCAAGCATAAGGAGCAGACTTTCAATAGCGATGCAATCCAAATGAATGGTACGTTGTTATTACTTGCAGTTGTCGCTTTCATAATACCAAGTGCATTACAATATTCTGGCGGGACATTTTCTGATGTTGAAAACATCTCGCAATATGCTGCAATCGTGTTGTTGATAATTTACGGTCTTGCATTGCTATTCCAACTTAAGACTCACGCGCATGTATTTGCAACCGAACCAGGGCACGGACATCATGAAGATCCTACAATGACTAATCAAAATGCATGGATTCTGCTAATCTTAGCAACCGTATTAGTTGCTTGGATGGCGCATATTTTAGTTCACAGTTTAGAAGCAGCCGTTGTCGAATGGGGAATGCCTGAACTGTTTATTGGCGTAATTTTGTTACCATTCTTTGGTAATGCAGCAGAGCATTTTACTGCGGTAATTGTGGCTGGCAAGAATAAGATGGATTTATCGATCGCAATTGCAGTGGGAAGTAGCGTACAAATCGCCCTTTTCGCAGCGCCTGCTATGATTTTATTCGCGTGGGCATTAGGAGTGCCACTCACCCTCGAGTTCGGAATGTTAGAGACGGCAGCAACCTTTGTTTCTGTGCTAGTAGTAAATTCAATTCTCGCCGACGGCAAATCAAATTGGTTAGAGGGTGTAATGCTGTTAGGAAGTTATGTTATTCTTGCTTTGGCATTTTTACAATTATAGGTGATAGCCTATGAATATCAATAGTAAATTCGGTGCTGGATTAATCGTTGTCGCCATATTAATTACAGCCATTGGAAGTATTGGCATCACTACGAAAGACTCAGCTGAGGACATACCAACACCAAATGTGCAAGGCTCAGTATACTTTTCAGATGAGCCCGCAAGATCAAATCCTCTTGCCTTGTTCATTTCAGCCAATGCAGAGATCACTTGGGACCGCGAGGAAGTGTTCTTGGTTGTCGCCGATGAAGACAAAAAGCAACAATGTAACGGGTTGAGTTTCATTGAAAGGATGAATCAAAATGGTGAGACATGTACCTCTAGGGACAATGAGTTTGAGGCAGTTGGGGATGATAACGAGTCTGGATTTATTTGGTCGGTGGAATCTGGTGAATATTACTTTGGAATCGGAAGTTTTCAAGACCTATCATCAGATTTTGAATTAAATGTCGATTATGAAGTAAAGATGACATTGTCGCCTGCAGGTTATTTTGCCACATTTTTGATGCTCATCAGTGGTGTTGTGCTAAACAAATATCAGTGATTACTCTACGCCTTCATAGTAAGAATTTACCGATTCGTTAAGGTTGTTTAGCGCAGCTTCTTCATCGATAGTTTTGGTAACTCCATCAAGCCTGATATTGTTGCCGTCAACCCACATATCTAGACATCTTGCGCCATTGAATACCAAATTTGCAATGTGGCGATTATTCGCTCGTCCTCGTGGATACATGCGTAAATCATCAAGGTCCCATGCCACCCAATCTTGACTGTCTTTGGTAACCATGGCGAATACTTCTTTCGCGGGTAGAAGTGTTGGGTCCCAGTGGTCATGTCGCTGTACAAGAGCCGCAGTCCTCGCCTCAGCTAAGACATTCAATCCATTTCCTGAGGATGCAGCGCCATCGGTTCCGATTCTAACATCAACTCCTTCGGCTTGATATGCCGGCAGGGATAAGGTTCCACCACAAGCTAACTTCATGTTTGACGATGGGCAATGCACCGCAGTTGCAGAATGCTGTTTCAGTATTCTTATCTCATTTTTCTTAACCCAACTAGCATGTGCACAAACCGTTCCGGGCTTGAAAAACTCAATACTGTCGAGATACTCAACAGGGTATTTTCCGGTTTTTTCATAACATTCGGCAATTTCTTTTCGAGTTTCACTGACGTGGATATGGAGTCTACCCTTGCGTTTTTCAGCAAGCTCTGACGCCCTGATAAGAGTCTCTTCACTACACAAATATACCGAATGGGTTGCAATTGCGTACTGGATTCGATTCTCAGCCTTTTGTTTAGCAAGCAATGAATCCAGCTCATCTAAGGCAGAGTTGGCATTTGGGTGTGAAGGCAAAGCAAAGTCACTAACCGGTCCACCAATCAACCCTCTAATTCCGGCTTCTTCAAGCACTTGACCGGTTACTGCCGGATAGAAGTACATGTCCGCTGCAAAACTACAGCCTGTGGCGATTAATTCACAGGCAGCAGCGGTAGCGCCTACATTGACATACTCGGGATTCAACTTTGCTTCGGTAGGGAAAATTGCTTCATTGAGCCAACGGTCCAATGGGTATCCATCACTGAAATCACGAGCATTTAGTTGCATTGCTAGATGGGTGTGCCAATTTTGTAATGAGCGAGTAAGCAACTTGTTCGAGCCATCAATGACTTGTCTGACATCTTCATCACCATTTGACAATGTCCAGGAACCGTCATCATGAATTAGCACATCGCCAATATGCTTCTGCCCTTGATCATCATACAACACAGTATTAGTGTAGCGTGCTGCATATTCTGAGGTCATAATAGTCATTCCTCGGGTTGAGGGTAATGGCTTGATTATTTAATTGTCAGTAATGGTTTGAGAGATTTTTAATTTGAATTTCTCAGCACTATATTCTAGACTAGCAATGCCGGGTAAGATGCGTCCGGCTAAGTAATTTAGACATGCGCCACCACCAGTTGATAAGTGGCCCATTTTATCGTTAAGTCCTCGATTCATAATCAGGGTAGCAGTGTGGCCACCCCCTACCACTACGTAGCCATTAGATTCAGCGCAAGCATTCAACATCTCGATGGTTCCAAGAGCAAAATCAGTCAATTCAAAAACACCTGCAGGTCCGTTAAGAATGATTGTTCCAGCACTTTTTATGGCGGCGGATAGTGCCATAGTAGAATTGATTCCAATGTCAAAAATTGGTGCCTCAATCGGTAGTTCCCCTATGGCTAGGTCAACTCGATTATCTTCAACATTAGCCGCTAAATCTGTTGGAAGTACGATTTGCTGTCTAAAATCATTGAGCATCGCTTTTGCGGTTTCGACGGTTTTATGATAAGAATCTCCCAGTTCATTAACCAAGAAATCGTGATTTACCTTACCCAGGTCCACTCCTGAATATTCGATGAGCAAATTTGCTACACCACCAGTCGCCCATATTTCATCAGCGATACCCTTTCTTAGCATATTATCGGCAATTGAGATTGAGTCTTCGACTTTGATACCACCCACAACAGCGATACAAGGGCGATTTGGATTTTCTAATGCAATATCCAACGCATCAATTTCACGCTTCATCAATTCTCCCGCCACACATGGTAAGGTGTGAGTAAAACCAACTATCGACGGGGTGTTCCGGTGAGCGCAAGCAAATGCATCATTGACAAAAATATCAACAACACTTGACAGACGTTGAATGATTTTAGTTTCCGCCATAGTCTCGAAATTACCCTTTATTGAAACTTCCTCGGGATCCATTCTAACATTGTTGAGCATTAAGATGTCTCCATCTTCCATGCTCTCAATAGCTTTCATCGCTTTTTCACCGTGAATGTCTTCAACCCACTTTACATTGCGACCCAGCACTCTACCGAGTTCTCTTGAATGGCCAAGAGTGTTAGTAAAATCCTTTTTCCCAGGCCTTGACTGATGGGCTAGAATCACAACTTTTGATTTGGTCAGAAGATTGAGCGTTGGAATTATTGCGCGGATTCTGGTATCATCTAAGAATTCCTGGCTTTTTGGTTGAAGTGGACTATTAATATCAACTCTCACCAGCACGGTCTTGCTTTCGACATTAAAGTCGCGCAAGTTCATGACCCTTGCCATGTCTTATCCAAAGGTTGACAGTTTTTGATATCTTTCTCCCGA
>DAHU01000059.1:5824-13690 GCA_002495945.1 Euryarchaeota archaeon UBA13
TCAGCATGGCGTCATGGTCTACTGGGGATTTAATCGGCCCTGATGGTGAAGACTGGCGAGTTCCAGTGACAGAGTTAGAATCGAGATTGAATAATTTGAGTAATAAATTAACGGATGCCGGAATTTCCGGTGCCTTACTTCAAAATCCAGTTGACCTATACTACTATGCCGGGGGCAGACAAAACGGCGCATTATTCGTACCATCATCTGACTCAAACGCAAATATCGAACAAGGTGGCAATGGGCCGATATTCTATGTAAGACGTTCAGTAAGTAGGGCAAAATATGAATCGGGAGACAATGATTCTCCGCTAGAGGTGGAAAAATTTCCAAGTCTGCGAACCTTTGCAGAAACGTTATCCAAACAAGGCCTTGAAGGGGCACCTGCGCTACAATTTGGCGAAATACCAGCGGATTTTTGTGATAAATTCCGCTCAGTTTTGTCTCCTCTAGGCCAAGCCACAGACTGTACGCACCTAATTCACCAACAGCGCGAAGTGAAGTCTAATTGGGAACTTGATATGATGCGTGAAGGTGCAGTAATACAACAACAGATGTTCGATGCGGTTGAGCAATCAATTACTATCGGAGCGACCGAATTAGACATTGTAGCTGCAGCCGAGGCAGTCAGCCGTCGCTGTGGATTTGGTGGCAATGTTCAGATGCGCCGTTTCCCGCTACAGTGCGATAGAGCGGTGATTGTTTCAGGCAGAGCAGGGGGCGTACCGTCGTTTTTTGATTCGGCTATCGGAGGAGTGGGGCCGCATCCATTGGCAGGAATGGGCTCAGGTTTCAACAAGTTACAAACGAGTCAACCAATTTTGGTCGATTTGGTTCATGTTCATCGAGGTTATGTTGTTGATGCAACAAGAATGTTTAGCATAGGTCAATTGCCTGAACCTTGGGAGTCACGATTATTGGATATGGTAGAAGTAAGTGATACAGTAGTCCAATCATTAGGTCGTGGTGAGGACTGTTCCAAAGCGTGGCAAAAAGGTGCTGAGTTAGCAGGGAATATGGGCCACAGTGAACACTTGATGGGTATGAAACCCGACCAGAGTCAATTCCTCGGTCACTCAGTTGGGTTACAGTTAGACGAATCTCCAGTAGTAGCCAGAGGCTTTGATAGGCCGTTGGTAGATAGCGGTGTGATGGCAATCGAACCAAAGTTAGTCTACTCGGATGGAAGTATTGGTCTTGAGGATACTTGGGTTAAAACCGCTGAAGGAATGGAAAGGGTTACTTTAGTTGGTAATAATCAATGGCTGAATCATTGCTAATAATGAAAAGCATCCAATGCAAGGCGCCTATATGCCGGCTAAACCATATTCTCCGGGCCACATTGGAGCAGTTGCAGCGAATTATACGCAGATGCGCATATCGGGCGCAGTGAAGCAGCAATTGGTAGAATTGTTATGCGCTGAGTTAGACCGTCTCGTGCCACAAATGGAATCTGAAACCTTGGCTCAAGACCCGGATAGAAAGACTCTCGATGACCCTGATAGAACAAGACTAAACTATAATCGAACAAGAGAATTAATGATTGACCGAATTTCTGCCATTGAATCAGTAGGTTCTGCGGCGGTACAAGCAGGAATTGAACATACGGAGCAGCATTTGGCTAAGATCCTCAAACATGCAGAGGCTGCTGCCGAAAAAGACCGAGTCGGCACAATCAAACCCCGCCATCTCGAAATAGCAGTCTCGGGTATGGGTTTAGATGGTGAGAATGATGAAGAATTAACCGTTATTGAGGAAACAGAAACTCTGGTTGTTGGCCAGGGCGGCGGGATTTTAACTCGTTCTTCTCTATTATCACTCGCCCGTACCCATGCAAAAATGCCGGTAACAGATGACGCAGTCGAGGAATTGATTGATACTTACTACATGGTGGTAGAGAAATTAGAAGGAGACATAAGGGCACATGCACAATTGGGCGGTAATCCCGTACAATTTATTGAATCAATTAATCGAATGAAGGACTTAATGTCTCTTGGATGGATGCGCTCTATGTTGATTAAAGCGGCAACTAATGCACGTGAGCGAGGATACAAAAGAATCGATATCGAACAAATTGTTCATATTGACCCCTATTGAAACTAAGTGCATTTGTTAAAATACTTCATTCACAGCCATGAGGTTTAGAGGTTATATTATGATAGGAGAAACAGCCCCAGAATTTACATTAAAAAATACCGCGAAAGAATCGATTTCATTATCCAGTTATCGAGGAAAAACAGTAATCATCGCTTTTTATCCCGGTGCCTTTACTGGCGTCTGTGATAAAGAAATGTGTGCTTTTCAAGAAAATATGGCAAAACTAAATGATGCATCTGCAACAGTTATCGGGATTAGTGTTGATTCACCATGGGCTAATGCAGAGTTTGCAAGAAAGTATAATCTTGAATTTGAACTACTTTCTGATTTAGACCGTGAAGTTGTAACAGCATATGACGCGCAATTTGTTGGATTGGGCGGAATTGAAGGCTATGTTTCGGCTAACAGAGTGGTAATTGTAGTGGATAAAGACGGCACTGTACAACATCGCTGGGTTGCCGAGAATCCGGGCGTTGAGCCTGATTATGACGCAATAGTCGCTATGGCCGCATCACTTTAAGCGGTTTCAGTAATGTTACTGGGATGATGGAATGGTTAATTCAACCATCATTCTTTACGGATTATTTGCCGGTCTTGTGGCTATTTTAGTAACTGTTGCGATAGAGAAATTCGGCGGACTTATCGGCGGGGTTTTAGGCACAATACCATCAACAATCATCCCAGCAGCAGCCGGCGTCTATGCGATAGATGGTGAGGAAACACTGGTCGCCAGTATGTCTGTTGTACCCTTAGGTATGCTGATTAATGGTATGTTTCTTGGCGTTTGGATAATACTGCCCAAATACATCAATAATGATAGTTACAAACTCCCACTTACCACGGTAATATCGCTCTGTATTTGGAGTGTACTGGCACTGATCAGTCTGATGGTTGCAAGGCGAGTCACCGATGGATTAGTCAGTGAATTTATTCTTGGTTTTGCAGGACTTATTGCCCTCGCAGCGTTAGCAATTTTGTTCAACTTGAAAGGTGCTTCAGCACCAAAAGGCGTCAATAAAGTGCCTTTGTTTGTGTTGTCAGTGAGGGGTATTGCCGCAGGTTTAGCAATCGCAGCATGTTTGATTTTAGCTGAAATAGGACTGCCATTTGTGGCGGGTTTAGCAAGTGCTTTCCCGGCGATTTTTCTTACCAGCATGGTTGCACTATGGATCTCACAAGGCCCACAAGTACCTCAAGGAGCAGCAGCACCAATGATGTTGGGCGGGGCTAGCGTCTCGGTTTATGCCTTGCTTGCCATGTGGTCTTTACCATCATTAGGGGTTATTTTTGGTTCGATAGTAGCATGGTTTGGCGCCGTCGGATTATGGACGATTCCAGCCTTTTTATTGCTGAGAAAATATCGTTTAACTATTGATTGAGCGTGTCCACTTTTCCTTTCCTGGGATATCGGTAACTTCACAATAAACTGATTTTACATCCTTTATTGATAGTAATTTTTGCCGAAGTTGGCTGGCATCAAACAAGCAACAGGGGCAATGCGGATGTTTTGGCTTGATGGTGAAATCAATATCTCCATCATCACTAATGTGGATTGATTGTAATATTCCAGAATCTCTGTATGAACTGCTTTCATGAGGTTCTTGCCACTTTGAAAACACTTGAATAACCTTCACTTTTAGTGAACGCAAGCGTTTCTCTTTCATGGCTGCCGCTAGTGCTATCGCCTTATGAGTTATTTCCTCACTCAGATAATTTACTTTCAATATCCGATAGACGCATTTCATTTAGCTTGCCTTCAGCATTGGCTAATTCTTGCTGGCAGAACTCCAGTAGTTTGGCACCTTCTTCATACAGAGCCAAGGTCTCGTCAAGAGTTATTCCGCCACGTTCAAGGGCTTGGACAATTTCCTCTAATCGTTCTATTGCATTACTATAATTAATTTCTTCAGTCATTCTTCTCACCTAGTTCTTCTATTTCATCAACGGTTGCTTTAGCATTACCATCTGATAATGCAAGAATTATTTGTTGGCCTTCAATTAGGTCGCCAGTATTGCTTACTACAGAACCCCTTTCGTCGGTAATCATGCTGTAACCTCTGTCTAAGACGTTTCTTGGATGTGCCGAATTTAATGCCGATTGTATGACAGCCAGTTTTTTGGCTTCGTTTGACAGTGATTTTTGGACAATCAATTGGATTGCATTTTCTAGGAATAGTAACTTCTCCCGGGCATTAGCGAACTTACCCGAGACTGCGTTAGATAGCCGATTGGATAGTTGACTAATCTTTTGATTCGCATTGTAAATGCCTTTTAATGGGGCATTTGACAATCTAGACTGAAATAATTGCAAGCTGTTTTGCCAATCAGAAAAGAGTCGATTAGTTGAATCATCAAGCCGTTCATAGAAGTGCTGAATTAAGGTTTGATGATAGTCATATTCAGGCACGCATCGCTCAATGGCATTGGATGGCGTAGAAGCACGCAAGTCAGCCACTAAGTCGGAAACGAGTAAATCTGATTCGTGGCCGACAGCTGAAACTACTGGAATTTCACAGGCAATAATCGCTCTGACCACGGGTTCGAGATTAAATGCCCATAAATCTTCAGGCGCTCCGCCGCCTCTACCAACAATAACCAAATCAACCGGTGGTTGCATAAATCGGGCGGCAATCTCGGGTTGTGATAACTTTCTAGCCGCTAAGATTCCTCTAACAATTTCCTTAGCAGCATTATCGCCTTGAACGGTAACGCCAATCACGGTTCTGCGAAGCGATGGCCAACGATTCTCAATCAGTTGATTCATGTCTGCAAGAGCCGCAGAACCGGTGCCGGTGATGATCGCTATGTGCTGAGGAATCAACGGTAGAGGAGTTCGTTGCCTATCGAGTAAACCTTCATTTCGCAGATTTTCAATTAATTCTTTTTTCCGTTCTTCCAGCAGTCCAAGTTTGTTAACAGGCTCAATTCGACTTACAACCAACTGGATTTTTCCTGCTTTAGCATAAACATCCAAATTAGCGATGACTACGACTACACTACCTTCTTCAATGAGTGGGTCAATATGGCATCTACCTTTCCAAATGACGGCACTTATTTGCCCTTCAGTATCTCTTAGTGTGAAATAAGTGTGGCCGCTTGGATATTGTTTCCATTGAGTAATTTCCCCGGTAATGACTTGGTTTTGAAACAACTTGTCATTTCGGATGGTACTTCTTACCAGATTGACAAATTGACCAACCGGTATTGGGCCAGTAGTAACTTCACTGCCGCCCCTCATGAAGTAGAATTACAGTCACGGGTTCTTGAACATGTCCAAAATCAGTCATCATCTTCGGCTGTCAAATCTTGTTGCGCCTGTTCTCGTTTACGGCGGGTTTGGAAATTTTGCCGTAGTTCAACTTCGCGCAATTTTTTCTTGATTTTATTGCGCAAAAAGCGTACTACAATCACTATTGCGACAATATCGACAACCAGAATCAACCATTCGACATAAGTCCAGTTTTCAAACATTTAACTCACTCACAATGGCGGACGAATATCAATTTCACAGTCGGTGGTCGGCATACCTATACATCCTAATCGAGCATCTTGTTCAATCATATACTCGTCTAGGCCGGGCGGCAAAACATCAGGTAATGGCACCTCTCCAGATAGCAATGTCACCATGCACGTACCACATGTGCCCGACGTACAATTAGTTGGAATATTTACTCCTGCGGATTCCGCATGCTCAACAATCGTGTCTCCAACTACTAGTTTGGTTTGTCCTAGAAGTTTGGCGCCCATAAAGAATCGAACTAGTTTGATAATTTGGCTATTATTCTCATCATGAGAATCGCCATCAGCCATTCAATCGCCTCATCGGACATCTTTGTGACGGGTCCAACGGCCGGTTTGCTTGTTAAAGAACAATCCAGCCTTCTTCATCCATTTGTTAAACTTCGTTGCCCCAGCACCGGTTCTCAAAATGAAGTCTTCGCGGTCTTCTTGGGCTTGTATGTAATCTTTAGCAGCAAGGGTCTGATCAATCCAATCGTTGATGTCCATTAGACCGCCACCAAGCGTACTTTCTTCGACAACTCGACTCATTTCATCAGCGCTAGCACCTGTTTGTTCGAGGTCCTTCTTGATCATATCATTAACCGATGAGAAGTCCATTGCTGCAGGTTTGGGTGGAACTGGATTGCGTGGACGCTTGTCTTCATCAATTTGGATACGACTACCGTTTGTCAATCGTTTCTCTACATCAACTGCAAGTTCCGGGGAGAAATTTTCTTCACATTCCCAACAGATGAATGACCATTCATCTGGCTTATCTGTATCTCTTGCTTGTCGCGGGTCCATTTCGTCACCACATATTGGACAAGCATGGAATATCAATGCAGGAACGAATTTACGTCTAAAGTCTACAATATCTTGGGGAGTACCTTCCAATTCAAGCATTTCATGATCTCTAGCTGCTTCCAGACCTCTTGTTTCAAGTTGGTCACGAATCTTCACTTTTTGGTCATCCTTGCCCTCGTCATAGAGGTTATTTTCTAGTTTAACGATTAACTCCACGGTTTTACCCAATCGATTCATAATCAGTTTCTTCGCTCTAAATGCTTCAACCTTAGCAATCTTGAGGCGCTCTTTTTGTTCGGCAAGTTCGGTAAGCACGTCCTTTTGCTTGCGCTGAAATTTCATCTCTTCAATTTTTGAATCGACCTTTTTCTCAGGTGCTAGAACAGAAGCAAGGAATCTTTCCTTGCCGTGAGATGAATGGCCTGAATTTATGATTGAAATTACACCATCAGCGATATCGGCCTTCAGCCCATAATTTTCGACCAACATGTTTCGGTCGATTTTCTTCAAATCCCCAATTTTTAGCCCAGCATCGGCTAATTGTTGAGCAGTAGTGTCATCAATTCCACGTCTCAATAGTGCAAGATAGGTGTCCTTCTTCGCCATAGCATCCCCTCCGACAAGTGCAGGCCAAGCGTCACTCCTAAGAAAAACCTCTCTACGCCGATAACTCAAATTTTCTCGTGGTATGAGGGGAAAAAAGCATCATAGTGAGCCGATTTACTCTTCTTCACTGATTTTTGTGAAATCGCGCGCCAAGTCAATCCAATCATCGAAATCTAACTCTTCAGGCCGGGCCTCCATACGTTCATCATCAGCATAGTTTGAGTAAGCAATTTTCCAACGGTCAGCGTACCAACCAGGGATACGACTCAAGCGCCTTGGAGTAGATTTCAGACTAGATTTAAGCTTCTTACGTCGTTGATTGAAGGCTTGATGAATGATTTGTTTAACCAATCGCTTGTCGACGTGGAATAATTCATGGCTTGGAACCATTTCAATAAAACAGGAATTTACTCGGGGATTTGGACTGAAATTATGTGGGGCTACTTTAGACCGAATTTCGCATTGCCAATCAAGTAATGCGGTCATGCCCAGTGAACCAACATCAGATTCGTATTCCATCACTAAGCGTTCAGCAAATTCCTCCTGAACAAGTAGGACTACTTTGCTCAGACTTTCTCGCCAAACCCCTCGTAGCTGTCTAGTCAATCGTTCTATGAGTGGTGATGATATTTGATAGGGTATATTTGCTACAACCTTGGTGATATCATTAGGCCAATTTTCCTGTAAAGCATCGCCATTTTGGATGGTTAATTGCTGATTATTGATTGCGTCGTGAAAAATTTTCTCGAGATGATTTACTGCACCGCCATCAATTTCGATTGCTGTGACTTTACACCCCGAATTGAGTAATGCCTCTGTCAACACCCCGGGCCCAGGTCCGATTTCCAAGACATGATC
>DAHU01000059.1:14066-19067 GCA_002495945.1 Euryarchaeota archaeon UBA13
AAATGTTGCCCAAGCGACTTATCGTTATCTTGCTTGGCACGTAACAGATCGACAAGTTGCCTTGCTCCTCTCATGCTGACACCGGTAACAGAAGTTCTGTGAGTCGAGGTTGTAGAGTTTTATCCTCAATTTCAGCAACAAAGCGTTTTGCCAGTAACTCAGCAGCGTCGATAGAACATGATTCATTCAGTTGTTCAATTGAAGTGAAACCACTGGAACCTCTGATTTCGACCATCTGTAGTGCTTTCTTTTTTCCAATGCCAGGAAGTAACTCAAAGGCATGCTGTTTGAGGGAAAGTGGCCCTGCGATATTGAAGAAAGACTTGATGAAATGAATTTGGTTTTCCTCAATAAATAATTGTGTCACTAGTGGCAGATCACTGGTTGCACCGTTGGATAGTCGGTCCATCTTTGCCATCCCAAGGATATCTCCAACCGCGGTTCGCTTGGTGGAATCAACACCGACATAGATTCTTTCTCCCACAGCAGTATCAGAATTTTTACTACTGTATCGGCCCAACATCATTTTACTTTCTCCAAGGGCGACAATAACATTGGTCTTTGCATCATTTTCGATAACTCTGGCCCACATCTCGTCATCCAGCGGTGTGGAGCGACGCGGCTTTTGCTGCCTTTGTCGATTGTTTTGGTTCCTATTATTCCCGCCACGACGGTTGTTACCCTGTGCCCTAGGTTTGTTGTTGCGCGGTCTAGACTGAGGTGGTTTTGGGGATTTTTTTGGTACCTCGGCCCGGCCTTCAGCGGGTCTTGAGGGAAGATAATTAGATTGGTGTGAAGTAGGTTTCTTGTCGGTCTTTTTTGGAACCTTTATGTTGCGGTCACGACTAAAGCCGCTCATAACAATCACCGATTTGGATCACTCAAAACCAACATGTTGTCTAACAATGTCGAGGATTTGATTGATATCTGAATCGTCAATAGCGATTCTTTTTGATACCAAGACCGCTTTTACATCGTCGGGATACATTGGAATAAGTTCAGCAATTTTCGCTGCAAGGTCGGGGTATTGAGCAAGCTTGTCCATTTCGCTTAGTGCGGTCTTTAGGCTATTGAAAACCTCGGGGGTAGTCTTGTACCCGTTCCTGTTATCGCTAGCCGCCCACTGTGCGTGTTGTAAGGCAGCGACTTGCTCGTAAGTCAAGTCTCCTCTTCTATCCTGAGCACCTTCAAGCATGTCTCTTACTGTTGCAAAGTCAACGAAATTTTCCTCTTCACCCATCTCAATCACTCCAGTGGACGCAGGTGTTCTGGTCTTGCAATAACGGTTTTTTGCATGTTACCGTCTTTTACTGATACTACCCAAGCGACACCCTGGCGCTTTTGTATGAATCCGGTTCTACCGTGGAATCTGCGATGAGGCATTCCCATTTGTTGACCTCCGTCGAGGACAATTGCTACTCTGTCACCTTCGTCATAATCGTGCATGACGCGGCTGATGTTTAGTCGACTACGCTCGTTTTTTCTCCTTCTTAGAATGCTTCGAGTTCTTACTCTCTGACCCTTGGAACGCTTCATGATTTTCGCCTCCTATACTACCGATTCAGCATATTGCCATCTTCGGAGCAAGTTGCCGACCTACCAATCGCATATAAGCACCGCGACGAAGCGAGAGTAAATTTTCGCTCCGATTTAGTCGGCGTGGATGTCGCCGACATCCAACCAAATTACCTCGCATTTGGCTTTCAGTAGTGAGGCAACACTTGGTTGAGTTCGTCCATTGTCGCCGTGTATGGTTTCTTTGACATAGGTGCCAGATTCGCACCTCAAAGTAAATTCAACCTCTGTTACACCATCTTCCATGGTTTCGATTACGGGTTCATGTACTGTGACCACATCCCTTCTTCGAATCAAATCAGCTCTTCGATGAGCGACTCTATCGGGAGTTCTTTGAGCTAACTTGGTACCTTCAAGCGACATTATTGTTGATTTGATGGTCTTATGGTCCGGTAAATCAAAGCACGAACTCCCCGGTTTTGGCATGGCAAGAATCCGCTCAATTAATTCATTTTTTTTGCCGGTTTTGGCTAGTTTATGTTCGACACAGATTGCTTCTAACTCAGCCTTTTTCATTTTTGTTAACTCATCTTGGTTGAATCCGTTCTCCTCGGTGATGATTTCAGTCGGTAGCGGCTTCGTGTTATCTTTTCTCTTGTCTCCACGACGTGGTTTGCGTTTCCGAGATTTACGATCGGTTTTTGTTAAGTCCAGCGGTGCCGTCAGAACGCCATATTCCAATTCATTCATCGGCAACAATTTGAAGCGTATTGTGTAAGATTTGTCTGCTGGAGTATCTTTGATTCTAACCACTTCGCTACGGTTTGAACTCCTTAAGTCAGTCACTTCAATTGCGCCAGCAGCTTGGGTATTGATTATGTTCTCCAACTCCTCATAACTACATGAGCGTAATTTTGGTTCTTTCAATTCAATGACAAACGGTCTTCCTCTGCCCATACAGCGAACATCGATGTCTTCTCTGCCCATGCCGTGGAAGGAATGCTCTTCGGCCTTGAGAACATCAAGAATTGGATTTCCTATCAAGTCTTGAACGCTTGATTCATACTGCAGGCCGGTATCATTACATTTCTCACAGCCCCGTCCTTTACAGGCCCTACAAGGCCATCTTGTTTGTGGAATACCGCGTTCAAGTTTACGATATCTTCCGTATATGTAGTGGGCACGTACATCAAGTTCTACCGTCAAGGTTAGAACATCAATTAGCGCCAAAACGTGTGGCTTTTCATTGACCAATTTCACGCCATCAAGGCGCTTGTTGAGTTTGCGAGCAATTTCTGCAACTAGGCCGGTTTTTAGGCCGTCAGAACCCGTTGCTGCGTATCTTTTTCGTTGTGCATCCTCTTCTTCAATTTGGTCTTTTGGAAACCTAGCTCCCAACTGAAGTCGCTTTATTTCGTAAGGCTCAATACTATCATAAATTATGTCCGCAAGTAGGTCAGTTTCATCAAATAAATTCTCACAAAACGGGCAAAGAGGTATTTCTTCTCTGATATTAGCAAGATGACTATTACCATCGATGACAGTTTGTCTAATCTCAATTCCAGACTGTTCAATTGTTTGTTCGTAACGTTTCTTACCACCTAAGCGACCAAGGCAGAAATCACAACACCCCACTCTAACTAAGTGTTTGAGTCCAGCTGGATTTGGTGCGCGAGGAATTTCTTCCATATGGGTTCCAAGTTGCTCGGGCATATCGAGGTCGAATTGGTCCACTTCGGGAGTTTCTTCGGGCTCTTCAGTTTCCTCATCCCAAAGCGAGTAATTGGTTTGTCCGAAGCCTGCACTGGCATATTTCATCCAGTCTTCATCATCATCTTCAGGCATAATCAATCACCGCTGCCATGGGGCCAACCCCGGTGGAAGCAACCACCGCTCTTGGCATCTATTGATGAAGGTGACGGAAGAACTTCGAGGTATTAATCCAATATTTTCTGCATTAAACAGCAGCTTTTTTAGTCGTTGTGCAGTTGATTTGAACTGACATCATTCATTGGCTAAATGTATTCCAGTATCATTAGAGTTATCTCTGGACAACAGCGCTAAAATTCCCAAGGCTGCTGTGGTCAACACAAGGCTTGCGATTAGCGATAGCGCAATCATCGCAGCTGAATAGATGCCGAAATTACTGAATAGCCCCATAGGAGACAAAGCAATTACGCTAAATCCTGCAATGTCCGAGGCTGCGCTGCCGATTAAAGCAAGACTGCATGCGCCACCTACCGCAACCAAGGCTTCATTATGTGATTGACCCTTTTCTCGGCTTTCGCGATACCGTTCGGTTACATGTATGCAATAATCTATGCCAACGCCTAACGATATTGTGGCGATAGTTACTGTAACGATATTGAGCGAAGAACCTGCGGCAAACATCAATCCATACAGCCACACGACCACTAACAATATCGGAATTAGAGTTATACTGGCTTGTTTAAATGACTTAAAGCCAATAGATAAGGTGATGAAGACGAATAACGAACCGAGAATGAGCGATGATTGCATCTCATTTTGCATCGCATCTGAAGCGATATATCTGGTAACAGGACGGCCGGTGACCATTACCCAAGTGAGAGGCTTTTCTTCACTTTCTTCCCCTGCGGCTTCTTGAGTTCCTGTAGACAAGTTAGTGAAGACAGCCAAGTCACGCCATAATTCCTCTAGACCTTCTCCCATTCCAGGGAAATCTTCAGGAGAAGTCATACCAAATCGAATCAGCATTCGGTCGTATTCAGCATCGTCTCCATTTACATCTAGCCATGGTTTTTGCGGGTCTAGATCAACATTTGGCTTGATGTACAATTCGACTATACTTGGAGGTATGTCTGGAATTGGACCGACGCCAGGAACTCCATGTAAAACCAAAAATCCGTAGAAATAGGACAGGCAGTCGCGGTCAGTTAGGTCTAGCAGCGGTCCTGCTCCATCATCTGAACAATTCATACCGTGGCCCTCCACATCTGAAAGCCATCCTGCTGCTTCAAACGGAGTCGGGTCTAATGCTAACGAACCCATTGCGGCGAAAACCATTTCATCGAGCGCTAATATATCGATATCTCCGTTAGGCAACTTAGTGATTTTATCAGCAACACCATCCGGCAAAATTCCCATTTCTGTGCGGAATTCATCAATTGCGGCATATACATCTGGATTTAGCACGTCGCCCTCAATCAACAAGTACGCAGGTTCGCCTTCATCGGCAAACCTGTCGGTAACAATTTCTACTCCTCTAGCGAAATCAGACCTTTCGTCTAAGAAGTCCTCGACCCTGAAGTCTCCCTCTAACTGAGCCATTCCAACTGCCGCCGGAATAGTGATTAGCGCAGCGATTAAGGCGACAATTAGTGCAGGTTTGGCTCTGCCACAAGTCGTGGTAATCTGGCGTAAATAATCCTCAGAAACCAAATGAGTCATTTGTTTTTCACTGATGTTTTTGTTCCGTTTTGCCATCCATTCGTCAACACTTAGGCG
>DAHU01000077.1:0-2347 GCA_002495945.1 Euryarchaeota archaeon UBA13
CGAGACATAGTCTCCTTTTACTGTCTTTTCCCTTGAATGTATTTGTACAGCAATAGATAGAAGTATTCGCACCGAGAAAAGTATCAACTTGTATCATAATGTTGAAGGGCGTTCGACACTGACATTACACCATGAGCGAGTTGTGGGTAGAGAAACACAGACCACGCTCAGTCAGCGAAATTAGAGGGCAGCCTGCTGTTGTCCAACGCCTTGCTATTTATGCCGACAAGAAACAATTTCCTCACTTGCTATTTGCTGGTCCGCCAGGCACCGGAAAAACCACTGCTGCTATGGCACTAACCAAGGACGTCTTTGGAGAAAACTATCGAGAAAATCTGTTGGAAATGAACGCTTCTGATGAACGGAAACTTGAGAGCATTCGAACTAAAGTAAAGCAATTCGCACGTACTAGCCCATATGGTGGTGCAGCGTTCAAAATAATCTTCCTCGATGAAGCTGATGCATTAACAAACGACGCTCAAGGAGCACTCAGAAGGATTATGGAACAATACGCTGAAACCTGCAGGTTTATTCTATCTTGCAACTATTCATCTAAAATCATAGAACCGATACAATCGAGATGTGCTGTATTTAGATTTAGGCCATTAGCCGATGCTGATGTTAATCAACAAGTCCACCATGTCGCGAAAATCGAAAAAATTACCCTTGATGATGATGCGGCGGAAGCGCTAACAAGAATTAGTCAAGGCGACCTTCGTAAAGCACTAACTGCACTGCAAGTTTCTGCCGCCCTGAGCACTGATGTAACAAGAGAACTGATTTACGAGACCTCTGCTACTGCTCCCCCTGAAAGCCTCCATCAGTACCTCAAAGCCTGTCGTGATGACGGATTCCACGCAGCCAGGCGAAGACTTAGAGAGTTGCTTGACAAATATGGCCTTGCTGGTACCGACTTTGTCAACCAACTGCATCGTGAATTATATTCTGCTGATTTCTTGAGTGAAGAATCAAAACTAGATTTGACTGAATGGATGGCAGAGGTAGACTATCGATTAGTAGAAGGTGGTGGAGAGCAGATTCAATTAGACGCGTTGACGGCAAGATTGGTTACTCACCTCAAACAATAATCACTTTTACTTTCAGTTGAACCGTGAGAAAAATCGACTACTATCAATTACCGTCACGCAAGATTGATGTCAACCAATAAATTACTCGATGTGCTGTGCTGGACACCACTAGCAAAACCGATAAGGGCAATGCGTATTCACAGAATAAATAGAGTTGCCAGAGAAAATTATGACAAGCGTAAGATAGACAAACTCATCAATCAAATTGTCGTTAACCACGGCGATTTATTGTCATGAGTCGCTGACATCTACTGCTTCAACTACAACTAACTTCCAACGATAGGTTCTTTCATTTTCCCACGGGTCGCCGTCTTCTTTGATGGTGACCAAGATATCATGGCTACCAACTGCCAAATCACTTCCAAGATTTATCGCAAACGGTTGATCTTTTTCGTGGGGAACTAAATTAGGTGCAGAGGAATTATCCGTTTTGGTAGCGTTGGCAATTCTATCTGAGTTATTTGCCCAATAAAATTCATCACTGGCTAAATCTATCGAAACGGATTGATGCGTGAGCTCTACGTTGACCTCAGCACCATCAGAGTTGACATTGTCTGCCAATGCAAATAATAACCAAACCTCACCTTCAAGTCTGCCATCATTATCGACCACCCATTCAATGACACCATCTTTGCTTGAGTCCTCATTGAACAACAGGGTGCCGTCGTGGTCAGTAGCAATAGCCCAGTGACTGGCAAGTTTTGGAGCGACTATGTCGCCCATTGGTGGGTTAACCAGTAAAAATGACATTGCAAGGAAGGTAAAAGTATGGAGAAAACCCGCTTTAAACCAGGTTCCCTTGGTGTAGTACTCTTGAAACGACTTGGGCATCACCATGCGATGAATTTGCGGAATCAAGATTATTGCACTGAGCGGCATAAGGTAGAGAATATCGGATTTCTCCGGTGAGGTATTTGGCATCAAGACATAACGCATCATCACCGACACGAGGACTGAGAATCCGATTACCAACCACATCGAAGCGGTGTCAGCCTTCTCCTTACTCACGTGTTTGACCGGGTCGAATGGTTCGATGCCAAGGCTTGGTCCACTCCTTCTAACCTTTCTATCTTCACTAGCAGCACCGTCTCGCTTTTTGCGTTCTGCTGCAGCCGCCGCCATAGCGGTTTGAAGGTCGACCATGGACCCCCGGGTTGGTGAGAGTGCATGAATGCTACGGATGATTTTAAGCCGGAAATTATGTTACACAGACTACAACTTTCATCCGCATTATTCAAAGGCTGAAGCCTTCACGAATG
>DAHU01000077.1:2673-9694 GCA_002495945.1 Euryarchaeota archaeon UBA13
CTAAGCCGGGGTGGCGTAGTTGGTAGCGCGTCGGACTCATAGGGCAGCCTTCAAGGCATTCGTATGACGTGCAACCCTTGCGGTGTCTGAGACATCCGAAGGTCGCGGGTTCAAGCCCCGCTCCCGGCACCATAACAATTGGTCTATTCTAAGCAATACTTGCTATTAGTACACCGATTTTAATCAATAGTGAAACTTATAATTATCCGTTATTTGGATTTGTTTGATTGTGGTCATAACATGAAATTACTAGTTAAAATGGAAAATCTGCAAAGATATTACGAGACTCCAGCGGGGGTAGTAAAGGCTCTTGACGGGATTAATTTGGAAATTAGAACTGGTGAGAGAGTCATTCTTCTGGGACCTTCTGGTTCAGGCAAAACCACTCTGTTGAACTGTTTGTCTGCTTTGGATAGCCCAACTGACGGTACATACACATTTGACGCCAATGACGTCCCACGCAATGCCTCGGAATCGATGACCTCCTTTAGAAGAGAAAACATCGGGTATGTATTTCAATTCTTCAATCTGCTACAAGATTTAACGGTACTTGAGAACATCCTTCTTATTCAAGAATTAGCAGGTCAAAAAGACATACCCAGAGCCGAAGAACTGCTCCGTTTAGTTGGCCTCGAGGGTGAAATAAACCGATTTCCAGGTGAAATTAGTGGCGGTCAACAACAGCGTGTCGCCATCGCAAGAAGTATCGCAAAGCGGCCTAATCTGCTACTTGGTGATGAACTAACTGGTAACCTCGATACAGAAACCTCACAGAAAGTTATGACTGCTCTAGTTAAGGCTTGCGAACAAGAAAACATTACTGCAGTATTTGTCACTCACGATGAAGGCTTGGTCCAATACGCAACAAGAGTAATTAGAATCGATAGCGGCAAGATAGTTTCTGATGAATTAACAAACTAATCTTAGGATTATTGAGGTGACAAAATGTCTGTTCTGTTAAACAAACGATTAGCCAGAAGTTTGTGGCGGACAAAGTTACGTTTGTTTGCAGTTATTTTTATGGTGTCGGTAGGTGTTTTTGCTGGCCTAACCTTCGGCGGCTATTCACACAATTTAAGTGGCATGTACGACACTATGCACGCCGATGATGAAGATGGTGCAAATTTAGCGGATTTATGGATTGATAATCGAAGCACAACGTGGACTGCTCAACAAGTATCGAACTTTTGTCAGGAATTGGAAAACTCGTGGGATAATGATGACTTTGGCCTAGACTCATGTGAAGGAAGAAATATTGTTCCGGGAACTATGTTCCACAATACCAGTGAGGAGGACAAAATAATCAATTCAATTTGGCATGGAATTGATGATGGTGACAATACGAACCGGGTATGGATGCCAAATGGGCACTCTGCAGGCAGGCTTGCATCATCTGCCAATGAAATTGTTATCGATGCACACGTCGTTGAACCCCTTGAGTTATCAATCGGTGACAACATAACTATCGGTGCTGGTTCGTCTACTGCTGAGTTCACAATTGTCGGCTATGGCTACCACCCAGTACACATTTTCATGGCACCAGAGGGATCCCTATTTCCGCCTGAAGCTGGCGAATATGTAGTCGGCTACCTATCGAAGTCCGGTATGGCAAGGTTAACTGGCGGAACCATAGGAGACAGTAATACAATATTGCTCGATGTTGAAAATACTCCATCATTTGATCTACCAGACACTAAAAAATTCGAAGGAGAGCCAATAGATAACATCAAGTCAATGGTTGAAGATTCGCTCAGCGAAACTCAACTTGATGCGAGGGTAAGAGACCGTGGACAAGTTGAGCAAGTTGAAATCATGCGCCAAGATTTGGAGGGAGCCAACCGCATGGCAACACCATTCACCGTCATGATTGCAGCAATCGCGTCAATCACAATCATCCTTAGCCTTCAGCGTCTAGTGCAAAGTCAATCAAAAGAAATTGCAGTACTCAGAACCCTTGGCGTGGAAAGAAAATCACTACTTAGCGGATACTTATATGCTCCCGTAATCATTGGTGCTATTGGTTCGCTGATTGGTTGTTTAATCGGGCCATGGGGCATGAATGCGATGCTGGATTTCTACCAAGACATCGTGGGCGTGCCAATCATCAACAGAGAAATTCCTTCTTCACTATACCTAGCAATAATTACGCCCACGATGATTGTGGTGTTAATATCTGGAATTTTCCCAGCCATAAAAGCGAGTAGGATTAATCCCTTGGAAATACTAAGCGGGCAAAATACAATTAGAGTCGGCTCTAAATTCTTGAAGAAATTAACCTCCTGGATGCCAACCACACTCGGTTTGAGTGTTCGGTCAAGCCTTAGAAGACCATTGCGATTATCGATGACATTTGTCGCAGTCGGCATCTCATTGATGTTATTTGGCTCGATACAAATGATGTCAGCTGGAATCGAGAATACGCTAGTTGGCGGAATAGAGGATGACCAAAACTGGGATGCTCAAGTATTCATTAACCCGGAAGGCGAGTATGAGGTTATTGAATGGGCACAAGGCGTCAATGCAAGTTTTGAACTACTGATTGAAATGCCATTAGGCACCGTAGAGGATAATGACGGTGTCGAACGAATGTTCACTGTTGTAGGATTGGACGATTATAACTCTGGCATGCGTTCAGTCCAACTCCTCGAAGGAACAAAGCCTATCGACAAAAATTCTATTCCACAGGTGATGATGGATGACGGTTCAATGCAGTTTCTGGATTGGGAAATCAATGATGTTCAAGCGGTAATGATAAACGGTGTCGCCCAAAATGTAGAGATTGTCGGCACAACCAAAGGTGATTTTTCACGAACGATGTATTTCCTACGATCTGACCTCAGTGACATTACGGGAATCAATGCTACCTCAGTTTACTTAGAACTCCCCGAAGGGGTTCAGGTTACAAGCGAAGTGGGGGAAGTTTCAGTAGGTGTTGTTGAACGACAAAGTCTGATCGACGGAGTTGAGAGTTTAATCGAACAGCAAACCCAGATTTTCCAAGCGATAATGTACCTTGGATTACTATTCACCACTGCCGTGATGCTCAATACGATGATTATGAACGTTGCAGAGCGGGATTTCGAACTTGCCACCCTGAGGGTATTGGGAGCCTCTACAACACGCCTAGGTTTGATGCTATTATTCGAGAGTTTGATCATTGGCATAATCGGCGGAATTGTCGGAGTAGCATTCGCCTACGGAGGAGCCATTGGCCTTGCGGCTTCTTTCTCTTCATGGCAGTTCTATGTCCCGGTTGAAATAGTTCCCAGCGTAGCATATCAACTAATGGGATTAGTAGTAATCATTGCAGTTGCAATGACTCCAATTGGCATCTGGAGACTTCGCCGCATGGACCTTGTTGAAAAGGTAAAAGACCTATCTCAGTGAAGCGAACTCTTGATGAGCCGTCAATTCTTGGCAACATCATGGTCGATATCCCTGATATTGGACATAATGTCCGAATCGAAGTAGACGGCCATAATGGAAAAACCACTCACGAAGGTGTTATTCTACACCCAGCAGCGCCTAACCACATTACGATTAAGTTAGCCAATGGTTACAATGCGAGCTACAAGTTAGAGGAAATTATTGCCATAGAGATTCTTGGGGTACTTGGTGATGATAGCAAAGTAAATTATTCAAAACTAGAGTTTAATGAGGATTTACCAAGGATACGAATCATTCACACTGGAGGTACCATTGCTTCGAAAGTCGACTACAAAACTGGAGCAGTAGTAGCAAAGTTTGAGCCCGAGGAACTGGTCAGCACGATTCCCGAATTGGCTCAAATTGCCAACATTGATGCCGTCAAAATTGGCAACATGTTCAGTGATGACATTCGTTGTCAGCATTGGAATAAGATGATTGACGCCACCAAGCAAGCATTTGATGAAGGCTGTGATGGCGTAGTGATTACCCATGGTACTGACACATTACACATTACCTCCGCTGCTATGTGCTTTGCGTGGTCTGGAGAAGGTAAAGCACCACCTGGAATAATTGCCTTAGTCGGCTCTCAACGTTCGTCTGACCGTGGTTCATCAGATGCGTCAGAGAATCTCATTTCAGCAATCTATTGGGCTGCACATGGGCCAAAACCGAAAGCGATTAGAGGTGATTCTGCAGTGGTTGTTATGCACACATCAAGCCATGACGGCACATGCTCTATTCTACCAGGAACTGGCGTGAGGAAACTTCACACCACGCGCAGAGATGCGTTCCGAAATGTCAACAGTCAGCCATTGGCTTACGTGAATATCGACGGTGGTAAACCAAGCATAGTTATGGATACCACTTACCAAAGTGAATTAGAACAAACCGAATTAGTGGTAAGTGATAGTCCGAGAAAATACTCACAAGATGTGAGAATCGCTCAGTTTATTGCTGGACCATATCTGCACGAACAGGAGATTGAATCAATTGTCTCCAACGGCGTGCAGGCAATCATTATTCACGGCACTGGACTTGGACACCTACCAATCGACGATCCGGGCAAAGATGCTCCAGAGAATACTAAGGTTTGGCGTGCACTAACTCGTTGTGTCAATCGTAATATCCCGGTAGTAATTACCTCGCAGTGCTTGCATGGACCTATTGACATGAATGTATATTCCAAAGGCAGAAAGCAACAAGAAATGGGTTTGCTTGGCCATGGTAGCGTGACTTCTCCAGACAGCACCGTGGTAAAAGTTCACTATGCACTATCAAATGACAAAGACGTTGCAACATTGCTGGTGAAGAATTTGTGTGGCGAGAATCTCAATGTTCTGAGAGAGTGATAATATGGGAAATCGAACCAACCAAAAACTCGACGAATTGCGCCAGAAGCGTAACGAAGCAAGGCTGGGTGGTGGCCTCAAAAAACAGGAAGCGATTCGAAAAACCGGGCGTGGTACTGCCCGTGACCGAATCGGTTTACTACTTGATGAGGATTCATTCATTGAAATTGATTCATTCGTCACCCACAGAACTGTTGACCACAACATGTTTTTGCATGAAACTTTAGGCGACGGCGTGGTTGCCGGCCACGGAACGATAGATGGCCGTAGAGTATACTGCTTCGCACAGGATTTCAGTGTTCATGGCGGCAGCATGGGTGAGACCCACGCAAAGAAAATCGCTAAGATTGTTGAGATGGCAGAGCGGGCAAAAGTACCGATTATTGGCATGTGGGATGGCGGAGGCCAAAGGGCACATGACGGAATTTCAGGACTAGCTGGCACTGGCGAACTGCTGGACCGACTGGTTCAATGCAGTGGCCGAGTGCCAATAATTAGCCTCGTGCTAGGGCCAGTTGTCGGAGTATCCTCATTAGCTGCTGGCTTAGCAGATTTCACTATACTAGGCGATGAACACGGACAATTATTCCTCTCATCACCACTCGAAACACCCGAAGTGATTGAGGGAGAAATTGACGCTCAAGGGCTTGGAGGTGCAAATTTGCACGCATCACGTTCCGGAATTGCATGTTTAATTGCTGATGACGATGAAGATGCGTGCGAAATGGCGGCAGAAATACTTGGTTTCCTACCGGACCACAATGGCGCTGTAGCCCCCTATATCGAAACGGCAGACCCCAGTGATAGGCTCAATGAAGACCTTGAAACTTTAGTACCTGATAATCCAAACCGCCCATACGACATGGTGAAGGTAGTCGAAGAGATAGTCGATGACGGCCACTTCATGGAACTTTTTGAGTCATATGCGGACAATATTATCATCGGTTTTGCAAGGTTAGGAGGCAGAACAGTCGGAGTGATAGGTAACCAGCCTAAGGTTCTAGCCGGGTGTTTAGACATTGACGCTTCGATTAAAGCCGCCCGTTTTATTCGTACTTGTGATGCATTCAATGTCCCACTGTTAACCCTTGAGGATGTTCCAGGTTTCTTGCCGGGAGTAGTACAGGAATGGGGTGGCATCATTCGACATGGCGCTAAGTTGTTATTTGCCTATGCTGAAGCGACGGTACCAAAATTGACTCTAGTAACGAGAAAAGCGTACGGCGGTGCTTATTTGGCAATGTCATGCAAACATCTGCGGAGTGACTACAACATTGCTTGGCCTACTGCAGAACTTGCAGTAATGGGAGCAGAAGGCGCAGTCAATATCATTCATCGACGAGAAATTAAGGCTGCTGATGATGATGAGAAGGAAAACGTTCGCTCACAGTTAGTTGATGAGTACAAGGCAAAGTTTGGCGACCCATATGTTGCAGCAAGAAATGGATGGCTAGATGACGTGATAGAGCCAAGTGAATCGAGAATGCGGTTGATAAGAGCCTTGAACATTCTACGCTCAAAACGTGAATGGAGTCCGCCTAAGAAACATGGCAATATACCGTTGTGATTACTTATTTTGGTTAATCCTTGAAAGTAAACCCGTAGGTGACAAATCGACACCAAGTTCTTCTTCAACAACATCACTACTAAAACTCGAATCAGAATTACTGGTGTCTATTGGTTCATTATGCATAGTTCTCAAGACAATTAGCAGTACCAAAATCATGATTATTAAACCCAGTAAACCAGCCGCAATCAGAGTTATTGAGACTGAAAATCCATCCTCATCTTGTGTTTCATCTACAATAATGCTGATCGTGGAATTAAAGTCAATTATGGTGTACTGTACAACTTCTGAAGTGAACTCTGCATCAAATATTGCCACCCTTACCTCGACCAATTGACTTCGGTTAACCGGCACTTCAAGCATTGTCACACATTCTTTTGATTTACCAGATTCATCGATAATACATGATGGTTGTAGATTTTCTTGAGCAACGCCATCGAGTGAAATCTCTAATCCATGGTCTGTAGCACCATCATTATCAAATACAGAGTAAGCAAGTGTTGCAGCAGTTTCATCAATTATGTTGACATTCATCAGATTTAGTGCTGGTATATCAGGTACACTTACTACCTCGATATTTAACATCCGTGATATCATAGAATTGCCGTCAGAAACATTGAGCCATGCGTTGTTTGTCGTACCAAAGTAGTCATTTGGCGGTGAGATTAGAAGTTGT
>DAHU01000077.1:10108-11842 GCA_002495945.1 Euryarchaeota archaeon UBA13
GTTTAGTGAAACTGGTTCATCTTCAAAGATTGATATTGCCCACATTGAATCATTAGTATACACGGGATCGTCTACTGGTGCAACCTGTACCGGAATGTCGAGATCTACCGCTTGAGTAACACCATCGGTGACCCTAACGTGTAATACAGTAGCACCATTTTGATTGGGGACTGGAGTTAGTGTCAAAATACCATTGAAGTAACTAAACTGAACTGGTCCTGCAATACCTTCAGTTTGGTCATTTATTGAGGCCATGAGAGGTTCTCCTTCAGGGTCATAGGCATATTCAGTGATATTTACCGAAATTGACGGCCCATCCTCAATCAGCGTTTGCATGACAATATTGTCTACCTTTACCACTGGATCGTTGTACGGGATTACGACGATTTCTAACATCGTTAGAGCCTCATCAACCACACCCGAGCCGTCAGCTCTGAGCAAAATATCTACCTCTGCACCCGAGATATACTCTTCATTGACGGTGTGAAAAACCGTTAGTCCTCGATAGTCACTGGCTATTTCGATTGAAAAATTGCTAATTGAACCACCGCTCAGTTGGGCATCGACAATAAACAATTCTTGACCATCAGGATCTATCCCGATTTCGCTCGCTGATATGTAGGTCTGTCCACGCTCAGGGACTTGGATTATTGGTGCTGGCTGAGTGAGGGAAATAGGTAAATCTGTCCGTAAGAACTGATGTTCAATAGTCATTGGTGCGCCCTCAACCATAATCGTCAAGAAAGCAGTATGAGTGTCTGGTTGCAAATCTTCGACATCGTAGTCACACTCAACTGTACCGTTTGGATTTAACACACCAGTACTTGTGATAACTTTGTTGAATCCGCACTCAATATCGATTTGCCAATTTGGATTAACTGCGTCGTAACCATCGCCATTTCTCAGTGTCCAGTTGACCATGATAGAGAACGTATCATATCTCCCAAATTCATTGATATCACTCGGTGTTTTGGTGAAATTTTTCAAAAGCAAAAACTGAGAATTGTATAGACTTTCTTCCGTATATGATTGACTATCACTAGCAGAAGTTGGTGAACCTTCACGATTGAAAGCAGGCCTAAATTCGTCATGGACACCTCGTAATGTCAAATCCAAATAGGGCAATAAATGCGACATTGCGTAATTAATTTGTTCTGTTTGCGACATAGAAGCATCACCATCTCCACGATCATCACCAAAAATTATCCCATCATCAATTTCGTCTTGGAATTGAAAGTGGTCTGCTCCCAAAACATGCATCCAATGCCAGGCAAGTTCGGCAGTTGAGTTGATAATTGGTAGATTATCTTGGCCACGAGCGATCTCGTCGACAGTCCCAGTCATGAACAATCCTGTCGCGGGTGCTGCTGGGTCTATCTGCCAATTTGCTGGTTTGATGTTTTGCCAGCCATCACCTGAACTCCATCCTGTAAAGTCAATACCTAAACCGTACAGTGAGCGGGGGGGCTGTATGGTATTGGACAATTGTGATTCTGGCCAAAATGGAAACACAGAGTAAGCTACTGCAGCACCGGTACCGTGTCCACCAACACCCCAGTGATGCATGTCAATATTACCAAATCCGGCAGGAATTATATTGTTCGAACTATTTGATTGATTCATTAAACTGACAATAGACTCGAGGCCCGACATTGAATCCTCTACCTTTGTCGTTGCACCTTCATCAAATCCATCGGTAACTACAACAATAGTTCCTCGTTTGACAATCTCAGC
>DAHU01000077.1:12225-14880 GCA_002495945.1 Euryarchaeota archaeon UBA13
GGACCATTTCCAGCCATAGCCTCGTCTTCTCCTTCATCCATTGCCGGATAGTATACACGTACTGAATCCTCACCTGCGTCAAGGTCTATGTAACCAATAGGAAAGTCTACACCAGTGTGTTGATTCTTGAAATCTTGAGATTCCTCTGGATGCGCACTTGATGGGTTAATGACGACTAAACTGGCCAATAATATGCCAATGATAACCAATGCATTAGTACGCAATTCAATCATCCCGTTTGAGCAGAATGAATACCAAGTTATATTTTGAAATTAGCATTCTATGAGTATGATGCAAGCACAGATTCGGCGTTAATTAGCATGGTGACCAATAAGTCAAGGCTTGGCAATAAATCGGTAAATTGAGGCGCCCATAATTGGGACCAACTTTCAAGATGTTGAGCAGCCAATAGCCACCTTCCGTCAATGACGTCGTCACCAATAGCGTCGATTCGGTCTTGATGTTCGCCTTCAATCCTGTGATAGCGTGATTTCATGATGAATCCGTTGACCTGTACATCGCTGGGGATGGTATCATCATCGAAATTAATCAATAGGTCACAGATTCTTTCCTCATTTTTTTCACCGACAAACCAATCAAAATCAGTAATGTCTCGCTTGCCACCAAAAATCCTCACACTACCTCCGAGTTGTTGCCAGGTTTTGGCAGTTGAACGTGCCGCACCCCCTCCTCCAATGATGCCGATAACGGCACCGTTTGCAATATCAAGACCAAAGTATTGTGCGACTCTTGCAACACCTGAACCATCAACATTTGATGACCACCAACCAAATCCATCCCATCGCAAAGCATTTACTGATTCGATTATCGATGAGTCATTAAAATCGACGACTGCTTGAGATTTCAGTTGATGTTTCAAGGGAGTGGTTAAATTTAGCCAAATCTCTTCTGGAAATGATTTCGATGGCAAATCGATTTTGCTATTAAACGGCAGACTGGCTGAAATCTTGCTAAATTTTTCTTTGCGTAAACCGTCGAGTGATGCAGTGACGTCGACGGTTGCTTCGAGGACTTTTTGCATCAATGCCTTATTCCTAAACTTGCCAAATGGGGCGCCTGTTAAATCCCAGTTAATCGACTGAGGAATTGACTTTACATATCCCCAAGCAAGTGCATCTTGAATATATTCTGCATCAACTAAATCTGTTTGGATTAATTTGAACCGCTGGTTAGGCGATGTTTGAGCAGATAGGTACTGAGCAACGATATTAATCAAAACCGGTGACAGCGAATGGCTAACTGGATGCCCAGCAACTGCATAGTAAACATCCGCCATGAAATTCCGTCTTTTTCATTGTTTTTGAACTAAACCTTTTGCATGAACTCGTAGGAAAAACCTTTGAAAACAAGGACCCATTAGGTAAATCATGGCAGGAGCAGGATTCATAACCAATCAAACCGCTGGCAAAGGAGCAATCGCTGCTCTTACAGGAATTCTAGGGCTGTACATGACAGCGGCGATGTGGGTTGAATTTAATGAAGCACTGGGTGCATTTTTCGGTCCTAGTTTGGGAGTCATCATCGGCACCCTCACATTCTTGATTTACCAAGACAGAAAGAATGTCAAGGAATTCACTGCTGGACAAAATTACAGCACCTCCGAAAGCACAACGCTGGTCAAGGGACAGGACGGCCGTTATACTCATGTAGAGACCAATATCGAAAAAGGTCGTAACCCCGTATTATTCATTGCCATGCTGTATTTTTCAATAATTCTCATCAGCGAAATCTCATGGTCTGATCTAATCCTTTGAGGTCGTAAATTGGCAACGCTATTAGATATCTTTCTGATGAAAGATAACATTAACAAAGTTGACCAAGATGCAAAAACGGTCTATTGGATAATCTTAGAAAAACTATCTATCGTTCTGTGCTTAGTAATCGTGTTTGCTGGAGCACTAGCACTTGATTTGCCATGGTGGGCCGTTGGAGCAATAATCGGTTTTTCACTTGGGCCGATTGTCTATGGCCATTATTACTTCATTTACATACGCCCTGTGCTAAAAAGACGGGAAGGTTGATGTGGGAAAGGTTTGTGTGAGTTACTGGTGAAGACATGGGATTGTTCGGAGATCTTCTAGATTTGATCGGGTTGGGCGGTATAACCGGAGTAGACATATTATTTGCAGCAATGGCAATAGTAGGCACAATTTTGTTCATCATTTACTTCCTACTGATTCTTATCGGCGACTTTACCGGTGGCTTCTTTGACTTTGAAATGGATGCGGATGGGATTTTCCACCTGTTTACTATCCAGGGTTTGTTGAGTTTCATAATGATGTTCGGTATCTTTGGATTATCTGTTTCACAAGCTGACCAGAACGCATTTGTAGCAATAATAGCAGGTACTGTTGCAGGTACTTTTTCAATGTACATCGTCGGCAAAGTATTCCAAATGATGGCAAGCCTTGAGCAGGACAATACCGTTGAACACTCACAAGCAATCGGTGCAAGAGGAACGGTTTACCGAACAATACAACCTGGCCAAATGGGACAAGTACAGGTAGAGTATCAAGGCGCTCTGAGGACAGAATCTGCCATGGCTCAAGATGAAAGTCTCAAACTTGAAACTGGAAAATTTGTCAAAGTTGTTGACGCTATAGCGGAACGATTAATCGTAGTTCCTCTTGATAT
>DAHU01000102.1 GCA_002495945.1 Euryarchaeota archaeon UBA13
TAAATCACAAACTATGGCAGAGGACTGCGGATTATTCGACTTTAGTTCATTATCTAAATCTCTGAGTTGCGGAGAGTCCCTTGCCAACCCTACAATGACGAACCCTCTGTTGGAAAGTAATTGGCAAATACTGCGACCAAGACCTTTCGATGCACCGGTTACCAAGTACACTTCACGACTATTCATCGTACCACTACTCTGCATGCATTTCAAGCAATTCTAACGGAATAATTTGCAGTGCTTCTTCATGAGTTGCTTCTAAATTGACTGGACACGCTATGCCATTGTTAACAGCATCAAGCCAGGTCCGTGCACAGACACACCATCGGTCACCTGGTTTCAGGCCTGGAAAATTGAAATGTGGCGCCGGAGTTATCAGGTCATTACCTTTAGATTTAGCAAAATTAAGGAAACCTTCTGTCACAATACAGCAAACAACGTGTAAGCCTCTATCATTACTATCTGTGTTACAGCAACCATCGCGATACCACCCTGTTAGTGGATCTTTCGAGCACTCTTGCAATTCCTTGCCCAGAACATTAACACTTGGATTCATAGTTTCACCTCAGTTTGGACTTACATTAATACTTGTAGAAACCTTCACCCGATTTACGCCCCAATTTACCTTCAGCGACCATGCTTTTGAGTAACTCTGCTGGCGCGTATTTGTCGTCGTTGAGACCCTCATGTAGTACATTCATGATGTGTAGCACGGTATCCAATCCGATTAAATCCGATAGAGCAAGTGGTCCAATTGGATGATTCATTCCCAACTTCATAATGCCATCAATTGCTGCAGGTTCGGCTACCCCTTCCTGTAGAGTTAGGATTGCCTCATTCAACATTGGGCAGAGAATTCTGTTAGAGATGAAACCTGGAGAATCATTACAAGACAATGCAGTTTTACCCATTTTTTCTGCTGCTCCAACAACGGCAGAATTGGTTGCTTCGCTTGTTTGGTCGCCATTAATTATCTCTACAAGTTTCATAATCGGGACAGGGTTCATGAAATGCATACCAATGACTTTATCGGGACGACTTGTTGCATTAGCAATAGTAGATATTGAAATTGATGAAGTATTAGAGGCGAGAATACACTCTGGTTTGCAGATTTCATCTAATTCAGAAAATATGGACGTTTTCAAATCCAATATTTCAGGAACTGCCTCAACAACCAAATCAACATCAGCACATTCAGATCTATCTGTAGTGGTAGATATGCGAGCAAGGGTATTATCAGCGTCTAATTGACTCATTCTTTCTTTTGAAACCAACTTAGATAGCGATTTTTGAATGGTAGCCATACCTCTATCAACAAATTCTTGCTTTATGTCTATCATCAAAACCTCGTATCCTGCACTTGCGGCAACCTGCGCAATTCCGTTGCCCATTTGTCCAGCACCAATAACTGCTATTTTCTCCATACCCTATCGCCTTTGGCCAACGGCACGAGCCTATTGAATGTGCGCATTGTCGGGGAAAATGTTATCATCAAAATCTAATTGTTATTATCAATGGTAGAGATTCTATGTCCTCATTGTGACGGCGAAATAGAGTTGGATGACGATGCGTCAGGTGAATTTGAATGTCCGCTTTGTGATGGCGAATTCGAATGGAACATGGATGATGAATCATATGAATCTGGAAATTACTCTGATGATGTAATAATTACAACTGATTTTAGAGAAATGCCTGCGGTTCCTAAAGTTGCTGGAATCGCATTCTGTGTGTGGATGGTACTGGTAATAGGCATGGGATTAATGGCAATGATTGGTGGAATTATGTTAAATTCTGCTGAATCTAGTTTGGGAACAGGAACCAGCTTTGGGGCCATTTTCATTATCATTTCTATTGTTATTCTCGGAATTGGCGGTGCCGGAATGGTGTTTGGAATCAAAGTAGCTAAAGATGAAGATTTCATGTCCCTAATTATCATTACGATTATTTCTGGAGTTCTGTTTTTATTCAATATCTTCGGATTTGAAGATGCTGCGGACATACCTATGCTCATAATAGCAGCAGGGTTTGTAATTGGCAATATGTGCTGTATATTCGTACCAATTCTCAAAGCTCAATTTACTGGAGTTTTGATCTCCAAGGAAGGTCGCGCTCCACGGAAACCTATGGCCAATGAATTTGACAAAACCAAACCGATTCATCCGTTTGAATGGGTTGGACATGCACTTTCAATTGTTTCACTGATTGTCATAATTATCTGCTTGACATCAAGTTCTCTTTATACGGTAACAATAACTGAGGAAATCTTTGAAGGAAGTGATTCTTCAATTGAGATAATCATGGGAATGGGAGAACCAAACTTTGGAGTATTTTCGTTGTTCCTTGACACTGCTAGTTATGGTGAAATAGTTAGCCAAATGGAATCTGAATATGAATTAGATTGCGTACAGGATAGTAGCTCATACTGTTCAGATTTAGAAGAAGAACTGGACTACTGGAAAGGCTGGAGAACGTCAACGCTCATTTTGAAGATAATTGTGATTGTTAGTCTTGTTGTTGCAATAGTTGGAATCATTTCGAGAATTGCCGCCCTATTAGCCAACTTTGGCGCAATAGAATTCCCAGACAAAGGCTACATTCTTAATGACAACATAAGAAAATTCTCTCCATTTATATCTTCAATATTGATGTTTATCGGTATTATTTTGTTCATGATAATGCAACCAGGAACTGGCCCAGACGGTTTTTGGGGAAATGATGTAGATGGTAGTTTCGGATTCATAATCTGGTTGGTGTTAATCTATTCGATTATTGTGCCAATAGTGTCTAAATTTGAAGTCGACTTTTCGTAAGTCGATGGTAGCCCGAGTCGGATTTGAACCGACGTCGGCGGGACCAAAACCCACCATGATGGACCCCTACACTATCGGGCTGGGTAGTTAGCGGGACACGCACTAGTTTTTGTCCTTGTCGGAAGAATCACTCTAAAATTTCCAACAAGTCAGCATCTGAAATTTTGGCTTTGGCACTAACAAGAAACTCTGACAAGTCCAAGCCCTGTTCGTTTTGATAGAGTATTGCCTGCAGTCCCATGTCAAGTTTGTCTATCTGTTTTACAAATTTGGCTTCTTTGCTTTCTCCAATCTCATACTCTTCGAACCATCCAAGCCATTCAGGAGCTAACTGTTTCATTGCATCATGTTCCAGTTTAGCTTTGTTAGTTGTATCATCATGCGGTGTTAAATCACCAACTATAATCTCTGGTAAATCATGAACCAAACACATCGAGAGTACTTTCATCAAATCCAATTCTTCTGGTGCAAGACGCAGGGCTAAAATCGCCATACCCCAAGAATGGGCGGCTACTGATTCTGGATTCTCAACATTTGATCTTACCCATCCAGTACGCGGAAGTTGTTTCAAGGCAAGATAGTCTAATAATCGGTCTCGCATGGTTGTGGGTACATGCAAGAGGTCAAAACCTAAACGGAGTTTTGCTTGACATGGAGAAAGGAAAACCACGATGGTGGGATGACGCTGTGGAATTCCTAAAACAGGATGATTTACTGGCTGAGGTGGTCAAAAAATATCCGGATGGTTCACTTGAAGGCAAGGGCGAGTTGTTTGAAACCACGATACGTTCCATAGTAGGACAACAAATTTCGGTTATTGCATCTGACGCCATATGGGGCAGATTAGTTGCCATGCTTGGAAAACCTACACCCGAAAATGTGCTTAAATTTACTGAAGAAGAACTGGCTTCTTGTGGATTAACTAGGCCGAAAGCCAGTTACATCTACGGACTTGCAAGAGATTCAGAAACACTGCTCAATCAAGACTGGAGTAATATGACAGACGAGGCTATCAAACAACATCTTGTCAAATTTCGCGGGATTGGCCCTTGGACTGCTGAGATGATGTTGATGTTCTCTTTTATGCGTCCCGATATATTCAGTATTGGCGACATTGGCTTAGTCAAAGCAGTGAAAATACTAGTCCCAGAGGTCGAGTCAAAAGATTCTATAGAAAAAATTGCAGAGCGCTGGTCACCGTACAGAACTGCTGCATCTTGGTATCTCTGGCGGATGATTGACCCCGTTCCAGTTGGTTATTGACATAAAGACGGTTTGTCCGATTCATATTTAGGTGCATTAATTCCGTACTCGAAGCTGTTCTTGGCAGTTGAAGTTTTTAGTAAAAGAGAACATGAGTTTTCGGCTAATTCTTGCTCTTCGTCGTCAATCGTAACCGAATTCCAAATCCACCACATAGCCTGCTCATCATCGGTAAAAGAGATTTCAACCGTTTGAACAATTATTGTGGTGTAAGATTGTTGATTTTCAATGACCTGAACTGTCGAAAACATTGTCAAAATATCTCCATCAATTGACCATGTTGAACCGGGGTAGATTTCGTTTGAAAAGTCACCGTTGGATTCAAACTCCAACTCTTGACCATCTGACTTTAACCAAGTTCCCTCAATTGGTTCTGTCGATTGAGGTATCATGAAGATGATAACAACAGCAGAGACTAACAAGGCACCGACTGCAATTGCGTACATGATATTCTTCTGTTTAACAAAATCAACGACTTGTTTTGATAATGGATGTCCAGTAATTTCACCCAGCTTGTCGGAGAAAGTTGAGGTTGGAGTTTGGGTGGGGTAATATGCTTGAAATTGAGTAGCAGATGTAGGGTGGGAAGTACCATCCGGTGAAACGTTTGGGTTTGCATTGCCAGCCCCACCATCCGTTCCCATGCTCATAATTCTCACTCTACAATGTTTAAAGTTGCCTAAAAATATCAATCTGATTTTGCGAACGAACAGTTTCAGACAGCGGACATCTTTTACAAGCTGATTTATTTCGCCTTTTGTATTTTTCACAGCACTCTGATTTTACTTTTTTCTTGGATTTTTTTTGCTTTTTCCTTTGATATTCAAGATAATCCGAATTTTCTACAAGGTTGACTATTGATAAGTTCATTGACTCTGGATTAAGATCGCTATCACTGCAAGCAGGACATGTTGCCCATCTCGTTTCAATGTGGCTGTCACAAATATCACAACCTTCCATCGACTTGCTACGAATTAGGGACACCTAAGAATATTTCGGGCCCCCTAAGGATAATTACTAAATGTAGCAGGTTTGTGGAAACATTCGTCGCCTATGACTAGAACTCCACTAATTTCACTTGTAGCAATGATAATGTTGTTACTTGCTGGTTCAAACATAGCCATCAGTTTGCAAGAAGCAGACGGTGTTGAGGCCTTGATGACAAGCGCTAGAGACGATGACGACAACGATGATTTTTGCGAAAATACTTACACAAGCGAATCTTCATGTAACGCTGATAGTCGCTGTGAGTGGGATGAAGAAGATGACCCTAGTGACGAAGACTATCCTGGTGAATGCGAAGGAAACGATGATTACGAAGATGATGATGACGACGATGACGACGACGATGACGACGACGATGAGGATGATGAGGATGATGACGATTCGGGTTCAGGAAACGGTGGCAACAACGGAGGCGGAGGGACTTTACCAACCGATACCGATGGTGACGGAGAAAACGACGATACAGATTCCGATGATGACAATGATGGCGTCGATGATATGTATGACGCATTCCCGTTAGATGCCTCTGAACAATATGATTTTGACAGCGATGGAATTGGCGATAATGCTGACAACGATGATGATAATGACACTTATCTAGACAACGAAGATGCGTTTCCTTATGACCCTAATGAGCACGCAAATTATGACGGAGATAACTTAGGCGATAATGCAGATCCTGACGACGACAATGATGGAGTCGATGATCAATTCGATGCCTTTCCATTCAATGCCAACGAACAGTACGATAACGATAATGATGGAATCGGCGATAATGCTGATAATGACGATGACAACGATGGCTACATAGATTCTCAAGATGCATTCCCAAATGACTCAACTGAACATTCGGATAATGATGGGGATGGAATTGGCGATAATGCAGACCAAGATGATGATAATGACGGCATCGTAGATTCTGAAGACTCTGATACTCAACAATTTGAAACTGTGAATGACAATGATGATGATGGAATTCCAGACGAAGATGATGATGATGACGATAACGATGGCGTAGTTGACTCCTTGGATTATTATCCGTTCGACCAAACTGAGTCCAGTAATTTTGACGGTGATGCAGTCGGAGATAATGCAGATAGCGACGACGACAATGATGGCTATGCAGATTCTGAAGACGCATTTCCGCTTAATGCCGAAGAATGGTTTGACACCGATAATGACGGAATTGGCAACAATGCTGATGATGATGATGATAATGATGGGATACTTGACATCGATGACGCTTTTCCTAACAACCCTCAATCATCGTTAGACTTTGACCGTGATGGCATGCCAGATGAGCTAGACTTTGACGATGATAATGATGGCGTCAACGACATCTTTGATCCATTTCCAATGGATTCTAGCGAGTGGCAGGACACAGACGGAGATGGGATTGGAGACAATGCTGATTTAGATGATGATAATGACGGATTCATCGATATTTTAGATAGAAACCCAAAATATGCTGGATTCTTACCTAATGAAAACCTGATTGAAAATAACCAAAATAATAACCCTGGAACTGAATCAACTATAGATGGAAACAAAGCACTTCTGTTATTATTCACCACTACCATTGCCATGGCACTAATATTCGGTGCACGTCGATTCGTTAAAAAGGACCAAGCGGCCACACAAAGTACCAAAATACCTGTAGAAATTTCTTCGGAGGACCAAAGATGAGTTCGATAAAAAACATTCTAGATATGGATTTAAGAAAAATCCTCAACCCGAAATTTTGGCTATTAGTAGTATTGATTTCGCACACCATAGTTGGGACATTGGTGCCCCTACTAACCACAGATTTTGATAGTGTTGAGTTCCAAGCAGCCTCCTATGGATTAGTTATTTCCGTAGTTCTTGCCAGCATATATTTTATGACTGAAGGACAAACACAAGCACGTCTTACTGCAACGATTGCTGGTGCAACACTGGTTTGGATTCTAGTTACACTCGTTGCAAACCCAGCGAATAATTTTGATCTTAGTGTCAATTTTGAGCCACCTTTTCTCTATAAGTTCTCATTCGATATCGAACTTGCACCACCAATAATCGTTTGGGCAATGCTAACATTAAGCGGTATTACATATTGGAATTGTGAAACAAAATCAGCGGTCAAAGAAGCAAACCTTGACGACAATGCGAACTGATTGACGCAAAAATAACCTAATGTAGACAAATCATTTAACATATAATCGATAGGTAGGACTACCATGGCTTCGGAGCGAGTCGATTCTATGACTGACAAGCTTAATTTGACAAAGCAGCGTTTGAGTGAGTTATCCCAAAAGGTTGCTAAGAGTACCAAGACAATGATTTCTAACACTAACGAATCAATAAAAACGAGTGTTGCCAAACATAAAGAAAAGCGCAATCAAAAAGCACAAGAGAAAATTTCCAACGCTAAGCAAGAAATTGGTCAAGATGGTTTAATGGATGATGTTCCACCAATGGTGACACTTCCAGAATTTGAAGATGAGAAAATGGAGATTGTTGCAGAACAGAATGAGACCATGATTTCTATTGTTGAAGAAATGCAAAGGTTATCTGAGCGACTTGATTCTGTTGAACGCAGGGTAAGAAATGTTAGCACAACAGAAAGCAAGAAAGTAAAATCGCCG
>DAHU01000110.1:0-3860 GCA_002495945.1 Euryarchaeota archaeon UBA13
GCTATCATTCTGGCTATCGGTCTGCCCCAGTCTGATAAGTCAGTAACTTTCCCGTCTCCGTATTTACTGACTGCCACTGATACGCCCATTTGACCCTAAAGTTTCTCATTGATAGCATTCTCCTTGATAGGATTACAACTAATACTGAAATTAACGAGTATCAATTTGCGCTTAAGAACTCTCATCTATCATGATGATGAATGGTCGTTGCTCCACAAACCCGACACCATACCTTTGTGCCGCTTTTACGTGGAGTTATGCCTGTAATATCGATTGAAACCCCACAAACACACTTTACAACAGTCCCCATGGTACATCCCAATCACTGGTTATTCATGAATTACACGCTTTAATTGAAGGTCTGCCAAGACTCTATGCGGACAAATATTCTACTTGTTGAATATCCTTTTACTTCAGTACACTGTAAGTCTATTTCTGTAGCACCGTGTTGCTTAAGTTGCCGTTCTATTGTATCTCTTATTTCAGCAACCTCATCTCGATTAATTATTGCCCAGCCTCGGATAAGAGAGCGCGAATTCTTCCTCATTAGAGGTAATAATTCTGGAATGTGATTTACCGTATCGTGTGGAAGATTTACTAACAACAAATCAATTTTTGCCAAATAATCATGAGTGTTTTTCCATAATCTAGCATCCTGACAGAGTAACTTTATCACCATTTTAGTATCTACTTTTCTTGTGAAATTTGTAATATTTTGCTCAAGCAGTGACACTGCATCTGGATTAAGGTCTCCAATAAGCGCGTAGTCAACTAGGTTCGGAGACGATATTATCGAGGCCATTGCTGGTCCAACTCCTGCGTACGGATCACAAACTGAGATTGGCCTATCAAGTGTTTTTGCCAACTTCTTGGCTGATATGAGATTGCCTAATCGCTCGTTTGAAAGACGGGCTGAATAATATGATTTGGTTGGATCAATCAAGATTACTTTACCGCCCTCCCTTATTCTCGTTAATGTGCTTGTGTCGCCATCTCGAGAGTCGATCGGCGTGAGGTTTCGGACGCGGAATTCTCCGTGTACACCTTTATCCGCGCATATTAAACGGATGCTTGGATGTTTTTCCAGCATTGCCTCTGCAATCTCGCGTTGATGGGGAACTACCTCGTCCTCTAACTTAACAATTAGAATATCGCCAATTATTTCATATGACTTAGGCCAAAATTCTTCAAACCGCTGATAAAGTTCAGCCTCCAGTAAATCCGTCCACCGTTTCGCAGCCTTTCTCCGGTTTAATTCGACAAATTCGAGCCCCTGCCAAATATCATCCGTGTTCTTTGGCGCTTGAGCGCTTAGTGGAATTGCTTTCTTATCATCATCTAAAGACAATATGGAATAGCTTGGTTCCATCCAATCATTGGCTTTTATTCGATTAAGCCAATGCTGGGTGTCCACACTCGGCACTATCAAATGTCGCATACGCTTCGCCCTGTCCAAACACCTCTGAGGTTTGAGCATGGCGGAAGATAATAATGGCTCAAAACAAACCGGATTGGTGCTAGTCGGCATCGGGCCTGGAACTGTAGAGACAATGACTACTGAAGCAATCGAGACTGCTAAAGTCGCTGACTTCCGGAGGTATGAAGCATATACTGCGTTGTGGTCAGAGGATGAATTGGCAAAATTGGTTGATGCTATCGGACCTATTGAGAAAGTTATGCGGCCCGAGGTTGAGAACCCCGAAGAAATTCTTGGTTTGGCCAAAGATAATCTCGTTGCATTGTTGGTTGTTGGAGACCCTTTACAAGCAACCACTCATGTTGATTTGCAAATGCAAGCCGCTGAACAAGGCATAGACTGTAAAATTGTACACGGAATTTCAATTACTAACCTCGTGACCGGTGCTATCGGATTATCAAATTACAAATTCGGACGTCAAACTACGATAACATATCCATATAACGGCTGGATTGCTACTTCCCCGCTCGAAGTAATAGCAATTAATCGGGCGCAAGGTCTGCATACCCTCGCACTTCTCGACCTTGACCCAACTGGTGCTGGGACCGGGGAACAGAAACCTATGGAGCCTAAGGATGCGGTTGTATCATTGATTGCAATGGCCGAAAAACTAGTTGAGGTAAAAGAAAACCTGCCGAATGATTCTGTGCTTGAGCAACTGAAGATTGCTGCCGCAGAGAGTATTTGCGCTGAGATTTACTCTCTACCGGTTGTGATTTGCAGCGATATGGGGACTCCGCAACAATCGATCGTCACTACTGACGTGGCTGGCTTACAATTAAAAAAAGGTGGGCGAATGAATTGTTTGGTTTTCCCTGCAAGTACGAGTGATGTTGAAGATAAGGCACTACTTCGGTGGGTAGAGGAGGATTGATGATTTGTCTGACGAAATTCTAATTTTATTCTCATTCCTGTTATTCATGGGCATTTTTGCTGGCGTAGGACTTGCATCGATGTGGGTGAAAAAAGACACTACTGATGATTATCTAGTCGCGGGCAGAGGCATGCATCCAGCCCTAGCCGCATTGTCTGCAGTGAGTACGTGGAATTCTGGATACATGTTCATTGGTTTCATTGGCTTTATTTTCCTGCAAGGATATTCGGCGATTTGGATTGCTGTTGTTTCTACAATAGGACAATTAGTCGCTTGGGTGTGGCTGTACAAATATATCCAAAAAGAAGGTAGTGAGAGGAATCTGCGTTCATTATCGTCTTTGGTTTCTAGTAAAACTGGCGCCCCTGAAGCTAAAATTGCCGCAGTGCTTTCGGTATTTTTCTTAGCAATTTATGCTGCTGCACAATTGACTGCTGGTGGCGTGGCATTGAACTCAATGCTCGATTGGCCTGAAACTACTGGAATCGCAATTGGGTTTGTTCTTGTAGTAGCCTATTGTTATGCTGGTGGAATCCGTGCTTCTATTTGGACAGATGCTGCACAATCTTGTGTGATGATAGTTGGTTCAACCATTCTTTGTTTGGTAGCCCTTGGTGAAGTTGGGGGCCTGTCAGGGCTACATGATTCTCTATCAACAATCGATTCAAACATGGTTAATATTTACCCCTCCGGATTAAAATTCGGAGCTACTCTATGGATTGCGGCATTTTTCCTCGGTGGACTTGGTGTTGCTGGGCAACCGCAAGTTGTTTCTCGAGTTATGACTTTGAAAGATGATAAAGATAGAAAGCAGGCAATGGTATGGTTCTTTGTTTGGCAAACTCCATTTATTGCACTGATGTTTTTGATAGGTTTGGCGTGCCGTGCTATTTTCGACGGGACACTTGCTCCGGAGGACGCCGAGGAAGGTTTGCCAATGCTCGCTCAAAGCCTCAATCCAATCTTAGGTGGTGTGATTTTGGCATCGATTTTTGCTGCCACTATGTCCACTGCGGACAGTCAAGTATTGGCCTGTACGGCAGCAATAACTGATGATATCAAACCTGAATGGAATCAAGACCATGGTAAGACCAAGAGAGTTACGCTTGCAATCGCCGCATTTGCAACAGGAATTTCATTAATTGGTCAACAGTTTCCCGGATTTGGCGATTCGGTTTTCGCGCTTGTCGTCTTCGCAGTGTACGGGTTAGGAGGTATTTTCGTTCCATTAATTCTGATTAGGATGGCTGGTTATGAGCCAGATTCTAGGCATACGATTTCAATGATGATTGCTGCACTACTGGGTGTCTTGATTTGGACTGTTTTAGGCTTTGGAGAATACGTCTTTCCATCAGTCCCGGGCATGGGTGCCGCTTTTGCTGTTCATTTTGTTTATTGTTGGAAGCGTGAGGAATCGAATCCAAATCCGTTTGGGAAATATGCTAATCCTTTTGCACGAGACGAAACCTCTACTAACAAATTCGCGGCAATAGGAGTTGTTGTCTTGCT
>DAHU01000110.1:4238-5726 GCA_002495945.1 Euryarchaeota archaeon UBA13
TCTTCTGACAAGGTCAGTACGTACAGTGTAACTGGTACCTACTCATTCCATGAAATTGCAGAAGGTTCTGAATTTATCGGAGATGGAGGTACTGTCGAGATTAATGCCAACTCTGATGGCGCTGATGATTCATTAGATGAATTAAATCTCGTTGGAGTATTAGTGACAATAGAACACCAAGACGATGAAACGGTCAGTGGGCCTGGTTGCTTCCTAGCTGCAGGTCCGCAAGATGATACGGTTGATGCAAGTATTACACATCAAGATTTGAGTTTATCAGATTCGAGTTCCGGTGCGTTTGAGTTCCAATTAAACTGGCACAATTCTTCAATTTTGGATACCACTGTCAGCAACATGACCAAATCACAGATAGAAATGATGTTGGATGGTGGAGGAATTGGTATTGGAAATCATGACTTAGTCATGGGAGTTACTGTTGAGACTGGTGGTGGAGCCGGTTGTCAAAGTGATGATGATGGTCAAGAAGTGAACTATTTGATTGAGTTGGTTTCACTAGATTACACTATTGCTGAAGTTTGAAACCACTTCAATCTACAGTTTGAATTTCATACCCTGCTTTCCGATTTTCCAACCCATTTCTACTACTTGAGTATGTTCTTCGCTCCATTCATCGTAAACCGGATTAGTATGATTTAGATGAAAGAAGAAGATGTCTGGATCGCCTTGTTGCTTGTAACCCAGCATTTCTAGGGTTTGCTTAATTGGTGGATGAGGAACTACATCTTGGCTGCGGGATTTCAATTCATTATTGGACCAAAATGTTCCGTCAATCAGCGCAATATCAATGGCTAAATCACTAAGAAATTGCCTTATTGTCTCAGCATTATGCATCGATAAGGTCTCATTCCAAGTATCGTGGTCTGGCAGGTATAGAAGTGATTTATTCGGCCCTCGTAAAACGAATGCATGCATATCAGACAATTCGTTTCGGTGCGGTACTTGAAGCGGAACCATGGTAAATTCATCGCTTTCTTTGGGTTGGGAATCTCGTATTTCATTGACCACAAATACCCCTTGGTCTAGCATTATTTTCCAATGCGGTGTTAGCTCGATGAGTTCTATCATTTGCTGGGATACGTGAAGATTTATCCCGCGTGCATTTATTGTTTCGCGCCCAAATAATCCCAGCCCATCGACATGGCCAAAATGAGCATGCGTGAGCCAGACATCGCTTGGAATACGATTATCCAAGTATTGTAACTGATCGCCCAAATGCCTGGTTACATCAATTATGTGTAATTTATTTTGTTCAATAATTCCCAAAGATGTCGGATAACTATGCTCAGCAGGTGAGAGTCCGATGCAACATGGCTTACTACACCCTGGTTGAGGCCGGCCACCGTCTTGGGCGATTCCAAGCAAAACGACCTCTGCCATGCTATGGCCACATTACTCTGCATCATGAATCTGTTTCATTGGTTAAGTCAGACTCGCGAAGAACTCAAACCATACCTGTGATTGGGTTAG
>DAHU01000002.1:0-348 GCA_002495945.1 Euryarchaeota archaeon UBA13
CCTAGGGCGCCACCGATGGTAATTGTTGCAAATAAGAAAAATACTCCTGCTTCGACGATACTGGCGATATCCATCTCACGCACCTTCCTCGGCTGCGGCTTTTGCTCGTGCTGCTTTCTTGGCGCGCTTGTCTTTCTCTTTGTTGGCGCGCTTGGCTAACTCAGCATCAACTGCTTCTTGGTGCACTGATGGTAAGACTCTGGTTCTGCTGGCATCAAACCACAAATCCTGTCTGGTGAATCCAGACATTCCATCGTATTCATTGGTCATGAAGAATGAAGTAAATCCACATGCTTCCATGCAAAGGCCACAGAACATACATCGGCCGAGGTCAATTCTACCTGAGAC
>DAHU01000002.1:736-5084 GCA_002495945.1 Euryarchaeota archaeon UBA13
CTTACTGTAGCAGTACTGCCAGATAAGTCGAGTACCTCAGCAAAACGCCATTGGTCAGGTGTATCAGCGTGAGCAGTGACGTGATTAAAATCATCTAAGTTGTCCGCAACTTCTGGAATTAGTTGGGCAGCATAACCGCCTACCTCTAGTTCGGCACCCATTCCACCATGTTCACCATCTGCCCCGTCAAGAACATCTACACGCAACTCTGTAGTCATGTGAAGACAGTCGTTAGGACATGCAGTTACACATAATTTACATGCGGTACAGGTTTCCCAAATAACGCCAATTCTACCGTTGTAGTTACCTGGAACGAAAAGCCACGGCTCCATGTCCTCAAGTCGCTCATACGGATATTGGACGGTTTGTGGCTTCCAAAGTGTCGGGAATAGGTCTGATGTGACTCTATCCGGTGCGAATTCCTGCTGGCTTATGTCATTGAACTCGCTATTTTTACTTGCTCTGGCTTTTGATCCATCATCGAGGAACTCAGGATGCGAAGTATTGTGATAGCCCATACCTAATCGCTTACCGAACAACTTTCCAAAAATTGGAAAGGTCCTGAGGGCGGTGATTAAGGTTATCTTGAACGGATACCAAAACAGATTTCTAAAATTCGGCTTTGCATGGGGGTGCATTGGCATATTTTCACCTCACTCCTGCCCCGGGACATAAGTTCCCGCAGGCTTTTCTGTATACACGTGGAACATACGTTCAGTATTGCCACTCTTGTCCTCATCATTGAGGAATAAGACGAAGATGCCCAACCAAATAATGGTTGTAACAATTGGTACTAGCATTGGAATGCCAAACGCATCCCAAGCCCATCCTCCAGCCGCAGTATCTTTCATTGCGGTTGGATCAAAGAAATAAAGTCGGTATATACCAGCAAGAACAACTTGTAATACTGCTAGCGGGAGTAGAATACGCCAGCCAAATTCAAGAATTTGGTCGGTCCTAATTCGAGCAAGTGAAAATCTTGCCCAAACAAACACAAGTAGGAATACCAGCCAAGACTTAACCAAAACTACAATCGCACCAGGGATCAATAAATACAGGTCACCAAGGATTGGAATTTGACTGATTAGCCCTTGGAATGGTAAATGCCAACCGCCAAGGAAGAAATGAGTGAAGAGGAAACAAGCTGCGTAAGTTCTAATGTATTCAGCCATGAATAACATACCGAATCTCATGCCACCGTACTCAGTCCACCAACCCTCGACCAATTCTGCTTCAGCTTCCGGCATATCGAACGGCACTCTTTCGACTTCAGCAATCATCGTGAGCAAGAATAATCCTGCACCAAGTGGCATCAAAAATAGGTTCCAAGAACCTGCTGAATGTTGGAAGTGAATGCTTTCAATTATGTTGAAAGTACCGGTCAATACGGCAACTGAAAGTAAAGTGAGTAGGAGTGGAATCTCATAAGCAGTAAGTTGTGCTGCAGAACGAATACCTCCGATTAGGGTGTATTTGTTATTTGACGACCAACCGGCAAAGAAAACACCGATTGGCGCAATGCCGAAAATCGCAATAGCGTATAGAATTGACAAATCTGGGTTTGTAGCGTACATGCCGCTTGACAACGGGATAATTCCGAGAATTAGTAGAGTCGAAGAGACAATCAAAAATGGTGAGACTTCGAAAATTAATTTGTCAGCACGTTGTGGAACCATATGTTCTTTGACAAGAAATTTCATTCCATCGGCGACATTTTGGAAGAAGCCCGGGAAAATCGAATATCCCATCCATGAGCGATTATTGACTCTGTCAACTGTGGCAAATGTTTCATCGCGATTACCAAATTTACTGTTCAGCCATTTGTTGAGCCCGCCGATAGGTTTGCCAAGTCCAAACGGCAGCATATTCCACCAATCGCCAGCAGTAACGCCATTTTCACCAACCCATAGAGAACGTAGTGCTGTTGTTGCACCTCGGCGGTCATTCATTCGAGCAACAGCCTTACGCTCAATCCATAAGATGGCGAATTGTGAGAAAAACAACATCAAAAACACGATATTGACGACGGCAAAGGTGGCAAGTCCGAATGCTATTGCTCCTGAACTTTCTTCAAGCGGTGTTCCTTCAAGGGCTGAGGGAATCAAATCATTGAAGGTTGAGAAAATGAGTTCTCGAAGATCATACTTGTCGTCCATTATCTCACCTCACCGGTCTGTCTCCCCTATACAAGGGTCAAAGCTACCCATGATTGCCGGTATGTCGGCAACCTTGTAACCAATCATCGTTTTGGCTACGAATGGAATTGTGATAAACATTGGAGAGCGTATGGACAATCGGTAAGGCATCTTCCCTCGACCTTCACCGCCGCCTTGAATGTAGAATTGCGATGCGCCTCTTGTGCACTCATAATTGCTGAAGCCTGACGCTCCTTCGGGTGCTCTGGTCGGTGCTTTTGTGTAAATCATCTCATCACCACTGGAATAATGAGTATTCTTGCCGCCGGGTATTTTCTCGATAGCATCGAGCAGCATGCGGCATGATTGGCGCATCTCCTCGATTCTAACCCGATAACGGTCATAGCAGTCTGCACCTTTTACCGAGGTTGGCTTTTCAACAGCCGGCTCCCAGTCTACTTCATCATATACTGAATATGGATGCGCCCAACGAATATCGTAGTTGACTCCTGCCGCACGCACATTCGGACCGGAGACTCCTGCTTCAACCATTTCCTCAGCGTTAGCATAACCAACACCTTGTAGCCTAACCAACCAGATGGTGGATTCGTCAAGCATCATCTCATATTCTTCAATTCGCTTTTCGAATAATTTTACTTTGGCCACCATCCGATCGGCAAAACCGATTGGGATGTCGCGCTTGACTCCCCCAATTCTTGGATAGTTGTAGTGCATTCTCGAACCCCCTAGTTCTTGAAGCAAATCAAGGAACATCTCTCGGTCTCTCATACACCAAGTCATCAAAGTTAGGTTGCCGATGTCTGGTCCGAATGCTCCTAGCCACATCAGGTGGCTGGCTAAGCGCTGTAGTTCAGCAGAAATCAAGCGAATGTATTCAGCTCTTTCTGGAACATCGGCCTCTAACAAATCTTCAGCAGCATAAATGTAAGAGTTAGACCATGTCATTGCGCTAACATAGCACAAACGGTCACAATATGGAGTAACTTGCGTGAAATCTCTGGCTTCACAAATTTTCTCAACGCCACGATGGATATAACCCAGTTCGGCCTCTGTATCGACTACTGTTTCACCATCTACCTTGACCCTTAATGTCCACAACCCATGAGTCATTGGATGTTGAGGTCCCATTGTAATCCACATTTGTGCCATTAAACCACCTCACTTAACGCGGCCCTCATCTGCCGGTTTCCTAACGAATCCTTGCGCGTCGTCGTACATTTCATTGAAATCGTGATAGCGAATTTTATGTTGCTTCTGCAGCGGGTGGAATCCATCAGGGCTATCGTGGGGATTCAGCACTCTGTGCATATTTTCGTGGCCTTCAAAGTTAATCCCTACGAGATCCCAGGTTTCTTTTTCATTCCAGTCAGCGCCGCCCCAGATGTGTTGTACTGTTGGAACTGTAGGCATGTCATTATTCGGCAGAGTGATTACAATTTCAAACTCGACCGGAATTTTTGCCCCGACCATCTTTTCAGCGACAAAAACGGTGTGAGTGTCAGGAATTTGGTTAACAATCGGTTGGCGCAATAAGTGGTAAATTACCTCCCACCCGCGTTCTGCGCCGCCCTCTGGGAAGTGAGTGCCGGTAATCATTGAACAGTAATTGACCCCGATTTCAAACTTCATCCACTTTGCTAAAGCCTGCAAATGTTGAGCAGGTGCAGTGATTCTAACGAAAGAATATTTCTTGGCATTGGAGTGTTGAATAATATCAGCGTTGATGCCGCTGCCGCTAAATCGGTCGTTGATGGCGTCTGCGCATTCGGTAACTGCCGCAGCATTTTGCTCTAGTGTGATTGCCATACCCATTACTCATCACCTACAATAATCGGCTTTTCAGAGTCTCGGCCCGAACTTGGTGCACCGCCGATTCTGATGATTTTCTCACGCAGCAACCCAAATCCATCGATTAGAGCTTCTGGCCTTGGTGGACAGCCTGGAATGTAGACGTCTACAGGAATTACCGTGTCTACTCCTTCCAGAATGTTGTATGATTGGAAATATGGGCCGCCGGAGATGGCACACTCGCCCATGGCAATGCAGTATTTTGGCTCCGGCATTTGCTCCCAAAGCCTAACGATTTTGTCTGCGAATTTCTTGGATATTGGTCCATTAACCAGTAATACATCTGATTGTCTTGGTGATGAACGAAATAGTACTCCGAATCTGTCACCATCAAATCGTGGAGT
>DAHU01000002.1:5483-6756 GCA_002495945.1 Euryarchaeota archaeon UBA13
TTAAAGAATCGTCCTGCCAAGACGCTCAAGAATTGCTTGATGCGTGTAACCTTGAGTGCTTCATCTGTAACGCCACCAACCATTTCAACAAGCGCGCGGCTGTTAAATGCTGCAAAGTTTTCTCCAGTATCTGCCATGATTTCACCTCAAATGTAGATTCTACCCCTCTTTCTAAATACATACCAAACGCCAAGCGACATGATGGCAAAGTAACCACACAATACGAGCAATGCGTCTTGCGCTTTGGCGACTGCTCCGCTTCTTGCACTATCTGCCAAATCTTGAGCAGTGGCATCAGAAGCCACCATGCCACCTAAAACTAAGAACATGAATGCGACATCAAAAACCAAGAAGATGATAGCGTACCAATAATATTGGAAATGGAATTGAATCATTGCCTCTCCTACAGGCTCGCTACCACACTCGAAGGTGGTTAATCGGCGCGGATACAGGCTGTGGTCTCGTTCATAACCTTCCAAGAGATAGGATTTGGTGATGTGAGGGCGGGCTGGATCTACTCTTGGTCTGACCACCCAAGTAATGATGAAATTTGTCAGTGGCATTAGTATCCCAACGACGGTTAGAAAGCCGATTGAGAGATATGCACTTGGCACAGATTCAAGTCCGGACATTTATTCACCCAGTGCAAAGCATACGCTTAGCAAACAATCCAACAATTACCCCTCAATAAGGGTTGCCAAATCTTTGATTTTTTTTTACCCTCGAAAGGCAAGATGTTCAAGCCTTTCACGGCCTATTTTGAGTTCTTAATTGCTGAACTTTAATGCCCATGATGTGTTGAGTGATTGTATAATCATGTTCCATATTTTGTAGAACGGAATGGTAGCAAAACACCAAAGTATTCCGTAATATGTTGCATAAGCGAAAATTGTTGCGCCTAATTCGCCAGCTAAGAGGTATATCGGAATGAGCGCGAATATTGAAATGAATAGCAATACTATGCTTAGAAGCGGGAACAGTGTCATGCCAAGAATGAACCAAGTCAGAGGCGATGATGTTGATAGTTTGGTTGAATGCCCGGTTTCTATCTCAAGTTGTCTCACTTCGCCAACGAATTGGAAACCACGGTACAAGTTGTAGAACGGAATGATCATGAAGATAGTATGCTTCAAGCCTCCTGGCCCAATATTTGCTTTTTCTTTGAGTTCGTTAGCTATTCGATAGTTGACTAACAAAGTGTAAATTCCTAAGGTAAATGGCATCAAGACAAACCAACCTAGTTTAGCAGACCGTACCGGCGGCATATTGGCTA
>DAHU01000002.1:7130-9737 GCA_002495945.1 Euryarchaeota archaeon UBA13
GACAATTTGGCCATCTTCTTTGCCTTACCAGCCTGTCTCATTTGTACAATGGTTGGCTTGCCAGTACGATACAAGATTCCGACAAATAGCAGACCCACAATAAGGTAAACGCCACTGGCGATTTCTTCTTGAGAAAGTCCAAGTCCGAGTAGACCCTCGTCCGGTTGGCCAAGCACGGAAATCTCGATGTTTTCTCTGCCAACCACACCAATTTCAGTCGGCTCTACTGAGAGCGTAAATGTGTAATTGTCCTTGATTTCGGCACCATTGGGTGGCCTAACATTGACCAATATTTCAGTGGATGCACCAGTGTCAAGGGTGCATTTTAGGTCTTCATTGAATTTCCTGCACTCGCTATTATCTTCTTCAAGGAATACCGACCAACCACGGAAGCTTTCTGGAGTGTAGATTATGAATTCCGTACGAGTATTTCCATTGTTGACTATGTTCACCGGGATTGTTTGCTTATTTGGGTATTCGATTTGATGGTACAACTCTACATCACTACTGAACTGAATATCATAAATTGTCTGAACTTCGAGATTCAATATGATTCTGCCTGATGTCCGATCAGCCGCATTTTCTTGGCTAAACACTACCACCTCAAGCACTCCTGCATCGCCAGTTTGAGCCGTTGGACTTACCTCGACAATAACCGTGACCTTTTGCTTAAATTTACGGACCTCATTGCCGTAATAACTGATGTTTAGTTGAGACATCATTAGGTTAGCACCGGTTTCAGATTCAGCGAGGTATGGTTGACCGTCTTCGTTTTGCAAGTAGGTTTGGGAGGTTAGATTGAAAATCGCATATTTGGTAGTAATTGGAATGCTACCATCGTACAACTCGTCACCAACAAAAATCTGCCTCGTAGCGATTCCCTCTAATCCATTGACATCGATAACTGCCAAGTCTGTTCTTAGTAAGCCAGCTGGGCCTACTTGTGGAGTTCCAACATTCTCAATCCAGAATTCAAAGGTCATCACACCCTCAGGAGCCAATACTACGGATGCGGCTTTGTTGTCAATCGTTACTGAATTATATTCTCCATCGCCGAATCTTGCATCCATTGAATAGGTAATATTGTTCTTGATTGCCCTGATGCTGAATTGCACCTTATTGTCTGGCAAACCGTCACCGTTGTCATCTGCTGAATTGGAATCTTCTAAGTTGGTCACTTCGATAATGATGTCGTTGTTATTGTAATTACCAACATTTGGCACCAGTACATTGACGTTGATTACGACTGTTTGACGTGCTGGAATATTGAATTCTGTTTGTGAATTATCTTGCGAGTCGGTAAATGAAATATCCCAGTTACCTCCTGATGAAGGGCGCTGTTGTTTAGTGTAAAATCGGAACACGTCATCATTGTTACCGAGGTTCTCGATTTCGATTGGGAAAACAAGAATATCGTTGTAATCGCCAGTTTGAGAGATATATCCTTGATTGTCGACTGGAATAATCGAACTTGTCAGCATACCATGAGTTTCACTGACGGTAACTGTTAGAATCTTAGTTTGGTAAGCTGCTCCGCCTCCTGCAGGTAATACAGAGAATGTCAACTCGATACTTTCAGTTGCTAAAGCGTCAATAGGTACGCTAACTGAATACTGTACGTTAACAGATTTCCCAGCACCGTGGCGGCTGTTGACAGTAACCGTGGACTGGTCTAATTGCACACCCCAGCCAGAGGGTGGGGAAGAGACGGATATTCGTAGGTTATCTTGGCCATTACCTGTATTGGTCACCGTCAGTGATGAGGTCCTATTTTCGCCCGGCTCTATCGGACCTAAGGAACTCGTTGAAAGGCTTAATTGCGCACCAAAAGACTGACCCAAAACAATTGATACTACCTTGCTACATTTTACGGTATTTCCATCTTTGGCCTGGATAGTAACTGAGTTAGAGGAGCCCGCATTCTCTGAATCATCGGGAATGACAATCAAGTCAAAATCCTTGGTGCCTGAACCGTCTCCATAGGGTAGAACACCGTTTGAAGACCCATCAAACGAAACCCAACTTGCTCGTTCGCCGGTCCTTGACATACTAACCGTCCAGTCACTGTTACCATCGTTAGTCAATGTTGCAGTTAAGGCTCCTTCTTGTCCTGGATTGAGATTTAAAGTGGTTTTAGAAAGTGACATGGAGCACTCTTTGAGGACTGGAACCTCGAGTTCCAAATCGACCGTATCAGAAATCTCTTCAGTAGGATTTGGCGTGGTTACCGTACCTGTAACTTCCCAGCAGTAGTCATCTGCCTCTTGGCCATCTGGAACCTCTACATCTACAGTGATTGTTTCGGTATCCTCGGTATCCAAGGTTACTGTTGTATCGCTTAACTCAGCAGTCAAACCATCAGCATTACCACAACCTCCATCATCACGCTCTACCAATGTTAAGTTCACTGTAGTGGAGTTTTGCTGACCGGTATTTTCAACAGTTATTGAGTAGGTAAGTGTCGAAGATGAACCGGTGTATGTTAACATTTTTTCATTTCTATCCTCCACTCCATCGAAGTATAAGTCAACGCCCCAAATAGCGCTTCCTGAGCCATCTCCTGCGGTTGTGGTAACTGTCTGAGTCGATGGTTCTGGTATTTCCGCC
>DAHU01000020.1:0-447 GCA_002495945.1 Euryarchaeota archaeon UBA13
CCCCGCTCCTAGACTTGAACTGGGGACACCCTGATGTCTGCTGAGACGTTTGTTTTTACACAACTACAGTTAGGTGCTCTACCAACTGAGCTAAGCGAGGCAAGTCCTCCCAAATGCCACCACTACTTAATTCTCATCAATAATTCATTATCGCGGCAAAGTGATTAATTATGCTAAATTTAGCCACCTGCAGCGTTTTTGACCCTTACCTTAACAAAGGTCGAAGTAAGTCTCCCAGTACAGGAGTTTGAGCGCGTGAATTCACTCATAAAATCGACCGATTTCGACCTTCAACAATGGTCGCGGTTAAGTATGGTGAGAGTTGCCTCCCCGAATAGGATGGGTGAACATGGCGAATAGTAGCGCTTCTAATTCTGCTAGCGGTAGTTCAGGGTCGCATCAAGACCGTGCACTCGCTGAGATGATCAACGGACTAAAGGAAGAAAG
>DAHU01000020.1:768-3584 GCA_002495945.1 Euryarchaeota archaeon UBA13
ATCAACCGCGGAGCAACTGCATTGATGGATAAGGAAGTCGATTCATTTGGCGTTCCAAACCCGAGAATTCTCATCGTAGGCTGTGGTGGTTCAGGTAACAATACCCTCAACAGAATAACTCACCTTGGTGTTGAAGGTGCCGTGACTGTTGCTATCAATACCGATAAACAACACTTGGACCACACCAGAGCATTACAGAAACTCCTTGTCGGCCGACATATTACCCGTGGTTTGGGTGCCGGTGGCGACCCGTCTACAGGTCGACGCTGTGCTGAAGCAGGTCGTGAAATGATCAAGCGAATCGTTTCTGGAGCGGATTTGGTATTCATTGCCAGTGGTCTTGGCGGCGGTTCGGGAACCGGTATTTGCCCGATTGTTGCAGAGGAAGCGAAAGCGGCTGGAGCACTCGTGGTTGGAATAGTTACTACTCCGTTCCATGTCGAGCGTCGACAGCGAATGGCCAGGGCGCTAGAAGGGCTCGAATCTCTGCGTCGTGTAGCAGATGCAGTCCTCGTTCTTGACAACAACAGACTGTTGCACTATGTACCAAACCTGCCGCTCGATGAAGCGTTTTCAATTATGGATCAATTAGTGGCTGAGATTGTCAAGGGAATCGTTGAAACCATCACTCTGCCTTCACTAATTAATCTTGATTTCGCTGATGTAAGAGCCATCATGGCTAACGGTGGCGTGACTATGATGCTGTACGGAGAATCTGACCGTGGGCCCGAAGAAGTCGTTCATGAAGCCCTTAATCATCCATTATTGGATGTCGATATATCTGGTGCTACAGGAGTGCTAATCCACGTTACCGGCGGTCAATATATGACCTTAGAAGCTGCATCACAAGTCGTCGACTTACTAACTGCCAAGGTTAGTGAAGATGCAAATGTGATTTGGGGTGCCAGACAAGATGCTGGATTTGGTGACACCATCAAAGTCATGGCAATTATCACTGGAGTTGGTGGCACTGACTTACGTACTGGCAGACTCGCTCCCGACGCACTTGGAGACGCACTTAGAATCACTCGTGGTAAAACCAAAACCAGTAATTCAAACGGCAATAACCTAGGATTCCACCGCTTTGATTAATATTAATTCTGCTTACTCATCATTGAGTAATCGTCAAATGTTAGATATGTCAACCATATTTCATGCGCGGCAAGGCTATATTTGCGTTGATGGTTACTTTATTCATGATGACACCTGTTCAAGCAGGCGAGGTAAACGCCTTTCAGTCTCAACAAGAAGACCCAAAACAACCAAGTGCTAACAATACCACTCTTTACATCTATTCAGATGGGATGAACAACTTTTGGTCTCATTTCAGCAACAACGACACTGACTCAACAGACGTATATACTGAAGAAGACGATAATGGGGTAATTACCATTAAACAGAGATATTTGATGACTCCAACTTTAGACAAAAGACTCAGTATGGAAGTTGGTGGTGAAGTTCGTGGCAACTTCAATGTTTACTTCGAAGGCGACTCAGACAGTACAGATAATCAAGGGCCGTGTCAGCCAGGCCAAACACCGAATGATTGTGACTGGCTGAACATAACCATTTTCAAAGGGCAAACTAAAATTTTCCAGCACACTGAAACACCATGGCCATCTGGACAATGGAAAAATATTCAATTTTCTTACTTTGTTGAAGCAGGCAATGAAACATGGGACGGTCGAGATGCAAATCCACTGGTTGAAGTCACCATGAAAGTAAAAGGTGACGAACAACAAGATTTCCTTGGATTCACCTCAGGTACCCCCGGTGCATTTGCAATTGAATTAGGTGAGGATGGCAGTCTGCTGTTCCCAGTTGACCCAGCATCTTGGGAAGAAACCTTCCAAGAAGGTGGTGAATTAGGTGCAACCCCAGCAGAAGACACTCCTGGCTTTACCTTAGTCGTCGCATCTGCAGCAATCGCTATGGCGGCATTCATCAACCAACGCCGACCTGAGACTGAAGAGTGAACTCAAATCCGTCAACCTCTCGATCGAGGTTTGAAAACTTCACAGTATGCTCATTTTGCAATGAAATTTACCATGGAATAAGTATATATGATATCATATCTTTTTTTGCATCATGCCCAACATACTGGACGTCCCAATGAAGAAAACAGAGGATATAACCATCTCTGATGAATCTGCTTACGCAGTGTTCACTGCAAGAAAGGCCAGAGTAGAAATTAATTCTACAATGAATAGAGGTATTCAGATTAATTCCTCGTACAAATCTGAACAAGTATCAATTGGAATTAATGATAGTTATTTAGCATCTGTAACATATAGAAGACGCTCCTTTCCAATATATCTAATTGTTAGCGTCTTATTTTTGATCATCGGTTTGATTTCAGTTGCAGCGGCTGAAGGGCCTTCAGGTGTGCTAACTTTACTAATATGTTTAGCAATATCATTTGTATCCATGTTCCTATTCTATTATACAAGAATGGCTAGGTTATCGTTCAGACTAGCGGACGAACAGGATTACGATGTTCTCCTCGCAAGTAGTGCAGTTCATGATTCTCACTTGATGCAACTATTTATCCAAAAGATTCTCATGAATTCCCTAAAAGTAGAAGGCTTTGTTAGTGACGTCAAACCGAGTGATAAAGTAAAAATGCAACAAGAAGAAAAAGAAAATACGCCATCACAGCAATTGGTACAACCAGTGTTCCCTTCTCCAAATGAAACCTTACCGCAATTAAGCGAAGATGGCAAATTTCAATGGAATGGTACAGAATGGATTCCTGTAAACTAATCCCTAATGACATTATTCATTTTTAAAACCAATAAATATTACAACGAGTTAAC
>DAHU01000063.1 GCA_002495945.1 Euryarchaeota archaeon UBA13
ATCTATTTTGCCACCATGTTGATGTGGATACAAGTATTGATTATCACAGCCTGCTCGGTAATGATTTCTGCAGGAATAACTGGCAATTTAGATAAAAGCAACGCAAACTGGTGGCGAGTTAGAGTATATGGTTTCACATCATTAGTATCAATTTTATCATTTTATGAACGTACTAGTTATGGTCTTGTCATAACCATCTCTATCATTTTCTTAGTGGAATTAATTTGCCGAAGATGGACAAATAAGCATCCAAAATATGACGTTGGCATGGAAAAAGAATTTTCTTCAAATGGTGAGATTATTTCTATTCTGAATATCAACTGTAATTGTTTAAGTCAAAAAGTTCAGATCGAAAAACAGGTGTTAACATTGGAAGATGTTTGTAGAGATGAGCATCTTCAGGATGATTTGTTGAAAATTATTGCAAATCATCAGCCAAATAAGATGGTAATTCACTGCTGCGATAATATTCCTGTATGGCAATCTCTAAACGATATGTATGCCAATATCGAGATAGTGTGCAAGTGAAAACAACAGTTAGCAGGATAACCAAGATTTGATAGATAAAGGATTACTCCTACTTACTATGAAAGGGAAATGGTTGGGGTTTCCACTAATTTTTCTGTTGCTAAGTGCAGCAATATTTTCCTTCATCAATGATGACATGATAGAGGACTGGCTAAGAAACAACTCAATCGTTGTTGAGTCCGACGAAATTGAAACATTACAAATTCAAGCGGATGAAAAATGGCTCGTTCTAATTGTAGATTTCAATGGCCGCAACACTAACGAAGCAATGGCATTAAACGACGCAGACAATATGTTAATTCCCCATGCCAGCGATTATATCTCAACTTTATCTGACGGAAGTGTTAACCTCGATATTGATATCTATCCTTCTATGACAACTGCTTCAGAAAAATTGGCATTTTATGGTTCAGATAACGGGGTTGAAAGAGATTCATCTATCGATGGAACTCACCTACCCATGAAACTCGCAGAAGAAGTTGTATTGGCTAACAAAAATAGTGTAGATTGGCAAACATATGACCTAAACAACGACGGATCCGTAGATCGTTTACTAATTCTTCATACTACGATTGGACAAGAAAGCGGTGGCAGTTCTAGTAGAATATGGTCGCATTTTACCACGTTTGAAGAAAGAATTGAGGTCAACAAGGATTTGTCTGTTGGACACTATGCTATGGCGAGTTTAGGCTCTGGAATTGAAGGTTTTGGAACTGCTATGCATGAAATGATGCATCAAATGGGAGCATACGACTTGTACCCTTCAGATGGTCAACAAACCTCAATTTGGAAAGGTGTCGGGGATTGGGATATAATGGCAAGCGGCAATTGGAACAACGATGGAGAAACACCGTCTCTACCGATGTCATCGACATTAGAAACCATTGGATTAGGTAACTTTCAGACCATTGATTTCAATTGGAGCCAAGATAATGGCTTCTGCACTGCGGAAAGTATTTTCATAAATCCAACCGCCAATTCGCAAATTGATTACAAGATACCAATAGATAATGGGGAATTTGTTTGGATAGAATACCGAGGTAACAATCAGTACGACAATGCACTACCCGGGACTGGTATTTTAGTCTCTTACCAAGATTCTACCGTCGATGGTTTTGACAATAACGAACTAAACATCAACAATAAGCGACCTTATCTCAAGATAATTGAAGCAGATGGCAATAATGAATTGTTGACAGGTGCTAATGAGGGACAATCAAGTGATTTGTTTGGCAATGGTAGTATGTTTGGCGACCGGGGTATTGAGATACGTAATCATGACGGAATTTTAGTGGATTGGTATGCAGAAGTGCTAATACAAACCCAAGTTGAAATAAAATTCAAATCTGACTCTTGTGATAGTGACTTTATTGTCGATTTGCCTGATTTTGCCATAACCACTCTAGTAAATGAACCGATTCTGTTGTCTGTGAAATCTAGTATAAATTGTGTAATTGAGAATAATCTACTATCGACTGATGGTCGACTAGTTTCAATTTCAACACCAAATATGGTCGCGGGGGAAGCAGTAAATTTAGAGCTTACATTCAATACAGCAGGACAACATAATTCCAAAACTAGATTAGTTGGTAGTTTAGATTGTGGACAAGAAAAACGTAACTTCGATACAGAGATATTATCGCTGTCAATAATTCCACAGAATAGTACTTTTGCTGCTTCAATACCTGTGACATCTAAAGGGCAAATTGCCATTCCAATCAATACATTGGGATTGGGAAGTCATACATTTGATTACAAGATAGATGGCCCACTATCAAGAGTTGCGGATAGTGAACAAGTTTTGCGATTGACCGGCACAGATGATACTTTAATTATTGATATTGATCCAAAAGGATTGCTCACAAACAATATGATTGTTAATGGGGTTATCGAGATATCAGACGGAAATGATAACGTATGGACGATTGAAATCACCTTGACCGCTGAAAGTCCAGCCACTAAATCGCTTAATGATATCATAAGTCCTTCACAGATGATTGGTTTGGCTTGTATCTTTGCCGCACTTTGGATTTTCCTAACAATGAAAGACAGTGGTAAACGGGAAACAGAGCAACTCCCTAAGATATACTCAGACATAACTGATACTGTCCAAGAACAACATTATGACGCTTGGGGAAGGCCAATCGATGATTAGATTCGGCCTGGTAACCATCGTTTGACATTAAGAAATCTCCAATCATTATTATCGTTAATACCGCAGATCCATCTTTTATGAACGCCTTCTGCCAGTCTTACAGACAAGCACATATTTTCCCACGACTGTGGCGCTTCTGCAAGTGGTTGGAGCAACCATGGCGCATGTGATTTAGCGACTTCATCATCATAAACTCGCCATTTACAACCATACTTGAATCCAGGTCTTAACACGCATCCTGCGTCAACTAAATGTGAGAATAGAGTGGTTGGCTCTGGGTGTGAATTTAATTTGCCAAGCAACCACTCAATCTCTTCAAATCTAAGATTTATTCCCGACAAATGTTCAACTCCTATACCCGGAAGTGGCCAAGCATCAGCATTATCGATGAAACAGCCGGATTCAGTTTCAATTCGATTATCAATCAACTTGCTAAGCACGGAGATATCAGCATCAGATAAATCGCTCCAATTACCTTGATTTCCGACTAAATCTTCGTAACCAAGTCGATACATGGTTATGTCCATTTCATCGTCGATAACAAATACCTCCGGAGTGCAATTGAATTCTATCACCTCATCAACCCAGTTTTGCAGGTTTTGCCAATCAACAATTTCAGAAGCCCAAAACCAGCGGATGTGTGATATTGGTTTCCCTTTAAAGTGAGATTCGTTTCTAGCCCATTTTAACGCAAATGTTGCAGATGAAAACTTTTCATCCACGAGATTAGCTACTGGTATTACTATCTCGCCACCTGAGCGAGACACATCAAAAATTACGGATTTAGCAATAAAGTCCTTGTCCTCTGCGAG
>DAHU01000069.1:0-703 GCA_002495945.1 Euryarchaeota archaeon UBA13
ACTCTAAATGCGCTAGCGATTGGTAAATCCTTGACGCCTTCAATTTCGAGCAATCTTTCGTTGGGAATTACTAAGATTGTATCACAATGCTCCCTGAGTCGTTCTAGTCCCCACTCAGCATTTTGTTTACGCAGTGAACCCTCAGACTTGAACGGATAAGTTACTACAGCTATTGTCATAGCACCTTGTTGCTTGGCTAGTCTAGCAATGTGTCCCGCCGCACCAGTGCCCGAACCACCACCCATTCCGGCAGTAATTATCGCTAATTGGGTATCATTGGTGACTCTTCTAAGGACCATTTCAGACTCTAGTGCCGCTGCTTCACCCTTGGTTGGATCTCCACCTGCGCCTCGTCCACGAGCAGTACGACCGATCAGAATTTTCTCCTCGATTGGTGACATAAGAAGTGCTTGAGCATCGGTATTTATCGCATAACCAGTAACATAACTGCTGTCGAATAATCCCTCCTCAGCGAGTCGACTAACGGCATTGCAACCGGCTCCACCTGCCCCATATACTCTTATTCTAGGTTGTAATGATTCTAACAGAGCTTTGAGTTCTGCTTCATTACCTTGCCCAGGCGGTATGTCACTTGGCGTGATTTTGATTTGTTCTTCTTCACTTAACTCCAAAACGCGGTCAATCAAATGGCGCATGAAGGTAAGATTATCGAACCATCTTTGAAGGTGCCGACGGATTTAGG
>DAHU01000069.1:1100-3152 GCA_002495945.1 Euryarchaeota archaeon UBA13
ACTTGGTAAACACATTCGCCATCTGGCAGGTTTGGCGAGTCAACCAATCTTGCGATTCTTCTGCCACCCTTGGCTTTTCTGAGATACAGCCTAAATGTACTAGCGTGGGCCAATACGTGTCCCCCGATTGGTTTTGTTGGATCGCCCCACATAGCATCCGGCTTAGAGTGTACTTGATTTGTTACCAATACAAGCGCGTTGTTGATGTCCGCTAATTGCTTGAGTTCCTTCAAGTGCTTGTTTAGCTTCTGTTGTCTGTTAGCCAACATACCTCGACCAATGAATTCAGCTCTGAAGTGGCTTGTTAGCGAGTCGACGATAATCATCTTGACATTCAAGCCTTTACTCATTCGCTTTATCTCATCAACCAGCAACATCTGGTGAGCGGAGTTGTAAGCCCTAGCAACGTGTATTCGAGATAATACTTGGTCAGGGTCTAGGTCTAAACCTCTGGCCATTTGGGTAATCCTCTCGGGTCTAAAGGTATCTTCGGTATCGATGTAAAAGACATCACCATCAAAACCACCTTCTTCCAATGGAAGTGTGCAATTAACCGCCAATTGGTGCCCAATCTGTGTTTTTCCGCTGCCAAACGCACCATAAACCTCAACCAAGGCTTGGGTTTCGAAACCACCGCCAAGTAAGTCATCAATAGATTGTACTTTTGATGATAGTTTTTGAACTTCTTTTCTACGCTCTAATAGATCTCCACCGGATACGAAACCACCGATGTTGGCCATTTTCTTTGATGCAGCGATGATTTTGCCGGCTACTGCTTCACCGATTTCTGCTTGTTCTGCTAAATCAGCTGGCGACATAACCGCCAGCGCAAGGAGTTCGTCAAATCCTGCTTCTCTTAATTTCTCAGCAGTCGCTGGACCTACGCCCGGTAAGTCTTCGATTTTCACCTCAGGAGCATCATCATCTTGGGTCATCGTTAACACCGTGTCCTCTTGAGGGTCTTCATTCTTTTCAATTTCAATCTTAGTTTTTTTCTTTGCTTTGGTCGCCATCCTTTTCACTTCCAACCCTGAGGATTGGTGTTTACTATATGAATGGATTAAACAGGCTATTAGGTCTAAATTCGGCTTGAATCCTCGGAATCATTAGTGTAAATGACGTGCTGCATGGAATTTTTTAGTTTAACCTTCATTTTTACATTAGTTGAAAGTGAAGAAAGAAGTAACTTTCCTAATCAGATTCTATTGGCATAGGGTTTGGATTACTTTCTTGACCACTGTAGGTTATTGTAACTTCATGCTCGACATTTACTTGTTCGTTTTCTTGGTTCAATTCTACATCCAAAGTCCAAATCTGTGCACCCGGGTTTAGTTCACTATGCATCCACTGTGCATCCTGACCGTCAGCAATTTGCTCTTGCCCTGAATTACGTTCAATTCCTTCTCCGCTTAGTATCCAGGTAACGGAAACTGGACTTCCACCAATACCTTGGAAATTAGGTGGGTTTTCAACTGTTGAGTCTATCTCTATCTTATTTGGTGCTGGACATTCACAATCAGGTGTCGAATCAATGTTCATGGTAGGAGGGTTTGTTGTTCCAGATTCACTCCAGAGGGTTTTCTTGTCGATTCTAATAGTAATAGTGGTATTATCTTCATTACCTGCTTCATCAATCGCTCCCAAATTTGCTGTAAATAGTCCATGAGTTGCGTATGTGTAGGTTATCTCTCCCGTTTCGTTAGCATCTACACTAATCCGACTACTACCGTCGCCCGCTTCGAAATAAAACGATTCGATGTCTCCTGCGGTTGACTTTGTGTATGCATAATCAAATGATAATTCGACACCAGAAAATGATACCTGTGCACCATTTTGGATATTTTCTTGAATCATTCCAGACGTGCTGTCATAGTAAATCACTAAATCAATCGGTGATTCACCGCCCCCACCATCATCGTCTGTAGTACAGCCAGCGAGCACAGCTGTGCACAACAACAGCGTCAACAGGATTGACTGGTTCGCCCTCACTCGCATGGTAAACCATAACTGGCAGAAGTAGATAAGGGAATTCCATTATCTTCAGATTTAATC
>DAHU01000130.1:0-20054 GCA_002495945.1 Euryarchaeota archaeon UBA13
TGGATGCTGAACCGCCAAAGAGACCTCGAGACAGGAGATGAACTGCATTTAACCGGTCAACAAGTTTCGCTAACTCTCAAAGATGATGTAACCAGACTCCGTTCAATCAAGTGTTACCGAGGTGTAAGACACGCTAGTGGTAACAAGGTACGTGGCCAGAGAGGTCGTTCAAATGGCCGCGGTGGTCTAACACTGGGTGTAAGCAGGAAGAAGTGAGGGATTTAGATGGGAGAGCCAAAATTTTCGAGACCTAAGTTTGATACCCCTTCCCATCCGTGGAAGGCTGCACGAATTGAAGAAGAACACGCAATCAAGGCTCAGCATGGTCTGAAGAACATGCGAGAAATTTGGAAGGCAAAATCCCAACTCCGCCGTCACCGAAGACAAGCAATGCGCCTGATTGGTATGGTTGACACCAGCGAAGGTCACGGAAAGAGAGAGATGGAAGACCTATTACGCTCACTCCACAACAAAGGATTGATTCAGTCCGATGCAAGCCTTGACGACATTCTGTCTTTGGGCACAGAAGATATCCTTAACCGTCGATTGCAAGCACAAGTCTACTACAAGGGATTAGCAACCACTATGAAGCAAGCCAGACAACTGGTCAATCATGGATTGATTTGTATCGGCGATCAAAAAGTTACAATTCCGTCATATCCAGTTTCTCGCGACGAAGAAGAACACATCAAGTATCACCCTAGCAGTGGTTTGAATAATCCTGAGCACGCGATTAGAAAGGCAATCGAGGGACGCAGAGAAAAAGCCGAATATGCGGTTGAAGAAGTCGATCCTGAAGCAACGCCCGAGTTCGCTGCCGAAGTCAAAGAAGCTGCTGAAGCAGCACCATCCGTTGAAAGTGGAGGCGATGAGTGATGACTCGTAGAGCAATAGTCAACATTTTCAGTTCATACAACAATATTTTGATGACAGCAACTGATTTAACCGGTGCTGAAACCATAACAACCTGTTCAGGCGGCCAAATGGTCAAGTCGTCAAAAGACAGTGGCGGACAATTTGCTGCAACAAGAGCGGCAGAAAAGTTAGCAGATGCCCTAAAGGACAAAGATTTCACACAACTTATAGTAAAATACCGTGCACCAGGCGGCAATTTGTCAAACAATACTGGCCCAGGTGCACAAGCCGCAATTAGGGCTCTAACCCGTGCCGGCATGACAATTACTCGAATCGAAGATGTTACCCCAATCGCTCACGATGGGACTAAGAAGAAAGGCGGCCGTCGTGGCCGACGTGTATGATACAGTGGTGATAAAGTGAAAGCAGAAATCGTAGAAGGCTGGCCAAAAGAAAACTCGATTAGAATATCTCTAAGCGAAACCGATGCATCTCAAGTAAATGCGATTAGAAGAGCACTAATTTCAGATGTGCCAAAACTAGCGATTACACGAGTTAACATCAGCCAAGGCGTTGTTGAAAGTGACGGACAAATACTTGAATCGGTCAACGTACTTCCTGACGAAATGCTTACCCACAGATTAGCAATGATTCCAATTCCAACCTTCCCAAAAGAAAAATTAGAATTCTTTGAAACCTGTCCAGTCTGTATTGACATGGTCGAAGCCGAGAAAGGCTGCCCACAATGTCAGGTTCTATACTCATTGAATGTACAGGGACCGACTGCTGATTCCGAGGAGGATACAATAACCGTATATGCTGGTGATCTGACAACAATTTCCGACCCTATGTTTGACATAAAAGAGGAACACCGTAGGATTCCAGTAACAATTCTTTCCAAAGGCCAATACCTTGAGTTGTACGCATTTGCTACCCTTGGTCGCGGGGCCAACCACTCAAAGTGGTCACCTGTAGCCGGTGTTGGCTTCAGCGGTAAAAATGTTGCAAAACTTAACAATGCCAAAAATGCAGAGGCACTGTTTGACTTGGATTTGAAGACTTCTGATGGCAGACCTATCGACGCAAAACTATTCGGCAAGGGCAAGGTTGTTGATGATGTTAATACAGTAATGGACTTAGAGAGAGCACTCCACCAAGTTGGACCAGGAACCGGTAGGGATAGCGATTTCAAGGATGCAATTACCTTAGAACCTGTTGAGGGTAGTTATGTTTTGACCTATGAAACCGATGGTAGTTTAGACCCAGTCACCGCATTTAACCTCGCAATGGGTGAATTAGCTGACAGATTTAGCGGCTTGAACGAAGAGATCAGCGCTGCGCTCAAGTGAGTCAGTAATGAGTAAACTCGATTCCGAGGGTGGAATGAACGACTTTTCTACCATTATCTACAACTTGTCCGATGATTTGAACACCGTCCATCTTCGCTTGTAACCAAGCACAAATGGAATCACTGTGTTGTTGATTAACTGCGATTATCATACCACAACCCATGTTGAAAGTCCGATACATTTCCCACGTTTCTACACCGCCGGCCTCTGCCAACCACGTAAACTCAGGGTGCGGAGGTAATGGATTGTTTATTTCCCATCCCAGATTATCATGCAGCCTCAATAAGTTGGATAATCCGCCACCAGTGATGTGGCATATTCCGCGTATGTCTTCAACGGAAAAATTACTATCATCTAATTGAGCATATTTTATCAAGTCAACAACCGGATCGCAATATATCCTAGTCGGGTTTAGCAGGATTTCACCAATAGTGACGTCATCCGATGAATCATTAAAACGTAATATTTCTCTGGTTGAACTGCTGCAGTCAAAAGGTGAAACATCAGTGTAGTCCATGCCCGCATGCTCCATGATTTTGCGAACCAATGAGTAACCATTAGAGTGGATTCCCGAAGACGGCAATCCAATCAACACATCACCGGATTGTAGGTGTTCACCAGTGATTGCCTCGCCTTTTTTCAAATACCCAAGTGCGGTACCAGATAAATCCAATTCGGTTACAATTCCGGGTAGTGAGGCGGTTTCACCACCAGCCAGCGTGACTCTTGCTAAACGACACGCTTCTGCTAACGATGCACCAAGCGCGGCATGAACTTCTGGGTCAGGTTTGGGTACCGCTACATAATCGACAAACGCGATAGGTTCTGCACCAACACAGAGCAAGTCATTTACGTTCATTGCCATACAATCTATGCCCACGCCTGACCATTGGTTTAGCTGAGAGGCAATTTGCAATTTGCTGCCAACGCCATCAGTTGCCAATGCCAGTAGGTAGTCGCCAAATTCAATCAATCCACCAAATCCTCCGGGTAATTCAACCGGTGCTCCGTGCGTTCCACTTGGCCTTACAGATTTGCTTAGTGAGGAGATAAGCGATGCGACTGCAGTGCCTTCCAAGTCAATATCTACTCCAGCACTGGCATAATCCATCTTATCAGCCATATTTCTTCCAGCCAAAGACAGGCAATGAATAAATCGGCTCAGGAGTGGAGCACATTTGACAGCATTGGCATACTAATATCGAGCCGATGTTCGATTCCCGAGTGCGTACCATCAAATTCCTCCCAATGACAATCGATATCGTTTTCCTGTAGGGTTTGTATCATCATTCGACTACCGTACTGTATCCCATATTGATCTCTATTTCCACAATCGATAAAGAGCAGATTTAGTTGTTTTAATGCGGCTAAATCGTTATGCTTTGTGTGAAGTGGATCGTATGTTAACCAGTGCTTCCAAGCGCCCTCATCGACGGTGCATGTTTTGAGGTCAAATGGGAGTCTGAGGCCCAGTGAGTTATTAGCGTCGGCTTGAGAATCATATGACGCCGCCATGGCGCAAATCATCAATGCATGGAAATCATCACTGTTCAGCTTGCGACATGTTCTGGTGTGGTCAATGAAGCCATCCAGTCCACCTTGGAGATTAATTTGAGTGGCAGTAGTGGGGAAGTCAGACCGATAAAGCACGTCAAATCCAACATCACCTGAATGTGATGCGATTGCTTCCCATTGACCCGGATGCGTTAATGCGTTGTGCACTGCTCCAAAGCCCCCCGAAGATTTACCGAATAAGGCAAATTTTCCGTTTGTTGGAAAGCGATCATTTATTGCGGGCTTCAACGCTTTGTGTAGCCATGAACTCCAATTACCCATTATCGCTGAATCAACAAATTGGTTACCGCCTAATGATGTGAAGCAGTCAGGTAACACAAGGATAGTCGGCTGCATTTTACCTTCGTTTACTAAACGCTCATGTCGTTGGGGAAGCGTCTCACTGAAGGCCTTCCAACCAGCTCTTGCTAGACCCGAGGAAGTAAATGGCGCTAAGTATACCATAACCGGCAATTGCATCCCCTGTTGAATCATTTCCTTGCCCTGTATTGGGATGTGAATAATTACCTCGCGTTCAGTTGGGTCACCTAAGCGATTTTCTAACAAGGCTGAATCAATAACTATACGCTCAATTGTACCAGTTATTGGTGCGAAACTATGTGCGGGCATGAACAGTCCATGGGGTCATCACTGATTTGTTCAACGGTTCGGCATAGTTACACTGGACATCGCTAAACTATCGAATTACCAGTTGTAGAGGCTGGCGAAACTCCAGTGGAAACTAAGGGGTATAGCAAAATCATCGAAGTAATCATAAACCGGGGCCAAATAGTTGGATAGTCTAACACAGTAGAGTAGGTGTAATTTATGCTACAAGAATTTGATTTGGCCGCAAGATGGACTTCGATGATTCAAGACTTGTATGCCGAGGCTGTTCACAATTTAGCACAGAAGTGGCCTGATGAGCAATCGCTCGAAGTTTCATATCGAACAATCGAAGGATTCGACGATGATTTCGCTCAAAATATCCTTACTCACCCAGATCTACACTTCCAAGCAGCAAATCAGGCATTGCGACAATTCCTTCAAGACGAGGGGCACACCTCGATGTACCCATTTGTAAGGATTGTACATTTGCCAAGCGACCAAATACGGACAGTATCCCAACTGCGTGCTGATGATATTGGGATGATGTTAGCAATCGATGCAATAGCAACGAAGATTTCAGGCGTAAGGCCAAGAATTTACTCCGCCTCTTTCATGTGTTCATCTTGCGGACACATAACTGAAGTGAAACAGCCCAACGAACAGGAGCTGATAGAGCCAATCGAATGTTCACAAATTGACGGTGGCTGCGGACGCCAAAAACGCCAAACCAGATTTGTATTGCAGGAAGACGAATCTATTTTGATAAACTCTCAATTCATTGAACTTCAAGAATCACCTGAACAACTCAAAGGTGGAATACAACCTGAGAGAATAATCTGTATTGGAGAACACGATATTGCAGGTAAACTGAACCCAGGTGATCGAGTCAAGGCCAACGGAGTATTATTCATTAGATCTCAACGTAAAGGGGGCAAAGATACCCCGGTATTCGATATATTCCTTAGAATTCATTCTTTAGAACGGCAAAATGTACCACTTGAGGAGATTTTGATTACCGAGGATGAGGAATTAGAGATTAAGGAATTAGCCAGCCGCTCAGATATCTACGACCTATTTAGCCGCAGTATTGCTCCATCGATATTTGGCATGCAGCGGGTAAAAGAATCATTGATGCTCCAACTCTTTGGAGGTGTTGCAAGATTAAACCCCGACGGCACTCGTAATCGCGGCGACATTCACATTTTGCTGATGGGAGACCCGGGTGTTGCTAAATCTCAATTGTTAGACTATATGTCAAAAATATCACCAAGAGGCCAATTTACTTCCGGTCAGTCAGCCTCAGCAGCAGGTTTGACTGCTGCAGCAGTGCAGGATTCTGCGGCAGATGGCCGCTGGACTCTTGAAGCCGGTGCCCTGGTACTGGCCGACCTCGGATTAGCGGCGATTGATGAATTCGATAAGATGAATGATGCCGACCGTTCTAGTATGCACGAAGCAATGGAGCAACAGACTATTTCCATATCTAAGGCAGGAATCAATGCCAGTTTGCGAACTCGATGCGCAGTTCTTGCGGCTGCGAATCCGAAAAATGGGCGGTTCGAGCCAGTATCCGACAATCCATTTACTGCTCAAATAAATCTAGCACCTCCGCTGATTTCTCGGTTTGACATTATATGGTTACTCACAGATAATGCAGAACAGGAGAGAGACGCTAAAATAGCTCAGCATATTATCAATAATCGATTATTGGGTACGAGTGAATTATTGGTGAATCAAGGTAGTGCGCCAGACCCATCGAGAAAACTTTCCTCAGCAACCCAAAAATCTCAAGAAGGCGACGAGATATTAACCAAAGAACTGATTAGGAAATACATTGCTTATTCCAAACGAGTCATCCATCCTAAACTCGATGAGGAAGCGCGTGGCAGAATTGTCGCATTCTATGTCGACACGCGCAAGAAAGGCGGGGAATCATTAGACAGTGTGTCAATTACAGCCCGTTCTCTCGAAGCCGTGGCGCGTATGGCTGAAGCCAGTGCTAGAATCAGGTTGTCTGATGTGGCTAATATTGACGATGTTGAAAGAGCAATTCGATTGACTAGAACTTGGCGCAATGAATTGATGGGCGATAACTTCGATGAAACGACGTTGCAGACAGGACGAAAAGCGTCAGCAAGGAATCATGAGCGTTTACTTATCGATACAATTAGAGATCTTGAATCTCGCTCGAATGAGAAAATAAAGTACGCTGATCGTATAGATATTTACAATGAAATGCAAAAACACGATGTAGACCGCGCTAAAGTGGACACCATGATTGACAAAATGGTTAGAGATGGAACTTTAATGCTGCCTAAGGGCTATGATACGATTCAAACCTTAAGATGATAATCGTTTATATCATGAACAATGAATTACTGGAACTGCTATGGCCGAGTCGCATTTTCCCGAACCTGAAGGCGACCTTACCGACGCTAAAAGCCTCAGCCCAGAACAATTGGGCTTCATGTGTGGGATAGAAGTTCATCAACAATTGGCGACTGGGAAATTACATTCTCGACACCCCGGTGATTTGTATGATGTGACAATGGAGACGTTGCCTAAGGATTGGCCTCGATTCTCTCGAAAATTACGAGCTGCAAGGGGCGAAGGTGGTAAAATCGATATCGCTGCGCGATTTGAATCACGGCGAAATCGTTCGTTTGAGTACATCCAAACACCAAACTCAGGGTTGATTGAACTAGATGACCAACCCCCATTAGGGCATGATGAGACGGCATTAGATATCGCTTTGACAACATCGGCACTACTCGATGCTAAACCTGTTTCACTGCTGCAAACAATGCGGAAAACAGTGGTAGATGGCTCCAATACTAGCGGTTTTCAACGAACTACACTAATCTCAACTGGTGGAATTTTACCAACAGCTTCTCATCCTGTGGGAATATCAGTTCTCTGCTTAGAAGAGGACAGTGCAAGAAAATTAGATTCATACACCACAGAAACAGGGGAATGTGTCATTTACAACCTTGACAGATTGGGCCTTCCCTTGATTGAAATCGCTACTGAGCCAGATGTTAAAACTCCTGAACATGCTAAAGAGACATCCATCGCTTTGGGTCGAACATTGCGGCAAACTCGTCAGGTTAGGCGAGGATTGGGAAGCATAAGGCAAGATTTGAATGTCTCAATTGCATGTGGTGACAGAATCGAGATTAAAGGATGTCAGGACCTTGATTGGATTCCGCGTATTATTGAATTAGAGATGGTAAGGCAATTGCATTTCTATCGGCTAGCAAACTCGTTAAGAGCAGAATTAGGTTTGCCCAATTTGCCAACAGATCGTCGTCGCGATGACGAAACAATTGAAGCAAAAGTAGCGGAAAAAGTGGCTGAACATTTGCCGCTGAAGCTAAATGATGTAACTGAAGCATTTTTTGATTGCGAATCTAAAATGGTGGTTAACGGTTTGAATAAATCCTACGTAATGCTTGGTTTACCTCTCCCTGGTCTTGCGGGTAAAATCGGCGTTAAACAATTTGATTCTGAGGGTGCACAACTACCTCGCTTAGGCCGTGAATTGGCTGGAGCAGCGAAGTTGGCCGGAGTTAGAGGCGTATTTCATTCGGACGAATTACCAGCATATGGTATAGAAAATTCTCACGTTGAAAAAGTTAGAACCAGTTTAGGAATTTCTGATGAAGACGGCTTCGTACTGTGTTTGGCACCGCAGTGGCAAGCTGAATTGGCATTAGAAAGCGTCCTTTTACGAGCCCGAGCCGCATGGCACAGAATTCCGCAAGAAGTTCGCAATGTGGTGATTAAGAAGGGCGCACCTGATGACGGTACAACTGCACCAATGAGGCCCCTGCCCGGTGGCGCTAGGATGTATCCCGAAACAGATATACCCAGTCAAATAATTTCTACTGAAAAATGGCAATCGATAACAGCAAATCTTCCAATGACAGATCAAGAGCGTATGGAGCGCATGACGCAATTTGATGTTTCATTAGACCAGAAAGATCAGATTTTAGCGCGTGAACTTGATGACATCTTTGTTAATCATTTGAATGACTTACCGGCCAAGGCTTGGGCAGCAGTGTTACTCGAAAATGATGATGTAGACCCAATATTATCCAGTCTAGTATTGACGGCTAAGGAGCAAGGAGAGATTACTCGAGAATCAATTAATGATGTCATAGCACACTTTGTTGGAAATATGCCCGACCTCGCACAGATAATCGCTTATGCTGAAGAAAATGGATTAAAACCCGCAGATGAGTCCGCCCTAGCCGAAATAATTTCAGCGATAGTTGCTGAAAGAATTGACTTTGTCAAGGAGCGAGGTATGGGCGCTATAGGCCCCTTAATGGGCGTCGTTATGCAACATGCTGGAGCTGCAGATGGCAAAGCAGTTAGTGCATTACTTAAACAAGCAATCCTTGAAGCGACTAAGTGAATAAAATGCGTTCAATACTGTCATCTTTGGCGATTGTTGTAATTTTCTGCACAACATTCGCTCACGCTGAACCGACTACACATAGCGATGATAATGATTTCAGTCTTCAATGGGAGCATGATTTTGGCCAAGTATTCGTTTCAACCCAACCGATAACTACAGATGAGGCTATTTTCCTGAGAACTTCGTCATCTAGTTTATCTCAAGGAATACCCACTGTATATTCTCTTGACTTTGATGGTAACGAAAATTGGCGGGTTGCTAATACTAACTCAACAATGCAAGACATGTCGCCCCTAGAATATGTAAAAGCAGGTGAAGGCAATTGTGGAAGTTGGCCAGCGATGGTCTTAGTTGGCTGGTCAGATGGTTTATTCCAAGCGCTTGATGCAACCTCGGGTCACCTCATATGGCAACATCAAACCGAGGTATTCGCTTGGGGCATAACAGGTAGTATGCTAGTTGAGGATGAATTTGTCACGATACCGACCAGAAATGAAATTGTACAACTCTGCTTGAACGGTGACTTGCAATTCAATCAAAGCATTGGTAATGGCTGGCGAAATGGAATTACACAAGTCAATGGCGCTTATTGGTCAGGCGACGAAAACGGTTGGTTATGGTCGGCTACTGAAGACAATATCTCCAGTTATTTTATCGGCGAGGGAAAAATTAGACACCCCCCGATTGAGTTACAAGAAGAGCGCTTATTGATACATTTACAAACATCATCAGGCAGTGCAATTTACGATTTTAATACAGTCTCAAAAGAATCTACAATAGTTAGGAATTCAGGTTTTAGTCCGGGCAAACCGATCGTTGTTGGAGAATATATCATCACTACAGACTCTCGCTATTTGACCTCAATTTTGTGTACTACAGAGTGTGAAGTAGTTGACTTTGAATCTTCTATTTCCAATGGTGAAATATCAGAATTCTTTGGTGATATAATCGCTCCCCAAAACACTGCAGAAGGCGGCTACAAAATATTTCATTTGGGTGATAATGGAACTCTTCACCTTTCGGGAACTGCAAATTATCATGACGATTGGTACGGTACATCAGGAGTCGCATCATGGACCATGGACGGCGCCAAGCACATGTTGTTGGTGAACGACAATGCCAATTTGAAATTATACTCGACTTCTGCTCCAGTAACTGCAGAACAGTCACAGCAACAGCAAGCGGATACTGATTGGCCAACCATACTTGCAATGCTTTGTGCGCTAATTCTAATTTCCACCACCAGTATCAGTCTGCTTCGAGAAAAATTCCACTCAGCGTTCAAATTTTTCACCTTGTTTTGTACAGTTTTGTTATACTTCACACTTGGCGATTTAATGCAAGCGTGGTCAGATTTAGTCAATGAGGATGCTCCCGCTTCTGATGCTTGGGACAATGAGTGGCCAGAGGAATGGATGGGGACGCAAGTAATCATCTTTGAATTCAAGGATCAATCAATTGTCACCGGGGGGCTAATCGGTCATGAGACAGTATTAGAGCTAACCAAAGCAGCCGCTTTAGAGCAGGAAATTGATGTGGAGATAATTGACAGTAGTTTAGGTAAATATGTCGTTAGTATCAACAATGTTGCGGGCGAGGGCTGGGAATATTCTGTCAATGGTCAACCCGGAACAGTATCTGCTGAATATAGCGAAATACAATTTGATAGTATAGTCTTGTGGAAAGTGCTCTAAGTTAGGCAATCCTCAAGACACTCAACCTCTAGGCCTAGTCATGTTCCAGTCATATGGCATCCATGGACCGGTTCTCGGACCGGTGACGGGCTTGGTCATCGACGTGATTTTACTTGCCCTGGCATTTTGGATGTTAGCATCACCAGATATGAAAAAAGTCTCAAACATTCTCACTTTCGTAACTCTGGTCACAAGTATCTCTCTACTAAGAGTAATTATGGTACCGTTACCGAATATCCAGCCAGTTACTGTAGCAGCACTGATTATTGGCGCTCAACTTGGTGCCCGCAGAGGGGTGGCTTTCGCAGTTCTTGTCACAATGATTTCTAATTTCATTATTGGCGATGGGATATGGACATTGTATCAAGCGATAGGATGGTCTGTAGTAGCCGTTATCGGCTCTACTGCGAATATCGTCGTCGATGGTAAATTACAGTTGAATAAGACTTACGTTATTGCGGCATTGAGTGCATTCTTATTCGATTTTATTGTTTCATTAAGCGTTCTTGGGACAGTTTCGTTTAGCGGATTTATAGTCTACTTGCTGAATGGAATTCCATATGATCTGCTCCATGCCGTTGGCAACCTAACTGTAGCTGCCTGGTTTGGTACTTGGTTTAATGAATCAATTGCTAAGTTCCAGTCAATGGAAGAAATTGAACAGAAAGTAGTCGATGGATATGTCACGAGAACATGATGGCCCTTCGATGGCGTTAGTAGTCCGTAAAGATTTGAAATTATCTGCGGGCAAAGTTGCGGTTCAATGTTCTCATGCGGCAGTAAGCTGTGCCCTTGTTGCTAGAAAGCAAGAGCCTAGATTAATGGAAAGATGGCGAACAAACGGCGGTCGCAAGATTTGCCTAGTAACCGATGATTTAGAATCGCTGAAGCAGATAATGATAGACGCCAAATCGGCTGGATTAATCACGCATTTGGTCAAGGATGCGGGCCATACTGAAGTTCCATCCGGCACGATAACAGTGTTGGGTATAGGCCCAGCACCGAAAGGTAGTATAGACGGAATTACCGGTAAATTAAAGCCGTATTAGAGAGGGTTTTCTTTGGGTCTACGTTCATTTATTCATCGTTTGACCGCCCCAAAAATTAGCACGCAGTTTATTGCGGAAAAAACGAAGTTGGTATTAGTTGTAAATCAAGACTTGAAAATGGGCAAAGGAAAGATAGCAGCCCAAGTTGGCCATGCATCAGTATCTGCTACTCTAAAAGCCGGCGAAAGAAACCCATCGGCATTGGATTCATGGCTGAAATCAGGGCAGAAGAAAATCTGTGTAAAAGCAAATTATGATGGTATACAAGATTTAGTTTCTAAAGCTCAAAATCTAGGCATTCAAGTCGTGAAAATAACCGACGCCGGTAAAACCCAAATTCCAAGTGGTTCGTTAACCGTAGTCGCATTTGGACCAGATGATGAGGTTAAATTAGAGGATTTGACCGGCCATTTGAAACTGCTTTGAATCCGCCTACTTCATCAATGATGGCCACTTGGTAGGCCCATGCGAGAGTACAACTTGGATAGAATCGACCTTCGCAGCGATACAGTAACTCAACCAACTCAAGCGATGAAGGATGTCATGATGGCATCTGTTGTCGGCGATGATGTGCTACAGGATGACCCAACCGTTCGCCAATTAGAAACAAAAATGGCAGAGATGTGTGGCATGGAGGCGGCATTATTTGTGCCGTCAGGAACGATGTCCAATGCTATTGCAATTAGGGCGCACACCTCACCAGGCGATGAGATAGTCATGGAAAGAACCAGCCACATTTACCAATACGAAGGGGGCGGCTATGCAGCTTTATCAGGCGTATCAGTTGCATTAATTGATGGAGAAAAGGGTCAACTGACTCCAGCAGCAGTTGCGAAGGCAATTCGTAAGGCAGAGGGTAGTTTAGGACACTACCCAGACGGAACCTTGGTCTGCGTAGAGAATACAGCAAATCGAGGCGGTGGAACCTGTTATTCACAAGAGACGCTTGACGCAATAGCGGCAACAGCGAAAGCTCACGGATGCGCAATTCACATGGACGGTGCAAGAATTTTCAATGCTGCAGTCAAAACCAAAACATCAGTCAAAAGAATGCTGCGGGATTTTGATTCAGTTTCTATTTGCCTATCCAAGGGATTGGGTGCTCCTGTTGGTAGTTTGCTGGTTGGTGGAAAAGACTTCATCGCCAAAGCAAGTCGATGGCGTAAATTGTTCGGTGGCGGAATGCGTCAATCAGGATTTTTAGCAGCTTGCGGATTGTATGCTCTAGAACACAACATCGAGAGATTAGCAGATGACCACAGAAGAGCCCAACACCTCGCACATGAAGTTAGTAAAATGGCTGGATTTAGTATCAATCTCGACGCCGTGGAAACCAATATGGTGTACATCGACAGTGATATGGGTGCTAAACAACTGATGCATGAGTTGGGTGAGCATGGCATTGACGTCCTCGATGTAGGCCCAACTGCAGTAAGAGCAGTGATTCATCTCCACGTTACCGATGAAGATATTGAGCAGGTAATCAAGGTATTTGGCCAGTTAGCAAACTAGCGTTAATCTCTGCGTGATAGCATTGCTGCTGCACCGATTGCAACTATTGCGAAGGTAGCGGTGAATCCCGGTAGCAGGCCATCATCCTCATCACATCCCTCTGGGAGCATGCATGTCGGTTCTTCAGGCGTTTCGTCCGCTGGAAGATTGATTATGTATAGCAAATGAATCTCGAGATCATTACCATCATTCGCACTTGGGATTTGCACCGTCTTTGTACCTGTTAACTCGCTTCCTAAATCGGTAATATTTCTTACAATGTCATGGTATACTCCAGCACCGTTACCCCCATCAGAAAATTCTGCCGATTGCTCGACAAACCAAGCATTCACGCTTAATGTCGAGTCAGGATATTCAGACATATTTATATCCAAATTCCATGAAATAATTCCGCTATCGTCAGGTATGTCACAATCACAGTATTGTTTTGGAGTCCACTGGAAAGTCGTAACTCCACTACCCATTCCCAAAGGGGTGGCAATCATTGCGCGATAGTCACTTTCTAACGAGTCCGAGTCAGGTAGGGTTCCATGCTTTTTGATAGTTCCATTAAATGCTACCAATGGTGGCACATTTTCTTGATACCGTTCGGTAATGTAGGATGAGGCAAAATCGTCACCTAAAGGATCCTCATAATCCGGAGAACGATGGAATTCGTATTTTTGGACAAGCCCCTCGGATTCTAACTTATCTAAAACCTGCTCAGCCTGCACACAGTTAGAACACCATGTAGCAGTAAAGTCCTCAGCAATAGCAGGCAGTTCATCAATTGGAGTAGAATCTGTCGTTAGGTTCTCGATAAGGGCGTGTTGACCTCCAAAGACTGCTCCAGTGTTGGTTGGCTCTGCAGGTTTGGCATTTGAATGGGGCAGACTCATTGCAAAAACTAGGGCTACTACAATAACCACGAGAACTCGACGCATAACAATCCCACCAGCGAGATAAATTTGAAACCATCTGCGCTATGTTTTTACTCAAGTATTCTCCCGTTCTGCATGATTTCGACAACAGTTTTCAATAACTGTCGCAATTCTGCCAATGTGTACGGGGGAATGATTTTGGTAAATTTAACACATAATATTACCATAGAATCAACCCCTAGTGGCAGATTAATACCTCCGTGGTTGCAACAAGCATTAACTGAAGACGCAGGCAAAAATTTGTTGATTTTATATCCAAGTGAAGTCGCTCGTCAAACCTCAATTACGCATCTTTCGAGAGATAATTCATCAATCGATTCATCCCGTCATCTCACAATAAAAAGATTGATTCGAGCCCTGCTTACCGATTTTCGGCAACCGAATGTGTTCGATGATGATAGCATATTATTGTACAAAGTGCATCAAGAATGTGTTAAACGGGCAGAAAAAGGTGACTTTCCTCTTCTTCACATAAGTGGTAAGAAATGGGGATTAGGGAAAACCCAGCGATTGGTGCAACTGCACAAAGAAATTGCTAAACTTTCCAAGATTCCACATTGGGAATCTGACCCTGGAGTCAAGGAGTTTAGAAACGCACTTTTGGCAATCGAGAAATCTGCTGTAGGCACCCATCCAGATTTGATGAAGCATCACTTGAATCGATTACTAGATGAGGTCAAAGACAATAATTTACCGTTTACTTTACGCGATTTATCAGGCATAATTATCCTAGACACTCCTCCAGAGTTTACTGAAATTGAACGAGAAATTTTCACTAAGGTTTCTCACTTTGTACCAATTCACCAACTATGCAATCCTGGTAAATTCAGGCTTGGTTATAGTGGGGCTTATCTTCAAGATGTTGCGTGGTGCAACCAAGATGAACTACCTTCTTGGGTGCCATTACATGAGGTCTCGAAAGTCGATTACAATGCGCCTTGGCGGTCGACCCACACTGGTAGTGATGCAACGCAGTATCACAGAATAGTAGTCGAACGCTCAGAACATATTATTGAAGCCAGCAGTAATTTGCTCGATAATTTAACCATTGAAAAACAACATCGAATTCTTATTATCGATGCCGGCTTAGAGGCTCGAAGGCATCAATGGAATGAGGTTTTGAGACGTTTAGGACTGCACTCGCGTCAAGCTCAGCAAACAATCGATCAAGAACCGTTAATACAGGAATTAATTTATCATTTACAACTTGCAACAGGCCTTGAAGCATGGTCATTTGAAAGATTAAGACGTCTTGCTAACAGTGCTAATGTAAAGTTGGCATTTGAGTTAGAGCACCCTTCCAATCCAGAAATCAGACCATTTCCGCATGTTGATGTTTTGGAGAATATTGCCCGTAGTTTCCATGTTTTAGGCGGGCCAGGGGCTGCTGAAAGATGGTGTAAGACTCTATCAAACGCAAACCGACAATTAGGTGACTACGATGATTCTATGGCAGTAAAACAAGAGGAAACCCAGTGGTGGTTGGCCAACATGATGAATCTGTGGCGTATCGTTGCAGACATAGAATATGATTTGTCAGAATTAAAGGGATGTTTTACTGGTGAAGACTTACCTATTATCAAGCCGCTTGATAATCCAAATCAGTTACTTAACAAATTGATTTTGAGTATTGATTGGAAGACCATTACAACCAATGATGCCCGATTCAATGAATGCATCTCTGCCATTGAGGCGCTGAGATATAGGTTAGAGGCCATCGAACAAGCCGAGAAATCTTCTGCTGAATCATCTCTAAATTTTCTTGAATTGGTCAAGATGGTTGCTGCTATTGAACAAAATGAACCCCCGAGAATTGATTGTGCAAATATCTCGATTTGTACCCCAAGTGAGGCGTTTGGACAGCGGGCTGACATGGTTATATTGGCAGGACTAGACGCTGAATCTTGGTCGATGAAACCGACAAATATTCCCTGGCTTGACAATTCAACAAAAATAAAACTGGGATTAGCCAATCTAGACATAAAAATCCGCCAAGGGCGCCATCATTTGAGGCACATACTCAACAGTAGTCAGTCAGTAATAGTCATCGATACTTCGCTTGATGATAGGGCAACTCCCAGCCCACCGTTGGCAGAATGGCTCGACGACACCATTAGTGATGAAACTGTTTTCTCAACGGTTCCGACATTCATCAATAGTGAATATTATGACAACGAAAATCTGCAAAGAACTTGGGATTTAATCGAAATAGAATCTAAGTCAGCGCTAAAACTGCGAATATTTAGTACGGAATACGATGGACAACAGCCGTTGAGTACTAAATCAGGCAATCGAGGACGCGATATACGTCAACGCTCCGGTTTAGCATTAGAAGGTGGACTCGACGCCGAGCTGATGCCTAACAATTTCTCTTCAATAGCGATGGCGTACGAATTGCCAGTGTACAGCCGGCTGAAAAATTCTCAACCGAACTTCAAGCAAATCGAAAAAGGCGAATCAATGAGGTGGGATGAACGGAATTTGATGATCTCTTTCGCTCCGATAAATTTGCAGCCAGGTGAGCGTTCTGCCAATGAAAATACACGAGGTGAAACAATTTGGCCTAATCTCGGAGTTAAGGTAAACGGCAATACTATCAGTCCAGCAATAGACCCAAGGCCTCTACCACTACAATACGGTCTGCCGACTAAGTTACTCGATGTTATGGGCAATTCTCAAACTAATCTTGTACCAACACACTGGTCTCCATATCGTTTACAGGCGTGGCTAAAATGTCCACGACAAGCTTGGCTAACCAATCAATTGAAACTAACTACCCATGAATCACAAAATCAAGATGTTGATAATCGCACACGCGGATTGCTAATGCACGATATTGAGGCTGAAATTATGTCATCTAATGGAGTACCAGTATTTGCTAAACCGTTAACAGATTCAATACCATTAGCGAGCTCGTCAATAAATGATTTAGATTCTCTTTGGACAAAGTGTTTGGATTATCTAGCCCACACCAGCCCTTGGTTATCGAGGAAAAATGCAGTCTCTGTTCACCGCTGTCGTGAAACAATAGGAGTTACTCCAGAGGTATGGCAAGAATACATTGATGGCCATTCATCGCTTGAACCAAGCGGCAAGATAGCCAATTATCTGACCGCAAGTTTAGCGTTGACTCATTCGGCTCCACTCGTCTGTGAATGGCCAATCTCAAGCAACTCCAAGAATTTCGTGACCATCACCGGAACCAACGATGCAGGAGAAGAAGCAAGTTTTTCTCTTAGGGGGCGAGTTGACCGGGTGGATAAACTACACATCGCCTCGAAGAGTGATAATCAACGCTTGATAATTATTAGGGATATGAAAACAGTCTATGGTCCGAAGAAGAAAAAGCGCGGTGAGCGACATCGTAAGGCAATCTTTGATGAATTACAATTAGCGTTGTATGCAAAGGCATGGGAAGCGACTTTTCCAAATGACAGAGTCATCGGTGTTGGAATTACAGAAGTTGGCGATACAACGGAATATTATGTTGAGTTAGATCCTGATTATCTTGAGTTGATTAACGAATTATCAATTGGCAAAGTCACGACATATACGTCGAAAACCTATCGCGCACTTGATGAGCAGAAAAAAGGCGACAGCAATGGTTTTCGCGCTTGGTTAGACGAAAGAATCCGTACTGCGATAAGAGTGATTGATGGAGCGACAGCTGGGCACGTCAATCCAACTGTGAGTGATGATTGTAAATATTGTAAAGTGAGAAGAATGTGCCCTTCGGCGAAACTGGGGGGTAAATTATGAGTTTTGAGTTCAATATTAGTCAACAGTTGGGCCTTGATTTGGACAAACACATAGCTATTGATGCAGGCGCTGGTACCGGCAAAACCGCCGTTATGGCGGAACGGTACATACAGCATCTACTATCTGAGCATCAACGGGCTAAGCAATTGCTCCCAAACGGGCCAAGAACTCCACTCGAGGGCCACGGCTCCCTGCGCGCGCCGGCTCGTGAACGCAGCAGTCTTACCGAATGGAAGGGCTTACTACCAAGCGAGGTCGTTGCGATTACCTTTACCAGGAAAGCGACTGCAGAGTTGCGTAACAGAATAAGAAAGCGCCTAAGGGGTACGAATACCGACCTCTATTCGATAAATGAGGGAGATATTGAAATGCTGTTAAGCAGTCTTGAGGATGCCCCAATTTCCACAATAGATGCATTCCTTTCGAGGTTAGTAACGCCGTACTTAGATATCTTGACTACTCAACCTGCAGGGGAACAAATCGCTGAATCAAGATCGCCGATGCTTATATCGGAAACCATAAATTCTGCATGGCGCATTAGAACTACTTTTGATGCTGATGAAGCGGGAGTTCTTGGTGACCTTCAGGGCTTTATCGATGCACGTAACAACCTTGCAATTTTACTTGGCGGGCAACAAAGTGCCGAGGTTGTGTTAGCCGGTTTGTTGAACACATCACTGTTTGTCGAGGAAACTAAACGGGTCATTAAGCGTAAATCCGAGGCTAAGGGACTTAATTGGCGAGAGACGGAACTTGTTTCTGCAGAAATAATTCTTGACCTAATTAGTCAACCTGCTGAACCATTCATAGAAGAGCTATCGAGCCAACTCAGGGAAATTTTGAGTAGTTGGGTCGACCTATACTTAGAATATCATTCTGAATTCATTTCATCTTTTGAACAACAGATTGGTAGTAATATGACCAGATTCAATCAACTTGTCGAATTGGTTAGAAATGTCCATCCGGAAGATAATATTGGCAAGTTACAATGGTTTTGGATGGTTGCAATTTGTTGCACCTCAAAGTCATCATTAGAAAATCGCAATCACAAACACTTTCCGCGCGGAAGGTTGCCGAATTCAGATGGCTGGGAAGGGGGCATACAAACCAATTCGAAGGCAAAAGTCCCCAGAAAACAGCTTGCTGAATTAACAAGCATGTCGAAAGCTTTGATAGAGGATGCAACCGAATTACTAAATGGCAACCTCGGTCAACTGGCGAAAATACTTGGTCGTAGTTCCTACACTTTCGACCCGCAGATGGATTTTGTATTTCTCCCCGACGACAGTCCATTGAATTACACAGAATTAACCGATAATTTGGGTGCTAATCCACCAACAGGGCGAGTTCGGGTATCAAAAGAATTACAATTATCGGTTCTCCGTGACCTGTTAATTGTTCATAGGGGTTGTCAGCAAATTCTAACCTTGCGTAAAATGCAGGAAGGTGTTCATGACTTTGATGACATTCAACGACTGGCTGCAGACCTATTACTCGCTCGCTGTCCTGAGATAGTGCGCTACGATTATCCTGTTGAGGTAGTTGATGCACTGGATAATTTGGGTGGTGAACCTTGGTCGGATTCGCATATTGACACAGCTAGGCATCTAATCAAAACAAAACACCCACACTGGCGTGAGGATTTCGAGCGTAGAGTGGGCATCCTAAAGACTGTCAGGCAACAATTTTTGGCATTTATCGTCGATGAGTATCAAGACACAAATCCTGCGCATTTTAGACTCTTGTCGCGGTTATGGGGCTCGCGAAGGCTCGAAGAGAATTCTGAATATCACGGACCTTGGGACCCAACAATCTGTATTGTTGGTGATATGAAGCAGAGTATCTATCGATTCCGGCAAGCAGAAGTTACGGTCATGCGACGGACTGTCGAGCATATTAAGTTGGTAAATAAAATCGAATTTGCCACTACAGCGTTCGAGTTTAGAGATGTTAGTAATGGTCGTGACCCGCGTCCTACGGCAGGAGTTAACAGTTTCACCTCTGGAATTAAATCTAGTAATGAATTGCCAAAAAACGCTGGAAAATGGAATCATGTTCCATTAAACAGAATGGATAATGGTAACATCATCACTGATGATGCAGTTATTGAAAACAGAAAGTTTGGACATATCGACCTTACATCAAATCATCGCACAACTCATGATTTACTTAGCACATTGAACAATATCTTTAGCGATGTATTCGATGAACGACACCACAGCCTTCCTGGCGACTACCACGCCAAGGCTCAGGCGTTGTCACCTGCCAAAAAAGATGCTCCAAATGGTAAATTAGAGTGGCTACTACCATTGAAAATCAATAATCTCTCA
>DAHU01000130.1:20456-23922 GCA_002495945.1 Euryarchaeota archaeon UBA13
GCTTTACGTTTACAAAATTTGATTCGTGGAATCCCGTGTAAAGTTTGGAATCCAACTAAACAAGAATATGTCGAGTTAGAGCAACCAACTGAATTAATCAAGCCAAGCGACATAACGATTTTAATTCACTCAAGAACTCATATCGCTGATTTAATTGAGCGTCTACAATCACTTGGTATCCCAGTAATTTCTGATAAGCAAGGGCAGTTACTTCAGCAGCCAATAGTTGAAAATTTGATGTCTGCTCTTGACTTAATTGCTCACCCCTCGTCAAAATTCGCGGCTGCATCTCTAGCCAAATCTCCAATAATCGGCATGAATGATAAACAACTCAGTCGAGTTTTCTCCACCGTTGAACAGTCAGAGAACTGGTGGCAAACTCTTGCAGACGAGGTGTCAAATGACAAAGTTGGTGCCTTATTACAACATATCAACAAACAGATTACTGGATATAAGATTCATGAAATATTTAGTGACATTTTGGATAATTCAGATCTGCTGTTTGCTTATCCAGACGATTCATCCCGACAAAACGCTGAGCAGTGGTGCAATTTAGCGTATGAGATTGGTGTTGATTGTGGCCATAATCCTGCAGAGATGTTTGCCCAACTTGAAGCCTTACAAAAGCTTGGGACAAAAGGTCCGCAAGCCTCGGCAACCCCTTCTTCAGGTGCAGTCAAAATCATGACTGTTCACGGTGCTAAAGGGTTAGAGTCGAAAGTCGTAGTTGTTTCAGGAATATTCCAAGCAGGACGTTATGACACCAACATTACCACTCGAGAAAATGTACTTGTCACACCAGAGATAATTTCAGGCCGCATTAACCCATGGGCATCTTTGGAGCGCCCCGAAGATGGATTATGGGAGTTTACGAAAAGTATCAACAGTGCTCAAAACCAAGCAGAACGGCGAAGAGAATTTTATGTCGCATTAACAAGAGTAGAGAATCATTTGATTATTGTTGGCAATTCAACAAACAGCGCTAAACTTTGCTCGGATACTAACAGGGTGCAATTCACCAGCAAACCGTCTGACACTACTATGGGATATATGTGGATGGAGGGGTTACGCTCTATTGCCCATAGAAATCAGTTATCAGCATCTCCATGGCTCAAACCTGAGGATGTAATAGGCGAAGAATTAGGCGAATATGGTGAGCATGATTTAACAGTTAATCCGATGAGTTTGTACTTTAACTCTGAATTAGGAGAGGATTGCATAAGATCGATGGCAGTGTTTACCGGCCCCGATTGCTTTGCAGAATTAAATCCGCTGACGCCGACTCAACGCTGGGCTATAATTGAGCGGGAAATCAGCGCAGAACCAGTAGTAAAGGGCAAGCAAGCACCTAGTAGAAATGTGCAACACAGCCTAAAGTTAGGTGCCAATGCATTGGATAATAGCGTACAATGTCGCCATCATCATTGGCCTAACAATCTTGATAATTGGAATCAATACCGACTTGAAAAATTACTCACTAAACAAGCAGATGGCCACGATTCAAAAGGCATTTTACCAACCCCAATTGAGTTTGGTTTGATGATGCATAGGTTGATGGAAATTAGTCTAGACAACCCATCTAAGTACAATAAAGCTCCATCAATTCCATTACCGGAAAGTTGGGTTAACGAACCAGAAAATGAATTAACCTCAAAGACTTCTATTGATATCGTAATGAATGAATTTGGATTTACCGCGCTTGGAACCGAGGAAAAGAAACGGTATGATGCGACCTTTGAACGGATGCAGGAAATCGCTCATTTAGTAGACCAAGGGCTTACCGGACGATATGCCAAAGGCGAGAGAATCCACGGTTTAGTTGCTGAGGGGCTCCGCACAGAGTTACCATTTTTGTATAACCATTTAGTAGATGTAGATGCTCAACGAGAAGTATTTTCTGATAGCAGAATGCAAAAGGTGGCTAATGTTGCTACAGTAGAAATTATTTTTGAAGGCCGAGCAGATTTAGTCATGGCCTATGCCGATGACAAAGGCAACGGCTACTTACAAGTCGTTGACATGAAAACTACAGGGTGTTTGTATGGTTTCAATTCCGATAATGCTGCACAAGGAAGTCCACTTCAGCAGTTTAGTGGCAAACTTCACGACCGACTACCATCCAGCCCCGCAGAGCAGAAAATAATTGACAAATACAAGTATCAGCTGACTTTGTATTCCAAGGCCTTGGAAGCGATTGAACAGGAAAAACCAGAAAGTCAACGCCGAACTATTCTGCCCCCAGCCATTTTGATTGCTGCCTCAGGTAGGACGGTTGAAATGACACAAGAGGAATATGTGATTGCCAAAGAGCAACTTGATGACCAATTGGTATGGATTGGTGAATTGGTTGCAAATCCTCACAATCCGGATGAACCAGATAGAATGACGATGAATCACGCAATGGTTTGTTGGAACTCGGGTATCGAGCCACAAGAGTAGTGTATCATTTTTGACCAGTAAAGACCAATGTTACACCGGATTCGCCGCCGGCAATCCAATGCTCGACATTTTTGAAACCAGCTTCCACCCACGCATTGTGCCATTGCTCTGTACTACGTGTAGCCATATTTACTCCAACATAATCTGGCCACGATAAACTATCCTCGTTTTCTGCGTAGTGGTCGATACCAATTACTGCCCAACCGCCATCATTTAGCCAATCGTCATGAAAGGATTTCAACATACTTTCCGGGTCTTCAAGATAATACAAAAATTCCATTGAATGAATTATGTCAAACTTCCTACCGGGATGGAATTCCGGTAATAATGCGTGAATGTAATCAGTACTACTATCGATTTTTTTGGCCTTTTCGATCATTGCTGCTGCACCATCAATACCCATAGCATACTGGCACATTTCATTTGATTTCAGTTTTCTAACAACCCATCCATTACCACACCCAACATCAACAGCGCTGAATTTTTGGTTGCTTTTTGCTACCTGCTCTAAGATGAATGATAGCATCTCGTTTACCGAAGCGGCATGACCTTTTTCCATTCCCTCATCTTTACCATTTAATGCCCAATCATGAAATACATCGGTTGCAGGTCTTTTGTCCATACACATTGCTGTGTAATCCACTCAATAAATCGTCGCTTTCCCTTAGTAAACCAATTGCACTTCGGATGCTGCACTAAGTGAGATAACCCCTGGAGGGCCACTCCAAGTCATCCAGTCCTCATAACCAGCAAGCAGTATTTCTGCAGCATTTTCTTTGGTTACGCCATTGGCTGCCTGGGACCCAGTTGAACAGTACACGCCAGACGCATTGGTAGTGACCGTATGCATCAGTTTGTGTATCATTCCATCAGGTAACATGCCGGAATTATTCAGATTTTCAATAAATTTAGCATTCAACATTTTCACCCCATTAGCGGCAAAAAAGACACTTACATCGTGCCCATCAGTTATCGCTTGAGCAGCACATGCTACTCCGACAACGCATTTTCTCAAATCAACATCCGG
>DAHU01000096.1:0-663 GCA_002495945.1 Euryarchaeota archaeon UBA13
GCAGTTCAAATCCATGTCATCATTGGTGATAAATAACCACCTTAAGCATTTTTTAGAATCCAATTGCCAAATTGAATTTTTCAATTGAGAAATTCGCTCAATTCTTGCCGCTTCTGCGCTATCATTGAATTCTTCAGAACCAGTTTCTGGGGTCGGAGTTCCGTCAACATTTGTGGTAACGACTAAGATGTTATTACGCAACATTCTGGCATCGGTAACTTCAGGAATTTGCTTAACGAGTTCAACGTCAGTGAATTTATCTGATTCTGCAAGTCCTTGGCGCCATTTAGGAGTTTCTTGTTTGAACGAACCTTCGAGCGGTTCATTGTCCGACCTCGGGTCTCGCTGAGGTATAGTAGTTGCATCGATGATTAGTTTGTCATGAACATTTTCGTAAGGACTTGATGCATCTAATGAATCAGCAACCATCCCTTCGAGAACAATTACATCGTTGGCAATTTCGACCTTATCATTTAGGGCGTCAAGTAGTGCTTCCAAGTCTTTTGGATTTTGGTCGGGGTCAACCGTAATTATCGCCTTGAGGAACATCATTTGTCCTGCCCCTAACAAGCCAAGCGCAGTTTTTCTCGCTTGTCTTGGATATCTCTGTTTGGCTGCAACTATTGCGAGATTGTGGAAACCAGTTTCTAAGGGCAAGTGCAC
>DAHU01000096.1:1008-3965 GCA_002495945.1 Euryarchaeota archaeon UBA13
GAATTGTAATACTGGGGAGAATTGCCGCCCAATAGCTTCGCCCAGATAACCATCTTCCATTGGCGGAAGGCCAACAATAGTAGCGGGTAGCACGGCATCCTTCCTTGCAGTTATTGCTGTTACGTGCATGACAGGATATTGTCCAGTTAGTGAATAGAATCCGAAGTGATCGCCGAACGGCCCTTCTAACCTCGTCTCGCCTGGTATGCAATAACCCTCGATGACAATATCAGCTTCTGCAGGAACCATCAGGTCTTGCGTTAGTGCTTTGGTTATGCGTAGAGACCTGCTGCCGAGAATTCCCGCAAACTGATACTCTGACAGGTTATCAGGAAGTGGTGCAATTGCAGAAAAAATGAGTTCTGGAGGCCCCCCCATACATATGGCAACAGGCATTTTTTGTTTTTCACCCATCGCTGCAGCGTGGTCTGCTGCATGCTTATGGATTTGCCAGTGTAAGCCAATCTCTTGCTCGGAGAATACTTGCGCCCGATACATTCCAAGGTTGTGTTCGCCGGATTTTGGATCTTTGGTAACTACCAATGGAAGAGTTACAAACGGTCCGCCATCCATTGGCCAAGTTTTCGGAATGGGTAATTTAGTGAGGTCAGTATCAAGTCTGACCCGTTGACAGTTACCACGCCATTTCTTCCTCGGAGGCATTGCTAGTGCGTCTCTCACAAGCGGAAGTGCCTTCCATGGCGCTCTCATGTATGCGCCAATGTCGGGCTTCATCATTGCAACCATGCGGTCCCCGACTTCTGTTTCATGTGAAGCACCAAGAGCCCTCAAGGTTCGGTCATTGCTGCCAAATATGTTCATGACTAACGGTATCTTCGAAATAGAACCATCCGGCAACCTTGGTTGTTCGAATAAAACCGCTGGGCCATCATTCTTTACCAACAGGTCGGCAATGGCCCCCGCTTCGTATTCAACATCAACCGGAGTGGAGATACGTAGCATCTCACCTCTTGATTCGAGGTGGTTCATCCAGCGTTTGAGAGTCTTCCAAGCCACACCCCTCCCAGCACGATTATACCTTTGAACCTGCGTAGGACTCCACGTTTGTTTAACCGTTTCATTGATGGACTGATTTGGGCTAGGGGGAGCATGGCAGAAGAGGTTGACATGATTGATGTTCTAGTCATCGGTGCCGGGCCGGGTGGCGGCTCTGCGGCTATACACTGCGCAAGAGCAGGGCTCAAAACGGTGGTCGTTGAGGCAGATCCTGCTGTCGGTGTACCAGTTCACTGCGGGGAATGTCTGTCTGACTTAGCGGTGCAAAATCTAGATTTGGATATACCTGACCATGTCAAAGCATTAGATGTCAAAGGAATTCGGGTTATCTTCCCCGATGGAACAGAGAAATTACTTACTGAGCCAGGATATGTGTTAGAAAAACATCTTTTTGAGCAGTGGCTAATGGACGAAGCAGGAAAATTAGGCTCAACGCTACATTTAGGTCACAAAGTAAGGTCAATGGAAAGAATTTACAATAGCGAAAATCAATTTTCCAATTGGAAAATTGACGGTAGGGGGGATAATTTCCCAATTTATTGCAAGGCAGTTATCGACGCATCTGGAGTCGCAGGAGCCTCGTCAAAACTTCTCGATATGGGGACCTCCGTAGAAGTTATTGCCGGGTTTCAGTATGAAATGACGGAAGTTGAAAATGATGGCTATCTCGATTTCTATTTGTGGCCTCAATATTCGCCGCACGGCTATGTTTGGATGATTCCGAAAAAGGGTGACAGAGCAAATGTTGGCCTCGTGACAACCGATAAGAAGGGCGGAATAAAATATCTTGACAAATTCATTCAAGATACCTATCTAGACGGCAAACCAAAGGTAAATCCACAATGGCGCGATGAATCGGTACGGGTTCGGCCGTTTGGCGGCACAATACCAATATCTGGGCCAAGAGATGTAACTGTGGATGATGGCGTAATTTTAGTCGGTGATGCGGCTGGTTTTACCTCACCGCTGTTCGAAGGCGGTTCACATCTCGCATTGTGGTCTGGAAGAGAGGCTGCAGGAGTAATTGCTTCTTCAATAGCAGCAAATGACCTTTCCAAAAGCGCCCTCATGGCTTATGAAACAGCCTGGAAGAAACGCTTCCCACCTTATCACAAGATTTTGAAGGGCAAAACCGCTCTGTACGAATTGACAGATGAAGAAATGTCGATAATGGCTAGGTGTTTACCTGATGAATTAGGAAATATGTCACCATTGCAAAAACTGGGCATCGGCCTCAAAATATTGGTAAGAAAACCCGTATTGATGTCCAAGAGAGTCATTTCAGTGCTACTTTCATTCGGTTATAGCAGAGCAAAGCATTTTGGCTGGTAGAGTGCAGCAACCACACATTATTACGGGAGATAAATCCTTCAAGAATTGGGGGTAGCCTAGGCTATGTGGGGGGCGACATTATGGATTGCATGTATCGCCGCTCTCGTTCTTGTTATTAGGCCAAGCCTTCACGAGAAGTCTAAGCCCTTATCGATAATTACCCACTTATGTCTCATAGTGCCGTTTTTTGCCTTGGTGAGTAGGTTCGTTGTAAACGATACCTCCATACAATATGTCGCGGCATTTGGAGGCGAATCGCTACCTTTCAAATATCGCTTCGCAGCAACTTGGGCAGCTCGCGAGGGGCCGATTTTGATGTGGGTTGTCTGGTTAACTCTCCTTGCTTGGATATGGCGTAATCCGATTGCTGGAAAGTCACTTGAAACAGTAAACTCTAGGGATTTTAGGCAACGGATAATCTATGGTTTTTCTTTGACATTGTTGCTGATTGCAATCGTTCTAAATCCGTTCAAGAGTACTCCTGAATTCTTCTTTGGCTCAGGACTTAATGAACTACTACAAACCGACTTAATGGTTATACACCCACCGATTATATTTCTTGCTTACTCATTTTGTATTTTTATCACTGCAATTTCGCTGTCAGCGAT
>DAHU01000042.1:0-4234 GCA_002495945.1 Euryarchaeota archaeon UBA13
CCACCAATAAACATGAAAGCGATAATAATAATTTCAATCGTTAAAGAATCATAATAACCGATACTAGCGTCGCGCGTTGAAAATCCACCTGTGGCCATCGTGGTAAATCCGTGATTCACAGAATCGAACAAAGTCATACCTCCAATAAAGTGAAGCAGAACCATCTCTAGTAAGGTCAAACAGATGTAGATTACCCACAATGCGAACGCTGTCTCCTTTAATTTTGGTCGTAATCGAGAAAGTGATGGACCTGTCAATTCTGCTCTCGCTAGCGCCATGCCTCCACCCATAACTCTCGACAATAGCATCATGCCTAGCATAATTATTCCCATTCCACCAAGCCACTGAGTAATGGAGCGCCATAGTAGGATGCCTCTCGGTTGAGCGTTGATACAGTCCACAGTTGTTCCAGGTATGCAATTTGGACTCATATTATGCGATATGACAGTAGCACCAGTTGTCGTAAATCCAGACATCGATTCAAACCATGAGTTTACCGCTCCTCGTGCAATGTCGATCAAACTGGCATCAGCGGTAAATGGTCCAACAAATACGCCGCCCAACCAGTAAGGGAACAGACCAATAAAGACTACAATAGGATAAATCAACGCTACCGCTGCGAACGCTTCCCTATCTCTGAGTCTTTCTGGAGTATCACTTCTCGTGCCGAATTTCAGCATTAATAATCCGATTACTGGAGAGAGAATAATCGGGATTAGAAACGCTCGTAAAGCCATTTCAAAGTCATCTAACCAAACTGTGATTAAACTACAGACAATTAGTGGAATGCTAATCGCTATCAGTGTCCAACCAAGGATCAGGCTTAGTACATCAAAACGCATGTTTACACCTTGAATTTCCGCTCAAGTTCAGCAACCCTGTCAGGGCTTGTGAAAATGATAAGATTGTCCTCCGGAAGCAGTAATTTTTCAGGTGCAGGCCTAAGGTTTTCCCAAGTACCGTCAACAGTTCTTCTTTGAATGAAAGCAATACGCATCCATTCACTAAATCCTGCATCAGAGATTCTCATGTTGGAGAATTTATGCGCAGAATCAACTCTCATACTTATTCCGACAATGTTAGGGACATTAGACAATACAGCATATGCTCCAGCGGCCTTAGTATGTATATGGGCCAATATATTGTCTACCGCAACACGTTTTCTGTCAACAGCAAATGTGATTCCCATTCTCTGAGTTACTTTTACCAAATCAGCATCGTATAGCAATAATCCAGTACGGTTAACTCCCATATCGCTGGCCAATAGAGCTGCAGCGATGCTATCGTGGTCAGATTGTAAAGCGGCTATTGCGATGTGATGTTCTGGGATTCCAACTTCAGTCAAGATGTCTCTATCCAAATGGTCTCCATGAATCACCTCAAGATTTGGATTTGAACCGATATCCGTAGCTGAGAATTCATTTGCCAACTGCAAGTCGCGTTCAATTACTGTAACTTTAGCCCCATTCATTAACCAATTTTCAGCAATCATCTGCCCTATTCTGTTTGCTCCAATAATGGCCACTTTTGGCGATATTGGGAAATCTGTTGCTTCATGTCCAAATATGTTCAGGATTCGGTTGAAACTAGATAAACCATTAGTTGCAACAGCAATAGTATCATTCGGCATTAGGACAAAATCCCCATCAGGCACAACGCTTTTTTCTCCAACTCGTTTGACGCCAACGATTAGTGGTAGATCCCCATCTACTGATGCATTGGCTTCTTTTAGCGAATTAAACACTATCCCATTCGCATTTTTTGTAACATTGAATTCAATGATGTAGGAATCATGACCAAATGGAATTACTTCTTCAATTGAAGATGAGCGCAATCCAGTATGCAATCGCTTGATAGCGCTATCCAATGGGTTAACAACGTGATTGACTTTTGCCCATTTTGTTAAATGACCCTCCTTTTGTTCCTCCAAGAAATTCATATTCCTAACTCTCGAAATAGAAAGCAGTGGTTTAGCCTTGCTACCGGCATATTGGTAGTGTGCATGTTCAGCAAGAGCGCATGCTAGGAGGTTTCTTTCATCTGAATTAGTTGCAGCAACGAATATCTCTGCTTCACCTATCCCTGCTTCATACAATTTTTCTCTAGTTGTCAAATCTCCGTGAATGACAAGTACGTCTAGGTTTTGGGCATTCTTCACGGCTCTAGAATCTGAATCAACTAATACTACGTCCATTTCCTCGGCACGTAATGCTCTTGCTAATTCCGTTCCAACTCTACCTGCTCCACCAATAATTATTCTCAATTTATCACCTCAAATTTTCTGGCAATTTCTTAATTTGGTATGTTCCACCAGTTGTTTCTGGTACATCAATTGTTGAAAATGAACGAGTTCTGTCTATGCTGTTACTGTACGAGCCTGGCTTGTAATAATTATTGATTAGATTTCCAGTTGCATCAGCCTCTTCAATCCAATCAATATAGGCAGTAGGGGTGTGGATTAACCACTTATTGTTTACCACGTCTACAGAGCCCTCGACAAAACAATCATCAAGAACAATATTCCTCTCAGCACACCACTCATCACTCATTGGCAACAAGATATAGCCCCATGCGTGGGCCTCCCAGTATGTATATGTGGAATCGGTAAGCGCACCAAATACATACCATCCTGGTATCATTTTAGTTCTCAGGATGGAGAAAAATGCATTGGTTTGTTCATCACAATCACCAATTCCTGCCGCTAAACAGGCCGGGCCACTGCGGGCAACGACTGGTGCATTTTTATCATACAATATATTCATGTGCAGATAATCAAATGTTGCTCTAGCGAATGCATAGGCATTGTTTGAGCGGCCTTCTGGAAGTGATGCTGAAATCGTTTGTGCAGTTGATGTGACAATTGCATCTTGGCTATTTATCGCATAATCGTATCTGTCCTTATTATACCAAGTCGATGTTGTAAATTGGGCAGCCTTTGTTCCACCACCTCTGTCTACTATGTCTGAAAAATCACCGCTTCTATCTACATTGATTCCATTTGAAATCCCGTCAATTCTCGAATCAACTCTCGATGATGACCACCAAGAATAAGATGTGCTGGTCAAAGATACCGCATAAGTGAACGATGCTTGTTCGCCAGCATCTAAGTTCAATTTAACCTTGACACAAATGTCTACTGAACACATGTCATCACCAATTCCAACTCCTGGCCACCAGATTTCATGTCCGTCTGTGGTAATCAGTTTGTTATCTGGCATTCTCGCTGGTTCGCCCAAAAGTGGTATGCTATAGCTAACACCGTTGATAATCAGTTCGATTTGATTGATGACTTGTATTGATTTGGTTAGATACGGATCATTCCCGTTGGTATACTCGAACATTACTGATTCTCCATCAAGCGTTGAAACATCTCTGGGAATTGCTAAATTTTCACTTAGATAACCTGACTGGCCTTGGTTTACGACATCAATGGTTTTCCCTACAGTGTAAGTTGTCTCTAGAGGGTAAAGGTGGTAAGGAGCGGCAGCGAGTTGAATGTATTCGCTAATCCCAGCCCATTTATTGAACACCAATTCTCTTGCTTGTGGAGATAGCATAATGAAAGCTACGAGTCCTAACATAACCACGCTTCTAAAGCGATTCTTCCTTCGTTTCAGAATATTTTTCCTTCTTCCAGTGTGAGTTTGAACTACACCAGGTCTAGTTGGTTTTTTGGTTTTAAGATAGGTTGTTTCAATTGAACCTTGGTTAAATTGTTGTTCTGCAGCAAATTGTTTCGACTTAATATTGGCTAATACTCTGCCGCATGTGTAGCAAATTGTGTCACCCGGAAGCGTAACACTCCTACAGTAAGGGCAGGTACCCATGATACTCGGCTTTGACGACATTGTATAACGCTTGCCTGCGGATATCCTCCAAAGCGTTTATTTTTGATGTGTTAACAAAAATATTCGAAATCTATCGGAGCCAACTATGTAAGTATTTATTCACTTTCATTTATCGGATTTTGGCGTGTAAGGTTATCCGACATACGCCTCAGTTTACGCTCTCTCGCTTGCCTCGCCCATATTTTACGCAATTGCTTTTTGCCAGCCTTGGGTATTGAATCCCATATCCAATTTTCTGAGGCTCGATTAGCAATTAGCATGACTGGTAGTATGAATATCCAGCCAATAGGTGCCGATAATACGTAAGCAAACATGACAACATAACCACAACGCCACATAGTTGCTCTTAGAATTGCACCCCATTTCTTTCCAAGCAGCATTAAATG
>DAHU01000042.1:4610-34545 GCA_002495945.1 Euryarchaeota archaeon UBA13
ACGGTGAGGACAAGCCTAGAATTAAAATCTGATAATCGCAATACAGCATAAATAACAACCATGCCAAACATTCCACCAACCGCAAGACCGAGAGCCCAACCACTGGTTGTTTGTGAACTTCCACTTCTAACTCGGTTTCTTCTCAATATGAAATGTGCGGCTATTGATGCAATTAAGCACAGTAAAATCAAATTGAGTGGATTTACTACAGTGTCGTTAGTCGCTTCAAATTCAATGTTTGGAATAATTACTTGAGTGTATATTTGTGAACCGTATATACCTCCTAAGAGAATACCCCAAAAGACGTTACTCCACGCTGTTGGGAGGTCATAAAACCCCGAATACCTAGTCATGACTCCTCTCCAACCCAATGTCATTCCTATCAAGGCGGAAACGCTTGATAACTGAAACAACAATAAATCTGAAGCCATTAAACCTGCGCAAATGTATTAGTTCATCAAACCGTTGCTTGAATTCTAGACAATCCGTTGAATTCAAAGACTTTGAACGATGAGCGGCCAATATGGCAAGGCTACTGTTGTTTGGCGGGAAAGGTGGGGTTGGAAAAACCACAACCTCAACTGCGACAGCAGTTTATCTTGCAGATTGCGGGTTGAAAGTACTTCTCGTTTCTAGCGACCCCGCACATTCGACATCAGATTCACTCGGCGTAGATATAGGCACAGAGCCAACTCCCATAGCTGGAGTTGATGGCTTATTTGGGCTTGAGATGGATCCGGAATCAAAATTATCCAACCTACTGCCCAAACTTGGAAACATGGTAGACGGAATGAACTCCGGAAATGGTATGAAAGGATTGAGCGGTTTTGGCGGACTTGGTGGCCTTGGTATGATGCTTGATCCATCTGCTAAGCAAGAATTTGAAGACATTAAATCGGATGTAAAAACATCAGAAATGATACTACCTGGTTTAGATGAAGCGTTAGCCTTTGACGAACTGCTAAAGCATGTAGAAGACCCAAACTGGGATGTGATTGTTTTTGATACAGCACCTACTGGGCATACTCTTAGATTTCTTTCATTGCCAGAGATTATTGAGGCATGGTCGGGTAGATTAATTCGATTAATGCGTATTTCGGGAGGCATTCGTTCAATGCTCTTTGGACGTAAGGAAAGTGAAGAGATGAAACAAGAACTTGAGCGCTTTAGAAGTAGAGTATTGCATGTTAGAAGAGTGTTAAGTGACCCTGAATTAACATCATTTACTTTAGTGACTATTCCCGAGAAAATGGGAGTAAATGAAACTGTTAGAGCGTATTCGTCACTGATAGAGTATCAACTGCCTGTATCTTCATGTATTGTAAATAGAGTTACACCGGAATTTGACCATCCATTCTTAGCAAAACGCCGGGGTGCTGAAATAGAACGCATAAAAGAACTAACTGAACAATTAGAATCGGTTGATGTATGTTCTATGGAGTTGCTAGACCAAGAAGTGGTTGGTGTTGATAATCTTAGGATAGTGGCTCAAAATTTGTATGGTGAAGTAATTGAAGTTCCGGAAACACTCGGCCCTCACAAAGTAGGAAAATTAGTCGTTCATAATATTCATCGTGGAATATACCGGGAATTTTCAGAGGATTTTGAGTCAATTTACCTGCACTTCCCGGGGATAAAACGAGATGAGTTGTCCCTAAGAAGTGACGAGGGAGTATTGTATGTTGGGTTAAATGGTCGGGAGCGAGAAATAGCCACAAGTGTTGCAGTAAAGGCTAGTCAGGTAGATGCCAAACTTGAGGGCGATGTGTTAAAGTTAAACATCCCTCTTAACAAGGGATGAATTCAAAGAGGAAAACAGGAACGGAATGCCATGGCACTCGAAGGTCTATCGCGAGGAATTTTTCGCTCCCTTGGCTTTCTAAAGAATCGCCGCAAACTCGATGAGGACGAATTACGAGATATGACAAGAAGCCTTCGTCGTGCCTTACAAGAAGCTGATTTTAACGTAAGACAAACCAAAGAGATTGTCGAGCGTATGGAGACAAGACTCCGAGAAGAGGAACCTCGTCCCGGACTTACTTTGCAAACTTATGCAATGAATATTTTATACACAGAACTGGTAAGAATTTTAGGTCCTGCACACCAGTTTCAACCAAGAGGAGCGACTTTACTTTTAGTCGGTCTATATGGTCAAGGAAAAACCACCACTACCGCAAAACTTGCCGAATGGTACCGTAAAAAGCATGGACTAAGGGTTGCTGTAATCGAGGCAGACGTTCACAGACCAGGTGCATATGCTCAACTATCCCAACTTCTTGAAGATACAACAATAACAGTATATGGCGAGCCTGACAACAAAGATGCAGCACAAATAGTTAGGAACGGGTTAGCAAAATGTGCTGCAGCTGATTTAGTTATTGTTGATACGGCAGGTAGACACCAATTAGATGAAGAATTGGTGGAAGAACTGGAAAACATAGCGTCATTAACAAGAGCAACAGAACGGTGGCTGGTAATAGATGCTCAAGTGGGGCAAGCAGCGGGACCTGTAGCAGCATCTTTCCATCAGTTGGCTGGAGTCACCGGAATTGTAGTAACTAAACTTGATGGAACTGCAAGAGGTGGTGGAGCACTATCCGCTGTGGCCGCAACCGGTGCACCTATTGTGCACATTGGTGTTGGAGAGAAAGTTTCAGACCTAGAAAAATTCGAATCAGATCGGTTTATCTCTAGACTCTTAGGTATGGGGGATATTCAAGGTCTGATTGACCTTGCTCCTGAGGATCTTGATGAAGAAGAAGCAATGCGATTAACCCAACGGATGATGAGTGGTCGATTCACGCTTAATGACATGTATAAGCAAATGGAAATGATGTCGAAAGTTGGCACGATTGACAAATTAATGTCTTTCCTACCTGGCAATATGCTCGGTGGTTTGGGAGGTATGTCCAAGTCGCAAAAACAGGCAATGCAGTCTAACTTAGATCGTTATCGAACCATTATGGATAGTATGACTGCTTGGGAGAAAAATGAACCTGCTAAAATCAAAGCTGATAGAATAAAGAGAATTGCTCGTGGTTCTGGAGTACGCGAAAAAGATGTTCGCGAACTTATCGGACAATGGAATCGCTCAAGGAAAATGATGAAAGGCATGGGCGGAAATCGAAAGTTGAACAAGCAAATGCGTAAAATGATGAAAGAAGGTGAAATGGATATTGACCCTTCATCATTTGGAATGTAGATCATTCATTTTTTGGTGGCAAGTCTGGAATATCCTTGACATTGGATTTTTGTTCAGCCTCTTCTGCTGCCAGCTTCGCTTCCTCTTCGGCTCTTCTTGCTTCATCGGCAATTCTTTGTGCCTCTAATTCAATCGCTGCTTGCCTCGCTGCTTCCTCAGCAACCTTGGCTTCTTCCTCAGCCTTAAGCCTCTCTTCTTGTGCTGCTATTTTCTTTGCGGCTTCGATTTGTGCTTTTATCCTTGCTTCTTCATCAATGCGCTCTTGTTCTGTAATACTAATTGCTTTAGCAACCATATTTTGGTGCGCTTCATTGATTTCTCTCATTTTAGTTTCTTCTTCAAGTCTAATTCTATCTTCTTCTGCTTTTATCCGCGCGGTTTCCTCAGCGGCAATACGTGCTTCTTCGGCTTGTATTCTAGCCGCTTCTTCAGCTTGTTTTCTGGCTTCTTCTGCCGCAACCATTCTAGCATTTTCTTCAGCCTTGATTCTTGCCTCTTCCTCGATTTTAGCAATCTCGGCAGCCCTAATTCTTGCCTCTTCTTCTAACCTTGCTGCTTCTTCGGCTTGTTTTCTCGCCTCTTCCTCTGCTTCGGCTCTTTTTCTTGCCTCCTCAGCAATTCGCTCTTGCTCTTCGATTTGAGCTCTAAGTTCAGCCTCAGCTTTTGCTTTTGCTTCAGCCTCTACTCTTGCTTTTTCTATTGCCTCTGCACGGGCTTTCAATTCAGCTTCTTTTCTCAAGCGCTCTTTTTCAATCATCTCATCTCTTAATCTGGCTTCTTCTTCTAATTTTTTACTTAGACCGAATCGATCAATTATGACCTGATGAATTGCATTATAATCGTCGTCGGTTAATTCAAGAACTTCAGATCTAGCCTCCAATAGAATTAATTCAACTTCAGACTCTCCAAATATTCCAACATGGTTATTCATTTTATTTCTTAAAATACGATAGAACTCCCGTTGTGCAGGGATTATTTGCCCATCGGAGGTAATAAATTTCTGTACTTCAGTCATTATGTCTGTTAGATTCAGCTGTTCAGTCATAATATTCACCATAGTCACTTAGTATGTTTTTGCTAAAATTACCTTGCGCTTAGTCATTTTGCCAGTCATGTGGCATGGTTTACTAGATTCATACTCATCGGTAGCATCACCTAAAAATGTTAGACCTGTGTGCCTTTCTATAATTTCTGCATGCGCATCAGTCCCGTCAAATGCCATTTCGTAGATCTTGCCGTCAATGATTTCCCCTTGCATTTCCCAGGAACCGGAGTTTTCAACAAAATTTGGTAATTCGACCATGACATTATTCATATGCTGCAATGACCTATTTCTCAGTTCTTCTGAAATTTGGTCTAACTTTTCTTGGCAAAGAGCAACTATGTTATCAATTGCAAGTGGTTCTTTGCCCCCAGTTCTTAGGGCAGCATATGCTGTGCCTTGAGCCATATCTCTTGGTCCGATATCTAATCTTAGTGGGACTCCTTTAATCTCCCAATCGTAGTATTTTTGACCTGCGTGAATATCCCTCGAATCAACTTTCACTCTTAGTCCAGCGCCTCGTAGAATTCCTGCAAGTCGGTTTGATTCTCCAACTGTATCAACCTCGGCGTTTTTCCTTATCATTGGGCAAATAACGATTTGGAATGGCGCAATTTCCGGAGGCATAATCAATCCTTTATCATCTCCGTGCATGCCTACAACAGCGCCGAGTAACCTTTCTGACATGCCATAAGTTGTTTGATGGACATGTTGTTGCTTAGCATCTAGATTTTCATATGTGATATCAAATGCTTTTGCCCATTGGTCGCGGTAGTGATGACATGATGCTACTTGGAGAGTTCTGCCATTTGGCATTATGGCATCAATGCCAATTGTATACCATGCACCGGGAAAAGTGTCCCATACGGGTCGCTTAGCTTTGATTATTGGCAAGCATAATTTTTCCATAAGGTTATCAACAATTTCCAAATCTTGCATAATCTGCCTCGTTGCGCATTCTTCGTCAGCATGTGCTGTATGTGCTTCAAAAAAGTGAATTTCCCTTACTCTGATGAATGATCTGGTTTGTTTTGTTTCATATCTAAATGTATTAACCATTTGGTAAATTTTCAATGGTAAGTCTTTGTGTGACCTTATCCATAGCGGGAACATTGTATACATGGCAGTTTCAGAGGTAGGTCTCAAAAACATTGGAATATCCAACTCATTTTCACCAGCATGTTTTACCCAGTAGACTTCTTTTTTGAAACCTCCTTCCTCTTCGTCATCTCTGAGTTCATCAGGATTGACACCTTCTTCCCTGGCCCTCTTCAATCTTGCAACTAATGCATTTTCTTTCTCCAGTAAGTTCTCAGGAATCAATAACGGAAAGTTTACTTCATCATGGTCAGTTCTTGCCATTTCTTCATGTGTTAGTGAATCTATCAATTTCATTGTCTTCCAACCATAGGGCCGCCAAACATCCATACCCTTGATTGGATAGCGTTTATCAACCAAATCAGAGGCCTCTACAATAAATGGATACCACTCGTTGAAATTTTCAACTTTTGATGGTATGCCTCGCTTTGCCTTGGCAGGACCCTTGCTCATATTGTTAACTCGAGAGATTATTACTCATGAATATGTTGATTATTTATCGCTTAATTTCTTGGATAAACCGATTAATGCCATCACCGCTGCTAAGCACCAAACAACCTCTAAGATTAGGAATGCCCATTCATCAATTAGCAGTGCTCTAATAGCCAATAACCCCGAACCTGTGGCCATCATCGTCAAGTATAGCCAGTTTTTACTGTGCAAAACGTTTCTAGTTTCTAACAGAAAAGCACTCAAGATTAACAGCATTCCTGAGTAAGCAATCGCTTCAGATATCAATCCATCGGGTGACATCAAATTCACTTCTTTCTAAAGTAAAGGATACCAATTATTAGACCAACAATCGCAACAATATCTGGAATTCCAATACCACCCGAAACCCCTCCAACACCAGACATATTTTCGGTTAGCAAGGAATAAGACCAGCCATCAGATTCACCTAATTTATAGAAATCCATTAGATTAATTCGAGTTTGCCCTTCTGAGCGGCAGTCGCCAATTTCACAACTACTCTCAAGCAGTGATGAAAATAGACCAAATAAATTCAATATCACTAGAAGCAGTCCGGTCATCGAAAGCATTGAAAGTACCGATCTCTTGCTTTTTTGTTGTGGTAAATCTGGCATTTCAAGGTGTGGTAAATCCGGTACCGGTAACCCCGCTGGAGCGATAACTTCAACCATCATACTTGATGATTGACCGAACCCTTTCGCTTCTTGTGTTGGAGTATCTTGTGAGTCATTATTCATGTCTCTAGCCTTGACCGGCTTGACATTAGCGATTTTAATACCATACAATCTGTCTGCTAAACTAACTAGGGAAGCATCTTCAGCGATATCTGAAGCCTCGACGTCACCGTCAAGCAGTTTTTTTAAGCGGTCTTTAGCATCGCTCAATTTGCTTCCCCCTTACTTGGTGGGGGTAACTTCTTATTGAATAATCCTCTTATTGTTAGAATTATGCCTTTCCAGCCGCTTCAACATCTGCCCAGTCTTTCATAAATCCATCAATACCCTTGTCAGTTAGCGGGTGTTTTATCAATTGGCGGAATATTTTTGTCGGCATAGTTGCAGTGTGGGCTCCCAATTGAATACACTGTAAAACGTGAGTCGGATGTCGAATTGAAGCAGCTAAAACCTTTGTAGTAATAGTCGGGTAGTTGCTCCAAGTATCCATTATTTCGGCAATTAGCGTCATTCCATCATGTCCAGTATCATCTATTCTACCGATGAACGGGGAGACATAAGTTGCACCTGCTTTGGCTGCCATTAACGCCTGTGCAGCAGAAAAAATCAACGTAACATTTGTTTTGATTCCTTGCTCAGTTAGTATTTTTGTCGCGGCAAGACCCTCTGGAATACACGGAATTTTAATAATTACATTCTCAGGTAACGAATTTTTCAATTCCAAGGCTTGTTCAACCATTCCTTCAGTATCCATTGCTGTGACTTCTGCTGATATTGGTCCATCACATATCGAGGCTATTTCTGCCACTACTTGTTTGAAATCTCTCCCGCTTTTTTTAATCAAGGAAGGGTTAGTAGTTACGCCATCGAGTATTCCCCAAGATGCTATCTCTCTTATTTCATCAACGTCTGCGGTGTCTAAAAAGAACTCCATACTCAACTGGAATCATAGACACTTCATGAATTATCCTATCGACTTCTTCGAACAATCAATAACCCAAACAAGACAATTATCACTCCCAAGGAAACATAATAAACAGACTGTGTAGCTTTGCTGGCAGTTTCTGTTATGTTTGAATCACTTGTTGTATCATTAGATTGTTCACAACCATCGGGTATTAAGTTAGAATTTTCGTCAACTGAATCGTTATATCCTTCACATTTATCATCATAATCACTGATTCCATCCATGTCCGAATCAGTTTGCGATAGAGTACAACCTAAACTATCGGTAGGATTATCCAATGAAATTTGAGAATTAGGACAGATATCTTGTGAGTTACCGACTCCATCTCCATCGCTATCAATTAATTCATCACAGCCGTCTGGAATTGTATCGTTGTCTTCATCTAATGCGTCGTCAAAACCACCGCATTGGTCAATATCATCTGATATGCCATCGCTATCAGAGTCGATTAAATCATCACAACCGTCAGGAATAGAATCATTATCAATGTCGAAATAATCGTCATAACCCTCGCATACATCATTTAGGTTAGCAATCCCATCATTATCGCTATCGATTAGATCATCGCATGAGTCGGGAATCCCGTCATTGTCCTCATCTTGGCCGTCGTCAAATCCTTGGCATTTATCATCTGGGTCCGCCACACCATCGTAATCACTATCGTCGATACAACCATCACCATCAACATCGAATGGTATGGAATTTTCTTCAGGACATTGATCAGTCCAAATCTCTATGTAACCTTTGGGTGATAAATCACGCCCATCAAATGCTGGCTCTAACACACTGTGTCTTGAAACTTTAAACACCTTATTGCCATTGCCTTCAAAGATTGAATCACCTTGTTCCATAATACCCAATCGATTGATAGGACTGATGTATTTCCATACTATTTCACCGGTGTAATCGACCTCAATGAATGTACCTTGCATTCCAAATGTTACTAATGTATTTCCATTAGCAAGTCTGGTACTGCCTGATATTGCAGAAGAATACATTTCAGTACCAATGTCCCAACTCCATGACAACTCATCAGGTCCAAATGATGTATTGTCATCGATTTGATACCGATAGCCATCAATTGGTGTTTCGATAACTTCAACGGAAGAATACGGTGTCTCTCTTCCGTTGCCGTTGTTAAAAATCATCAACTTACCTTCATCAATATATCCATTATCTATCCATTGCACATCATGTTGAGCAAAAAGGACTTGGTCATCTTCGTCTCCTCGGTCGTAACTTTCTGGATTCCCATATCGATATAGTATGTCACCCCCCATGCCACTGTTGCCTCCCGAATGGCTAGCCGCTTCCGCAGTTGTAGTACTGTGGTCAATTATGTATACCTCATTGGTATTCTTACATGACAATGCAATTTGGTCTAAAGCTGGATTATAATCGATTCCGTTACAATGAAGCCAATCTCTGCCACCAGATGCAGCCCCAATGGCGTCAATGAAATTTATGTCCAATAATTCTGGATGGTCAGCCACAACACCGTAATTCGCTTTGTTTGAGTCGTAATCTTGAATCATGTGATCCCAAAAAGACCACTGCCAAACAATATTAGCGTCAGCATTACCTACTGGCTCAACTTCAATTATTCTATCAGGCCATACCGAAGTAGTTCCTACCGCTCTGCTTGAATCATCTTGCGGATATTTGCCGAATTCTGCCGCTTCAGTCTCATTCCTATACTCCCACGCAATCATTAGCAGATTTCCGTTAGGTAAGGGTTCTATATCGTGATGACTACGATACATGTCGCTTGAATAAGACCATGACCATAACAAATTTCCTTCCCATGAAATTCTCTCAACCTTTCCTGCGCTACCTCCTCCGGAGAATTCGCCTGGTTGATTCTGTCCTAAATTTGCCGTTCTGAGCAATGAACCATCGTCGAGTAGATACGCTGAAAGTCCAGGTCTATGACCGCCGGGCGAGGTCCAATTATGTACTTCACGACCGTATTGGTCTATTAGATAAGAAGTGCTTGATGACATAGGAGAGAATAGTGTATAGCCTTCTTGTACCCCATCAGTACAGTAAATCAGTCCAACACTCCAACTACCATTACGGTCTGCATTACATTCGGATTGCGGCGACCTTTTGATATCCTGCTCAGCGAGAACTGCTTGCTCTACTGGATTGACGGAGAGGAGTAGTATGAGAACTAACAATAATACCTTAGCCTTCACAAATGGTTTTAGTTAGTACTGCTATTCATTATTTACGATTAATTGCTCTAATTGCTGCCTCGGCAATAAATGGCGATGAAATTTCCATCAATTCTAGCATTTCGTCTGCTTGTCCTGATTCTCCAAATCGGTCTTTGACTCCTACTCTCTCAAGCGGTTTTGGTAAATTGGAGGATAAATACTCGGCGACTGCACTTCCAAGACCACCAATGATGCTATGATCTTCAGCAGTAACAATCGCCCCACATTTTTCTGCAAGTCTACCGATTAAGTCTTCATCTAATGGTTTGATTGTATGCATATCAACCACGGTTGCTGAGATTCCTTGGTCTGCTAATTGCTCAGCCGCTTTTAGTGCCTCTGAAACCATGACGCCACAAGCAATTATCGCAACATCATCGCCATTTTGAAGAACCACTCCCTTACCGATTTCGATTTCATCCTCTCTTCCGTCATACAAAACTGGTGTTTTGTTTCTAGCAGTTCTAGTGTATGATGGTTGATTAATATCGGCTAATTGATTGGTTAGTAGTCTCGTGCTAACATCGTCACATGGATGTAGAACTATCACATTTGGTAGTGTTCTAAATATTGCTAAATCTTCTATTGATTGGGCTGAAGAGCCATCAGTTCCAGTATGTGTTCCACCGTGGCTACCACATAAATGAACAGCGAGATTTGGTCTTGCGACACCATTACGCATTTGTTCAAAGGCTCGCTCAGTAAAGATGGCAAAAGTACTGGCGAACGGGACATAACCTGAAGCAGCTAAACCAGCAGCTGTCAACAACATATTTTGTTCACCAATACCACACGAAACAGTTCGATGAGGATATTCTTTTCTGAAGTGCAAAGATTTTGTTGACTTGCCCAAATCTGCTTCCAAAACCACGACTTTTTCATTTGCCGCAAGGTCCAGAAGGGCCTGCCCATATCCATCTCTTGTCGCTGCCATTCTACTCATGCAACCACCTCGCCAAGTTCTTCCATTGCCTGCTTGAACTGCTCGTCATTTGGTGCAGCACCATGGAATGATGGATTATCTTCCATGTATGACACGCCCTTGCCTTTGATAGTGTGAGCGACTAATATTGCGGGATTATCTTTGTTGTCTATAAGAAAGTCTAGCCCTTTAATCACTTCATTCATGTCGTGACCATCAATTTCCATTACATTCCAACCGAATGATTGCCATTTTGCTGGAATGTCAAACATTCTCATTTGTGCTTCGCAAAAATCATCATTTTGTATTCTATTACGGTCTAAAATTACCTTGAGGTTGCCCAATTCATGATGTTTAGCAGCCATAGCAGCTTCCCATATACTGCCTTCTTGTATTTCACCATCGCCGAGCATAACAAAGATATTACGCTTACTATTTGCCAATTTTCCGGCAACAGCGCAACCCATCCCAAATGAAAGCCCCATTCCTAACGAACCTGCTGAAAAGTCAACACCAGGGCACCACTTCATGTCAACGTGACCTTGACATACTCCGCCAAGCACTCGATACGACTCAAGATCATTTTTTGAAATGAAGCCCATTTCAGCCAATATTGCATACATGCCAGGTGATGCATGACCTTTGGAAAGTATGAATCGGTCTCTATCATCCCAGTTGGGGTCATCTGGTTTTGCACGCAGATAATTTGCATATAATGCGGATAGTAAATCAATTTCCGACAAAGACCCACCGGGGTGGCCTGCTTGGGCTCTATGCACCATTTTAACAATTTCAACTCGGCATTTTCTTGCCAACTCTTCCAATTCCGAAATAGACTTAGACATATTACGACCAGTCGCATGTCGTCAAAGACAACCTTTGATGCTTTTGTTCGTAACAGTTAGGTCACTTTGCCAGTTTAAATAAAGATAAAATCTTGCTGAAAACGTCCTTTAGAATAAGTGAAAAATCTTTAATCAAATTGCCGTTATTTGGTAATGTTCTCGTTGCCAGCCACAAGAAGACCAATACAAACCATCCAAAAAATGCTAAAGAAAAGAAATTGTTCAATACTCCGGTGCTAAATATTACAGACAAGTCTTTTTCCATCACGATTAGCAGAGCGACTAAAACTCCCAATATCGACTCCCCTGCGATAAACCCGGCACCAATCAAAACCCCCCGATTTTCGACTTCTTTCGCGGCTCCTATTGCCTCTTTTGATGGGACTTCGCGCAATTCACCGTCGATTCTCAGGTGGGCGCTTCTAAAAGCAAAGTAAGATAGAATACCACCCAGCATTATGGGTACTGATAGTCCCATTGGAAGGTAGATACCTATTGCGACACTCATTACCGGCATTTTCAGCCAAATAAGTACGGCTGCAATCACTACACCAAGAACTATCATTTGCATATTTACATCGCCAACGAATGAACCACGTACAATATCCCCGATCAATTCTGCCTGCGGTGCATAGAGGGCATTGTCACAGTTTCTGCCATTTTCCGCTGCTTCACGCAGGCATGCTGTATTTGTTATTCCAAATGCATTGTGAAGTAATTTGAGAGTTGGGCCGATGACCAGTGCCCCAGTTATTACACCAATTATCTCAGCGGTTTGCTGTAGTCGAGGCGTAGCCCCAACCATGTGTCCGGTTTTTAGGTCCTGCATTACGTCACCAGCAATTGCTGCCGAGGATGCGACTATGGACGCAATTAGCATTGTTGCCAGCATCAATGTTGGTGTTGAAAGACCGAGCATTAAATCGCCTATAACCCAAACTAATGCAACCGTAAATAGTAACGTAGCAATAGTCATTCCAGATACTGGGGAATTAGAAGAGCCAACAACTCCCGCAATATAGCCCGCTACTGCTGCAAAAAAGAACGCCGTTACGGCAAGAAATGCTGCACCAGCAATCGATAGAATCAGTGAACCGGTCTTCCACCAATAGAAAAGTAGAGTAAGACCAACAATAATTGTACAGAAGGCGAAAACGAACTGCATTGGCAAATCTATTTCTGTTCGCAGCAGGCTCTCATCGTCGCCTGAACTACTTTTCAGGGCTTTGGAAATTCCTGTGATTATGCTCTTCCGCATCGACCACAGGGTGTAAAGTCCACCGACAACCATGGCGCCAACTCCAGCATATCTAATCTGCGTAGCCCAGATGTATTTGAACTGCTCAACGCTAGAATCACCTTGCTCCCAACCGTTAATTAATCCGTACATTGGTACTAGTATCACAAACCCAAAAACGCCACCAAAGAAGATGAATGACGCAATTCTAATTCCAACAATAAAACCGACAGAGAGCAATGCGACAGATAAATCAATTCCGCCATAAATTTTGGTGCCCATAAAGTCAACTACGCCTTCAACAGTGTGGTGTGTCGCCTTGAAACCTTTGACCATCAATCCGTATATTGCACCGATGCCGAGTGCATATAGTATGGCTTGTGAACCTTCTCCGCCTTCCTCTCCAGCAACCAAAACTTCTCTGCACGCGACGCCTTCTGGATATGGTAACGCTTCTTCAACAATAAACAATCGTCGCAATGCGATGGTAAACATGGTCCCCATTAATCCTCCAAGTAATGCGATTATGGTGGTTTCGAGTAGTTGAATATCATCCCAAAGATTTGGAATTACCAACAGAGCAGGTACGGTGAAAATAACTCCTGCTGCAAGTGATTCACCTGCACTGGCCATTGTTTGGACTGCATTATTTTCTAAAATGGTGACATCTTTGAACAAGGATCTAAGGATTATCATTGACATAACAGCTGCTGGTATGCTTGCCGAGACAGTCATACCGGCGTAAAGTCCCAAGTATGCATTTGCCGCAGTCATTAGTATGCCGAGCAGTATGCCGACGATGACTACTCGAACAGTTAATTCCAATGGCGACTCACTTGCAGGAATGTAGGGTGCGCCATGTTCTGCCATGTACGGGCTAATGAATTCGTATTGTTGAAAACATCGCAAAAAAATGGGAAAACCACCACCACAATGATAAACAGTTTTCACGTCGTAAATTAAGAGTCGATGATTGTGAGTGATGATTGGCATAGTAAATCTGGCAATGAATCAATGGCAGATTTGAAAGTTAAAAAGCGCGGTCTCTCGCTTCAAGAAGTTACTGAGCGACGAGAATTATACGGCGAGAATAAACTCGCTGAACCGGAGCGAGTACCCGGTTGGAAACGATTTCTTGCTCAGTATAATGATCCGCTCAATTATCTACTAATCGGTGCCGCTATTGTGGCACTGTTGATTCATCCCGATGAGCCCGGAGATGCTATTTTTATCTTCATGGTCCTAACTGCGAACGCTTACTTCGGCTACACTCAAGAAGGGCAGGCTGAACAAGCCATGGACTCTTTGAAGCAAATGTCTGTGTCACAATGTGTTGTAGTTCGAAATGACACTGACATAGAAATCGCTACTCACGAATTAGTTCCGGGAGATATAGTAAATCTATACGAAGGATTGAATGTCCCTGCTGATATTAGAATATTGGAATCATATCAGTGTAAAATCGACGAATCGGCATTGACAGGGGAATCACTTACGATTGAGAAATTCATCGAACCTCTACCCGCTGAGACGTTACTTGCGGACCGGAAAAATATGGCTTTTATGGGAACCTGTGTGTCCTCCGGTCGTGCAGTTGGAGTTGTTGTCGCCACCGGTATGCAAACCCAACTGGGCAAGATTGCTAGTGACATTGCCAGTTCAGATACCCCTAAGACTCCGCTTGAATTGAAACTTGAATCATTGGGTAAATTTCTTGGGTTCATCGCATTAATCGTTGCAGTACTATTGGTTTCAATTGAGATGATTATCGCTTATGGGACAGACGGAGTGGATATTTGGGAGGCTGCAGTTGACCAATTTATCATTGCAGTTGCAATTTTCGTCGCCATAGTTCCGGAAGGCTTGCCGATAATTTTGGTCATTACCCTTGCTCTTGGAATGCGCAATATGGCCCGGCATAAAGTAATCATCCGCAGAATGAAAGCAGTAGAAACATTGGGCTCGACAACTGTTATTTGCTCAGATAAAACCGGTACATTGACAAAGAATCAAATGACTGCAAGACAAATCTCCACAACAGAAGGGACTTTCCAAATTACTGGAGAGGGTTTCAAGCCTAAAGGGGACATTTTGTTCGAGGGTAAGCCACTTGGTGATGATGAGCTTTCTAAGCATCAAAACGATCTTGGGTTTAGACTTGCAGCAGCTTGCCTAAGTTTATGTCACAATTCACAAATTAACAAAGTTGATGGGCATTGGGAGGCACTTGGTGACCCAACCGACTCTGCTTGTGCAGTTGCTGGTTGGAAAATTAATGGTGACGTCCAAAAATTTGCTCAAAGACACAGTAGATTACATGAGTTTTTCTTCGACACCAAGCGAAAAAGAATGTCTGTAATCCACGAATACGAGGGTGAGAAGTGGGTATTTTCAAAAGGTGGTGCAGGAGGCTATATCGACATAGTGGACTGGAAGGTTTCTGGGGATGAGATAGTTCCTATTGAATCAAAAGACTTCGATACCGCAGCAGAAGCAAACAAGGACATGGCGGGTAAAGCCATGCGAGTCCTCGCTCTGTGTGCTCGCAGACTTGATGATGATGAAGATATGTATGATATGGAAAAAATTGAATCAGGTCTTATATTCCTTGGTTTGATCGGTATTATGGACCCTCCTCGTCCGGAAGTAAAACAAGCTATAGAGATATGTCAAAAGGCTGGAATTAAAGTCAAAATGATAACCGGAGATCAGCAATTTACTGCATCAGCAATCGGCAAAGAATTAGGAATTACTGATGGTGGAATACCGGCAGTAAACGGTAGTTCAATCAACAAATTCTCGGATGCAGAAATGGATGAAGCATCAATGAACTCGACTATCTTTTCTAGAGTTACGCCAGACCAAAAAATGCGTATTGTTAGTTCACTACAAAATCAAGGTGAAATTGTGGCAATGACTGGGGATGGCGTCAATGATGCGCCTGCGCTATCGCGCGCTAATATTGGTATTGCAATGGGTATTTCTGGCACCGATGTAGCAAAAGACGCAGCCGATATGGTACTTCAAGATGATAATTTTGCTAATATTGTAAATGCCGTAGAGGAAGGTAGAAAAATTTACCAAAATATCCGTAACTTCGTTCGCTATCAAGTTTCTACCAACGTTGCTGCCGTATCATTAATTGTAATATCTACCTTGATTTTTGGATGGAATTTACCATTAACTGCGACTCAAATACTTGTTATAAACATACTAATGGACGGGCCGCCTGCTGTAGCTTTAGGCGTTGAAAAGAAGCATGGTAATGTAATGAATAGACCGCCAAGGCCGGTTGATGAGGGCTTGCCAAATAAGAACGACATATGGCTAATTTTCTACCTCGGTGCCGTTATGGTTGCTGGCACCCTTATGGTATTCTTCCTTGCCGGTGGTGGCCTTGATACTTGTGCGGGACTACCACTGTCTGATGATGCAAGTTTGCCGTTTGATCGTGTTGCCTGTGAAGCTGGCGACGAGGCCGCTATTGCCGAATGGGAAAACTACGCTGATGAGCGATTCATTCATGCGCAAACAATGACTCTCTCTGTATTCATAATGTTCCAACTATTCAACGTGATGAATTGTCGCTCCCAAGAAGAGAGTATTTTCACGCTGGGAGTGTTCTCAAATAAGGCAATTAACATAGCGTTTTTAGTTTCGTTTGGTTTACTGTTTTTCTTTGTTCAATTGGCTAACATTACTATACCATTCACAGGTTTTGAGATTGGTAACTTGTTATCCACTAAAGTTCTCACACTCAACGATTGGCTGATAATAATTGCAGTTTCAATATTGGTTATTTTAATTGAAGAATTTAGGAAATTCATCGTCAATTCTAAGATATTTGCAATAGGTAATAGTCGTTAGAATTTGTACATATATATTTGAAGTATGGGAACAACCACCTAATATGACTGGTTGGGCCTCTACCCTCACAATTGCGGGCAGCGACCACGACTGGCCGTCCAAATTAAAAGAAATGCTGAGCCAAAAACAGTGGAGTAGCAATCTATCCAAGATTGTTGAGAAATTAAAAAATGGCACCAGACTTTCTATAGCTGATGGTCACGAATTATATCAGCATAAAAACCTGTACGAAATTGGCCAACTGGCTAATATGGTGAAGTTATCAAGGTATGGTAAACACGTATTTTTTAATTCCAACGTTCATATTAATCAAACCAATATTTGTGTGTTAGCATGTAAATTCTGTGCCTTCCGCCGTAGTAAGCGACAGGCTGATGCTTACGAATTATCTATCGATGGCTATCTTGAGGAAATGGACAAGTATTCTGACATTGTTGACGAGGTACACTCAGTTGGCGGACTTCATCCGGATTGGAATGTTGAGCACTATGAAGGATTAATCAAAGCCGCCAAAAGGAAGTATCCAGAAATCGCTATGAAAGCCCTAACCGCAGTAGAAATCAAGCATCTTTCTTTACAGAGTGGTATATCATTCCATGAAACGCTGTCCCGGCTTAAATCTGCTGGATTAGATTCCCTGCCCGGCGGTGGCGCCGAAATCTTGAATGATGAGGTTAGAGAAATTATCTGCAAGGGCAAAGAAAGTTCAGATGAGTATCTTGAAATTCATCGTCAAGCACATTCTTTGGGAATGCCATCGAATTGTACAATGTTGTTCGGCACGATTGAAAGTATTGGTGACCGGTTACTTCACATGGATAAATTAAGACAGTTGGCGGACGAACATAATTTGTTTCAATGTTTCGTACCTTATCCATTCTTGCCTGATTCAACCCGACTACCAGAGGCACAACTGGCAACTTCTAATGAAGTCCTGCGGACAATTGCAGTATCAAGATTGATGTTAGACTCCATTCCGCATATCAAAGCATACCGAATGAACATTGGTGATGAGATTGCGGAACTTGCCCTTAATTTTGGAGCAGACGATATCGATGGTACTGTTAGACAAGAATCAATAATGCATCTTGCTGGAGCCAATTCAAGCCTTAATTATGATATTTATCAAATGGCCAAACTGGTTAATGATGCCGGATTTATTCCCATCAAACGAAACACAACCTACACAAGATTTAGTCCGGTAAAGGTAGAGCCACCGAAACGAGTTCGAAGATTGAATGTTATTGCATGAGGTGAAGGCGTGGTTGTAAAAAGTCCCAGTTTAGAAAAAAGTCGATTTTCATCTTGGAAGAACACAATAGGGCGTGTCGCTTTCATGAATTGTGATCCATTATTCCTAAAATTGAGTCCTGATTGGAATGTCTTGGCTGCCCCGCCTTCATGGCTTACTGGGCATCTCTTACGCAGGGACTGTATAATTGCGCCAATTCCTGCGGCAGATTATGCTCGAAACTCCAATGAGTTAATTCTACTCCCAAACCTTGGCATATGTTCCAAAGGAGAAGTTGGCAGTGTATTGGTATTTGGCTCATTACCAATCAATGAAATGAAGTCAATTTCCCTGCCGTCGGATTCTTCATCCTCAGTAGCTCTGCTGAAGTACATCTTGAAACAAAGAGGCTTGAGTCCAAAATTGACTGTAATGGGGCCAGATATTGACATGATGCTCGCCAAATCTGATGGCGCTTTAATCATCGGAGATAGAGCCCTAGATGCATCAAGAAAGTATCCTGATAAGGTTCGATTGGACTTAGGTCTGGAGTGGCAAAAAATTACCGGGAAGCCAATGGTTTTCGGAGTATTCGCTGCGCGCAAAGACACCAATAAGAATAGTATAAAATTAGCATATGAATCTCTATTGGAACAATTGGTCGAGTTTGAGCGAAATATCGCTAGAAGGCAATCTATTGTTGATTTATCCGCCAAACACTCTGGGCTTCCACCTGAAAGACTAGACCAATATTTTAGTGAAGTCTTCAATCGACTAGATGATGATCACATACTCGGATTAAGCCAATTCCTGCAAGATGCATGCGGATTAGAAAACGGTGCAGAGTACCTTGAACTCTAATCTTCTTTTCTGGTAGTTCTTACCTTTCGCACCTTTTTCACAGGTGTCCCTTGATTAGCAGTGGTTTTCTTGACGGTTTTCTTTCGAATGACCTTTTCGCCTGGGATATCCAATTTACCATCCAAGCGCTTGCGTTTTGTAGTCATAATCGGCCCTTGTGTCGTTCTTTGAATTCTTCCTGAACGGCGTCTAATCTCTTTTTTGTCTTGTGCGGTTAAGTCGTCATCTAAGGTGAATGCTCTTCTATCAGTCGGACGTTCTTCGTTTGGAATAGATTCGGTATGGATTGGCTCATCATCGACAGCAATATTGGTGTAATTGTTGTCAACAATTGGTTCTGGTTTGGTGTATTCTTCCTCAAATTCGTAGTCCTCATGTGCTTGCTCGGTATCGTCATCTTCCTCAGTATCATTTTCAAAATCTTCATCATTTAGAATTACTGAGTTTAGATTTTTTCTCCTAATCAGGGCCCAAACTGTCAATATTGTTGATATTGATAGTATAACTATGACCGATATATTGTCTGTGATCATATCTAATGCAGAGTTGATTTGAGAATCCCCTTTTTCTGCTGCACTAAAATTTAGAATAGATTGCTCAGCATCATCAGAAATCCACCACAGGGTTAGTAATGATTCATCCTCTAATGTTTTCTGATTAATCAAAATTGGATGATTTTCAACAATATGAGTTATCGAGGATTCAACAACTGAAATCTGGTCTGTAAGGTACACTTCCAGAGGTATAGTCACATTTGGTGCAACATCGAATGTTGTTTTAAAGCTAAATTTTAGTTGTTCTTTATCAAATGTTTTGGTGAAGGATAGTCCGGATAGAATCTCACATTGAGTTGTTCCATTATTCACTTGTCCGATTGATAGTTCTATACTACTCCTTAATTTTTGGATGTAATCATTCTTGTCCATGTTGTTACAAATAGCATTCTCTAACATATTGGTTTCTTCATAACTTATCCTTTGGTCTGAAATAATTCCTCTTCTAGTTAAATTTCTAAAAGTATAGGTGTCTTCCTGAGACATGGTGTAAATATCCTCAATTATCAGTGTATTGCCGGAAATCTCCACCACCATAGACCTAATTGTTTGAAGGTCGGGATCTCTACTACAAACAGTAGAATTTAGACAGTTAAAATCCCAGTCGTCTTGGAATGAATCGCCATCGTCATCCAAGTCGAGAGTATCTGGTATCTTATCACCATCTAAATCCGAACCCATGACACCGTATCCTTCCGGATAAGATGGCGTCCCGTAAATGGCGATATGATTTGAGTCCGTTGCAATATAGATTTTATCAACCATACCATTGTCTTCGAAAATGGAAAAATCTAGTGATTTATGCATTAATTTAGTAGTGTGTATTTGAGCGAATGTCGAACCGTCTAGGGCTATTAGCTCAGGGGTGGAATCAGATTCAAGAACATACAGAATGTCTTCGGTAATGGACCAAATCAAATCGTGATTTTGATTCAAATCAATGGATTGGAGTAGTGTTCCCCCTGTTGTGTAGGAGAATATATTTCCCGTAACTGTCGAAATTCCGAGTTTAGCATCAAGTGCGCTGAAATCACATCCGACGACCTCTTCTTCGACATCGATGGTAAAACTCAATGCGTCACCGGATGCATCCCATAATTGGACGATACCACTTTCATCCCCCGTTACATAATACTGGTTGGTTCTCGAAAATCCGACGCATGTGACATCTGATGTGTGTGCTCCATTCAAACTAATTGTTTTGGCCATGGTGGTCGAGTTGTATATTTGCGCACCATTATTCATATTTGGTGCTATAATTCTCGAGCCATCGGAAGACCAGTCAACATTGCCTGGGCGATTATTTGCCCTTGCCTGTTCGGGTTTTATTGTGAGACTGTTTACATCTATTACCACTAAGGAATCGGGAATTGCCTCATTTGCCGTTAGACTAGCAGCAATATAGTTTCCATTTGGTGAAAATTCTATGTCATATACCTCTCTTCCGAGATTGAATTTTTCGATTAATTCCATTGTCGAGGAATCGTGTAATTCAATGTATTTACTGTAGGAACTGGCAATAATTGTTTGATTTGGGTTTACTGTGACAGAATTGGTGTAAGCATCTGATTTGTTTATTGTAGTAGAATCAATAAAATTCATGCCTGATGAAGAAGCACTGGCCACTGGCGCAAGTAGTATTACAACTGCGACAACAAACATGCTGACGATTCTCTTACTGGGCATTGGTATTCGCTACTTGGTTGGTTTGGAACTACTTGAACATATACCCGAATCAGTAAAAAATACTGCTAATTGATTTGCATTTGCTAAAAATCGAACGGATGGTTCTTGAAGGTCATTAATTTGGGATAATCATGGCCACTCAATTGGAGCAAGATGAAAGCGGCAACTATGTTATTAGAATCGGGCACTCTCCTGACCCAGACGATGCTTTCATGTTTCACGCAATGACCAATAACAAATTCCCTACTCCGGGATATCACTTTGTCCATGAACTTCAGGATATTGAAACATTAAATCATCGGGCCATGAATCAAGAATTGGAAGTTTCTGCGGTTTCCATCCATGCCTTTCCTGATATTGCAGAACACTACAGTCTAATGAATTGTGGAGCTTCTATGGGCGAAGGCTACGGGCCTATGATTGTCGCCAAAGCAGGCGTTAGTATCGAGCATGCCAAAGAAAACATAATTGCTGTACCAGGTCTAAAAACCAGCGCTTATCTTGGTTTGAGATTAGCTTGGGGAGATGTAACAGTCGAAGTAGTGCCGTTTGATGAAATAATTCCAAGAATTCTCGACGGCAGTTACCTAAGCGGATTGATAATCCATGAGGGCCAGTTAACATATGTCGACTATGATTTGGATGTATTGATTGATATAGGCAAATGGTGGAATAATAAAACCGACAATTTTCCAATGCCATTAGGAGGCAATGTTGTCCGTAAGGACCTTGGCGATAAAATGATGGAAGATATTACCCGATATACCAAAATGAGTATTGAATACGCGATTGAAAACCCCGATGAAGCGCTCGAGTTTGCTAAGAAATGGGGCAGAGGAATAGACGATGTTACAAACCGCAAATTCGTAACCATGTATGTAAATGACAGAACCATCGATTATCGTGAAGACGGTAGGGCATCAATTAGACAATTTATTTCCGAAGGTCAAGAAATAGGACTTATTGATTCAAGTTTTGACGTTACGTCTATCAAATTTATCGGGGCAGTGTAATGACAAATAAACCAAAACTCAGTCAGTACGGTTCAGTCGATCCTGCACCGCCTTTGGTAGATGGCGAAGTTAGTGATTGGGAAAAATCCCTCACCGATAACGACACTCCGATGTTCCAACGCATGAGGAATGTTTTCTCGCTAAGGAACAAAGGGACTGATAGTGCTTGCTTAGCGCTTTGCTCTGGATTTAAATCAGAAAGTGCACTCCTTCGACACGAGGTCGCATATGTCCTCGGTCAGATGCAAAATGAAGTCGCCATACCTACTTTGATAAGGGTATTAGGCGATGAGTCAGAACATGTAATGGTAAGACACGAAGCTGCAGAGGCACTTGGGGCAATCGGCGATTATGAAGTCAAACCAGTGCTAGAAAAATATGTCAACCACCATCTGCCAGAAATTGCAGAATCATGTGAAGTAGCCATCGATTTACTAGACTGGTGTAAGAGTAAAGAATACCATGAAGTAGATTGTTAGACAAATTCAATAACTACTGAGTATACGAGAGGATAGGGAGAAAAATGCCGCACGAAAATGTCCAACTAGCACAAGCGCCCAATGGCGAGATTGGTCCACGATGCAAAAAATGTGGGATTCGTATGACGTTCGGTGCGGCAATGGTAATCAACAAAAATTACTACTGTTGGGAATGCTACGTCGAAGAGACCGGTGCTGACTCAGCAACAACGGTCGTTGAAGCAGAGCAAAGATTCTGGATGACCAACGAATAACCCTCCATATCGGAATTTATGGTGTGAAAATGTTTTCAACTGGTTGGGCGCGCTTTGCACATCAGTTCACAAACTATTATCGCAACTCAAAATTATGGTCACCCCCACGAACAAGGTTCCGAGAGTGGATGTTTATTCCGTTTGGCAATACACCACCAATACGTCACAAAGCATTCTCGGATGTAGAGGGAGTTCGCAAATTCATAACGCAAAGGCCGATGCACTCATGTTTCTATTCTACAGCATATTGGCACAAGCCCTATGAATTAAAAATGGTTGAAAAAGATTGGATTGGGGCCGATTTAATTTTTGATTTAGATGGGGACCATCTTCCGGGTGTTACAGACAGAGACTTTCCCGCAATGTTGGAGGTAATTCAAGAACAGGCACACACTTTGTGGAATGATTACTTAGAACCTGAATTCGGATTTAGGGAGAAATATTTGCAAGTAACATTTTCCGGACACCGTGGGTTTCACTTGCACTACAGAGACCCTTCACTGTTCCAACTTGATTCCGAGGCTAGAAGGGAAATTGTGTCCCATATTCGGGGTGAGGATGTCGACGTTAAGAGTAGCCTTTCTCGATATCATCTCGGTGATAGGACAGGCTGGTCGGCTAGAATAAATCGTGGTATGGAGGAAATTGTCCAAAAATTACAGTCAATCGCTAGAAAAGAAAAAGGCTATACCGCCAAATTAGAGCAATTGCATGAAGGATTGAAATCTCAAGCAAAACGGGAAAATCGTAGTTCATCAAAAGGGAAAACATCGATTCAAAATTTGGGAGAATTACTGATTAATGAACAGCGTTCAAGTCGACTTCTTGAGGGAAATTTTGGTGTCTTAGACAGGTATGAGTCATTATTTTTGGACATTCTCAAAACTGACACTTCTGTTATTTTATCAAATGCAGGTGAAGCAGACGAAGTAGTGACAATCGATGTAAGACGCCAAATTAGATGGCCGACATCGTTACATGGAAAATCAGGATTAAAGGTGACAGAATTTCCTTTGAGCAGGCTTGATCCGGACAGCTCGACAGCATTTGATCCATTAAGCGAAACAATTGCTTTACCCAATGACAAGAAAATTGATGTAATGATGACTCAGGAAGATTGTCGATTTAGATTCTACAACGAAGAATGGGAACCCAATTTGGGGGATGTAATCAACATAAGCGAGGCTGGTGCAACATTTCTAATACTGAAAGGCTGGGCAAAAGTGACACAATAATTTTTCATCCCAATGAGTGCTGTTTTGAGGTTTTTTTCGGTAAGGTTGATTACTATTCAACCCTCCACCCGTAATAGGTGAGGTCATGGGTTTCAGGAAGAACAAGAAAAAAACTGCTGCTCAACCCCCCAATCCTGCCCTTCCACCAGCGCCTTTGCCACCAGTTCCTGGCATGCCTTTACCGCTACCAGAGCCAGGTGCACTACCCGAACTTCCAGTCCCGTCTGAGTTGCCACCAGCCACAATTCCTGAGGCAGCAGAAATGGCCCCGCCATCCTTACTTAACAATCCGGCAGTAACACAAGATACTCCTAAGGCTAAGCCTGCTGATGATTATGGAGACTTGTGGGCTAAGAAATCAAACAAACCACTTCCACAAATATACGGGCATATTGACCGAATTTCAGCCGGTGAAGCAGGATCTCTACTCGATAGGTATGCAGATAGGTTTGGGCACTCACTAGATCGTGACATCATCGTTTTGAGAAAGCAGCAGCACGAAGAGAAACTCGCAGAAATAAGAGATGCTCCGGTTGTTGAACTCCTCGATGATGAACCAAGTGAACTATCAACTGCTGATGCAATAGCAAAATTAGAAGATCAAATACGTGAGTTAAAGCCAGCATATCAAGCAGCAAAAACCTCTGGTGATAGTGCTGCTTTGGCTGAACTCAAACCACAATTAGAGTCGTTGCTTCGTGAAAGAAAACAACTCATGTCACAAGAGCAAGAGCCAATAAGCGAGACAGTTGTTGAAGAATCAGCACCAGTAATGGCACAGGAAGCAGAAGAACCAGATATATTTGTTACATTTGTCGGAATTGTTGATGAACTCCTTGGGTCAAATCTTCCTGCTGAGGTGGTTGAATCATTCATTAATTCTGAAGATTTCAATATCTATCAGACTGTAGGAGCTGACCCTCTTTCTGCAGATGACGATATGAGAAGTATGTTCTTTGCCGTAGTCGATAACCAACTAGGCAATATGGCGCAGGATTCAATTGAAGCCTTTGTCGCTTCTAGTGATTTTTCGATTTACAGTACAGTCGGGGAAATGTATCAGTAAGGTGATTAAATGGGATTATTAGACAAAGCAGGCGGAACACCAAGCGCGCCAAAAGCCAAACCAAAAGCAAAAGCAAAACCTGTTGCAAAAGCAAAAGCGGTTGCAAAAGCAGTGAAAAAAACAGAGCAACCTGTTGCAGAAGTAGCTCAACCGGTTGTGGTGGAAAAGAAGCAAAAGAAGGCAAAAAAACCAAGGGCACCAAGGCCGACAGGATTGCCTGAAGGATTTGAAATTTCAAACAAACTAGATCGAACTATGAGCTGGTTCGTTAATTTTGGTTGGAATTTCGGTGTTCTCTTTGCAGCGCTATTTATGATGGCTGGGGATACAGGATTAGTTACGACAATCCTACTATTAGTTTCAATAGTAATGATAATTCTCAATGTCGCATTTTTACCACTCAAGACTGGTAGGAATCTTGGCCAATTCGTTGCTAGGATTAAGTACGTCAATTACAACGGAGAGAAATCAAATGCGTTCCAAGGAATGCTATCTAATTCAGTTGGTATATTAGCACTGTTTGGTCTGTTGTTTGTCGTTGTATCTGTCAGTGAAATGCAAGAAGGTAACAAGAGTGCAGGTCCAATAATTTGGACCTCAATTGGTGCAATATTCCTAATATTGTACATTGTTAACTGGCAGTTCGCCAAAGCGAGCCAATACAACCAGGGACTGTACGATGTTCTATTCGGTGCATATTTAGTTAAACACGTTCCAACCAAGGATGAAAAAGCCTCAGGATTTTGGGCTAAATTCGAGAGCATGGGTGATTATGGTGACAAATTTGCTGCCCGAAGAGAAGCTAAAATGGTCGCAAGAGCCCAAAAAGAGGAAGAAGAAAAGAACGCGAGTGAAAGTGAAGAAACTCAAGACGAATCCTCCAGTGATAGTGCAAAATCCGAGGATAAACCAAAGGCAAAAGCAAAAGCAAAACCCAAGGCCAAGGCTAAGGCTAAGGCAACTAAGAAATGAAGCAATAGTTTTGTGTGAATGACATGATACTGGGCTATAGCCGCTGGCTTAGACCATTGTTACTGTTGTCTTTATCTATATTCCTAGGAGCCATTATTTCGACCAATCAACAGTTCTTTATTCTCATTGTTATTGGTATATTAGGAATTGTCACTTTGTTTAACCTTATTTTGGAAACATGGGTTGCGTTAGCATTCATTTCCCCAGGTAATAAGAAGCCTGATTTTGAAGCAGAAGGATGGGTTTCGAAATTTCACTATCTAGATTCCACAATCCACTCCAAGTCATTTTTCGACGGAAATGTTAGGCCGTTAGTGATATTAATTCACGGTTGGAGAAGTGGCGCTAGTTCAATGAAAGGTCGAGCGGCAGCTTACATAAAGATGGGTTTCCATGTAATACTATTCGAATTGCCGGGCCATGGAAAAAGTGAATCTGTTAGTAAGTGGACCGCAGGTCATGCTGCTACGACATTCATGCAGTTTTATGATAATTTAACTGAAGAATTTGATACGAGTTTAGTGAGTGAAGTTTACCTGCACGGCCATAGCATGGGGGGATTTGTTTTGCTTAGATTTAGCAAAAATCTCACCAGTAATCCAAGTTCTTTGCCGATTGCAGGATATGTTTTGGAATCGCCAATGACTTGTTATTCGTTAATTTTTGAAGAGAGTTTGAATACTCTACATATTCCTAGGATTGCCGAGAAAATATTCTGGAACCGCCTTGCAAAACACTTTAATTATATCAATCCCAAAATTCCGGATGTAACAGATATATCTCAAGTTGATGTCCCAAAATGGGGATATATTGAGGGGCGATGTCTCGTAATACAAGCTGAGCACGACAACAGATTGGGATTAGATCACTTTAATCAGTTGATAACATCCCATCAAAGTGACATTAACTGTAAGTTAGAATATTATCTAGTTGATGACCTAACTCACGCAGGTGCGCGCCACAATAAAAATCGGGATAACATAATTGAATCGTGGCTAAAATCACTCTGATTCAGTAATATCGGCTATGTCTCTAGCTAGTTCACGCATATCCTCTACTTCATCCAACTCATCCACAATCTCTTCTCCGAGGAGTGTTTCTAGAACGTCTTCCATAGTTACAATACCGGATGTTCCGCCAAATTCATCTGTAACGATGGCAATTTGTTGTTTATTGGTCAAGAAAAGATCCAATGTTGCATCCACTGAACTGTTGGCAGAGATGCTTAGAACGTCTTTTGCCATATCTGAAATTTTCACATCCCACTCATCCCTACTTGCCGCCATTAGCAGTTGGGAACGAATTATTATGCCCTTAATGTCGTCAATAGATTCGTCATAAATTGGGATTCTAGAAAAACGTATAACTTGGTTTTCATCCATGATTTCTCGGATTGTTGAATTCATTTGAAACGCTGTTAAAACAACACGAGGCGTCATAACTTCATGGACATTAATTTCTCTTAGCCTGAGTAGGTTATGTATCACTGTCTCTTCATCTACCTCCAAGATGCCCTCTTCCTCTCCAAGATCTGCTAACGCAGCAACATCATCTCTTGTTACCAGTGATTGTTCACCCTTTGGTAAAATTTTCTTTAGCCACTGGATTGGTACAATCATGAGACTCAGGACCATTGTAGTGTAATTCAAGACATAACCTGCAGATGGTGCAAGTTGTTTCCAATAAGCAGTTCCAAGTGTTTTAGGAATTATCTCGGATAAGAACAGTACTGCTAGAGTTAAGATAACTGAAGCAAGAGTCAGTGCATCTTCGCCGTACAGTTTCTGTACTTCAGAACCAACACCGGCAGCACCCATGGTGTGTGCTATTGTATTCAATGTCAATATCGCAGTTAGTGGTTTCACAGCATCATCGTCTTTCAGCCTAGCCCATATCTTACCAATTTTAGTGCCTTCTTTTTCCATTACTGCGATGTGAGTATGTGGAATTGAGAGTACTATTGCTTCCAAAATGGAGCAAAGGAATGATACACCAAGTGCTAGTGTAACATAGAATATCAACAATGTGTAATCCATGAAGTTTCGACGGCCCCTAGACGATGCGCTTACCTAACCCTAGTGATTCTAGTTATTCAAAATGACGCATGTACATCACATGATAGTTAAACTCAATAAAGCGGCCCCCGCAGGGACAATTGAGGCGTTGATTTGTCACAAGACAGTGAACATGTGTTAATTTGTGTGGCTTGGCCCTACGCAAACGGACCCTTACATTTGGGACATGTCGCTGGGTGCTATTTGCCACCTGACATACAAGCTCGTTATGAGAGGTCTCTGGGCAATCGCGTGTTAATGGTATCTGGTTCGGACGAACATGGCACACCAATAACGGTTACCGCGGAACAAGATGGTGTAAGTCCACAAGACGTTGTAGACAAATATCACATGATAAATTCCAAGGCGTTACGAGATCTTGGGTGTTCATGGGAGCCTAATGTTGATTCGAGGGGAATTGAGTTTGGGGGAGCGCTTTTCAACAGAACTAGTGATGATGAACACAAATCGATAGTTCAACAGAATTTCAAGAAACTGCTAAGTGCAGGCTTCTTTGAGCGAAAAACCACTCAACAATACTACGAGGTAAATCAACAAGGTGATGGTAGATTCCTCCCTGATAGGTACGTAGAGGGTATCTGTCCAACATGTGGCTACGAGGATGCTAGGGGTGATCAATGCGATGAGTGCGGTGCAACTTACGAAGCCATCGAACTAAAAAAACCAAGATCAAAAATGAATCCAAATAATGCCATCGAAGTCAAAGATACCGACCATTTTTTCTATCGCTTGGATTTATTTCAATCAGTCCTTGAGCAACATGCAGAAAATCAAGAAACTGTGTGGAAACCAAATGTCAGGGCCATGACCAAACAATGGTTGGATATGGGTTTGAGGCCACGGGCAGTTACCAGAGACCTAACTTGGGGAATTCCGTTGCCACTGGATGGTAAGGAATGGGAGGGGAAATGTGTTTACGTATGGTTCGAAGCAGTTCAAGGATATTCTACCTGTGCCCAAATTTGGGCCAGTAAATATGCTGAAGCTGCTGGACATCCAAAGGGAAAATTGGCGTGGGAGAATTGGTGGAAAATAAGCGATGACGGTGTAAAACCGAGACATCTATATTTTCTTGGTAAAGATAATATTCCGTTCCACACTGTGATTTGGCCTGCTTTAATTATGGGATTAAATCACGCTAATGCAGGATTAGATGCCAAAACACCAGTTTCATTGCCTAAGGCTGGCGAATTGGCACTTGAGCATAATGTTCCAGCAATGGAATATCTCATGCTTGCAGGTGGTCAATTTTCCAAATCAAGAAAACATGCAGTATGGCTCCCGTCATTCCTTGAGCGCCATGATCCAGATACTTTGAGGTACTATTTGAGCATCAACATGCCTGAAAATCACGATACAGATTTTAACTGGCCGGATTTTGTTGAAAAAATTAATTCTGAACTCATTGCAGCATACGGTAATTTTGTTCATCGAATACTTACTTTGGGTTCTCGTTTGCCTGCTGAGGATAATGGTCCCTTTGCCAATTTAGAACTTGATAATGTTAGCAAATTACACACAGGTAAGTTAACTGATATGCACGAGTCTATTTCGACCTCGCTAAACAAACATCGGTACAAAGAAGCATTGAGAACCGCAATGAAAGCAGCTCAATACGGTAATCAAATTATCCAAGCCGCAACACCATGGAAGTTTTTGTCATCTGAAACTCAAGAAACTGATGAAGCAAAAGAATCGCTTGCAGCACTCGCATTTGGGTGGCGTATCTGTCGGTATCTAGCTATAGTGATGCAGCCATTTATGCCATTTAGTTCCCAAAAATTATGGAACGCCCTTGGACAAGATGGAAAAATCTCTGAGGTTAGTTGGAGTGAAGCGGTTAATTGGCAATGTTCCATGACATGGTGTTTTGATAAACCAGAGCCACTGTTTAAGCGATTAGAGTTAGCAGAGATAATGCAACATGAGCAATCACTGGCCACAGATACGCAGGAAAATAATGAT
>DAHU01000058.1 GCA_002495945.1 Euryarchaeota archaeon UBA13
ATTTCCAATAAACGTGGATTTCTTCGTATCAATATTGCACCGCCACCCGCTCCTTGGGTATATTCACCTGCAGATTCAAGTGCATATTTTGCATTGTCAGAGAAAATAACAATACCGATTCTCTCATCTTCATCAGTAGATCGTGCAGCCCAATCCAATGTGTTATGCATTGCATCAACCGCACCAATACAAGCAAAGGTCATATCAACGACATCACAGTTTCTAAAGCAGTCTGCACCATATCGTTCTGAATATCTTTGTGTTAACATATCAACAATATAGGTAGCAGTTGGTTTAGCACCATCGAGTGCTGATTCAGTGCCTAAGTACATTCTACCGATATTGCGAGGATTTAATCCATTTCTATCTATCAACTTCATCACTGCGTTGGCACCCATTGTTGCAGTATCTTCGTGGACATCCGGTATCGACATTGCTTTGAGTCCGAGTCCTTTGTTTAATTTACCATAATCTTCGCCTCTTAGGTCGGCAAAATCCTTCATATCCATGTACAATCTTGGAAAGTGGATTGCAACATCATCAATGCCAACGCACACCGAATTACTAGTCCCCATCAAAAAATCGGGTTTTTTTCGAGTATTTGAATATCTGTCTAATGTTGCTACCTTAAGTTCGCCTTTTGTTACATATCATCATTTGGCAACTCTGGCATTTCCATATCCTGCTTCGCCCATAATACATCATCTATTCTCAAAATAGCAATAGCGACTTCTGTAGCACCAATTAATGCCTGCTTAACTATGCCCAATGGTTCTAATACGCCCGTATCAAACATATCCTCTGGTTTTCCAGTGGCTAAGTCCACTCCAAAGCGGTCGGAATCAGTATTGGTTTGTTTAGCTACAACATCGAGAAGGGTCGTAATCGGGTCAATTCCAGCATTTTCTGCCAATACTCTGACTATTACCTCAATCGCATCAGCATATGCTTCAACCGCTAATTGTTCTCGTCCAGGTATGGTTTCTGCAAACCGCCTTAAACGGCGTGCTAATGCTACATAGGACGCACCTCCACCACATACTACAGCACCATCTTCAATCAACTGGACACTAACTCCAAGAGAGTCATCAAAACATCGTTCCACTTCACCGACAATGTCAACAGTACTTCCTTTAGCAATGATTGTTGCAGCCTTCCCTTCACCTTCGACTACCCAGAAGTCCTTTGCGTCAATAGCAATATTGTTGCTTGAAATAAAATCTCCTAAATCACTGGGGGTGCTTGCAGTAATTGAGTTAACCAACCTTGCTCCACAGGATTTAGCAAGCATGTTTAGATCATTTCTTGAAACTCTCCGGAAAGCTTGAATTCCGTGTTTAACCAGATAATTCTTGACATCATCATCAATACTTTCTCGGCACGCTAATACGTTAACACCATACTCAACAAGTCGGTCAACCTGAACCATCAGCATATGTCGCTCCTCTTGCCTGAAAGATTCCAAGACGCCGATACTTGTTACATTCAATTTTAGGTCTGTAGAGACATTTTTCTTCTCAAGCCCCCCATCTATCAAAATTATTTTTCCGTTACTAACTTCTTTTGCCATATCACTTGAGATGCGCTTTTTTGGCAACATTAAACCTTGAAACACTTTAGAATCTTCAACTGTACCTCCGGTTTGCGATATTAGTTTGATCTTTGAAATGTCTACTGAATTATCTTCATCAGCGACCATTTTTACAGCATCCAATGATAAGTCCGCAATTTTTTGTTGCATTGAGGCATGTCCTTTACCCGCTAAAGAAGTCTTGACAACGGTCTTTCTCATTTCTTCATCTGAGTCCAATTTAATCTCGTCAATACAGTTTAGGATATACTGTTCAGCGTTTCTGTAGCCCCTTGCGATGGTTGATGGGTGAATGCCTTGCAGTACTAACTGCCACGCATTCTGCAACATTTCTCCTGCAAGAATTACTGTACTTGTGGTACCGTCCTTAGCAATTCTGTCTTGTGTCGATGAAGCATTAATCATCATTTTTGCCACAGGGTGTTCAACTTTGGCCGTTTCCAGTACCGTAACACCGTCATTGGTCACTAAAGTCCTTCCTTCATCATCGATCAATAGTTTATCCAAACCTTTCGGACCTAATGTCGAACGTATGGCTTCAGACAGAGCCATTGCTGCTTGAATGTTTTTTTGTAGAGCCTCTCTCCCACTTGAGCGTGCCGTATCTTTGAGAATTGGGGCTTCGCTCATGGCATTCCCACAACCATCATAGAAATAAGTGCGTCTCAATCTTCGTCGACTACTTCAAAATCAGCGTCAACCACATCGTCACCGCCAACATCGATATTTCCTTCATCTTGGGAACCTTCTTGCTCAGCCATTTCAGCCGATGCCGCCTCGTATAGTTTAGCCGATACACCATGCATTGCTTCTTCGATCTCTTTCACCTTAGCTTGTATCGCTGCATCATCTACAGCATCAATTTCCAATGGTTTTCCATCTTCGTCTTGGACCAACTTCTCTAACTCATCTAAGCGTTCTTTGACAGGGTTTACATCATCATCTTCTAGTTTGTCAGCGGACTCATCAAGCGTTCTTCTGGTTTGATATAGCACTTGGTCAGCCATATTTCTTAATTCAACCTTAGCCTTTCGCTGCTTATCTTCTTCGGCAAAGTTTTCTGCTTCTGCGATCTTTGCTTGGATTTCATCTTCTGAAAGGGATGTCTGCGCTTCAATCTTGACCGATTGCTCTTTTCCTGTACCCATATCTTTGGCACTAACGTTGACAATTCCGTTGGCGTCGATATCGAAGGTAACTTCGATTTGCGGCACACCACGCGGGGCAGCCGGAATACCCATGAGAGTAAATTCACCCAGAGTTACATTGTCTTTAGCAAATTCTCTCTCGCCTTGCAAAACATGTATGGTAACTGCAGGCTGGTTATCAGATGCAGTTGAGTAAATTTCAGATCGTCGAGCAGGAATTGTGGTATTCCTTTCAATCATAGTTGTCATAACACCTCCGAGGGTTTCTATTCCCAAAGTCAGTGGGGTTACATCAAGCAGTAGAACATCTGAAACACCCTCATCTCCGGCAATTATGCCCGCTTGCAAAGCTGCACCCATGGCAACCGCCTCATCTGGATTAATTCCTTTGTAGGGAGCCTTACCTGCCTCGTTTTCAACGGCTTCTTGAACAGCCGGAACTCTTGTTGAGCCGCCGACTAGAATCACTTTGTCAACGTCACCTTTCTTGACACCAGCATCCTTCATTGCTTGCCTGGTAGGAGTCATGGTTTTTTCAATGAGTTTGGCAATTAGGCTTTCAAACTTGGCTCGAGTCAAGGTCATGTCCAAGTGTTCAGGTTGCCCGTCAACCATTGTTATGAACGGCAAATTGATTTGCGTTTGTTGAGTGCCTGACAACTCAATTTTAGCCTTTTCAGCAGCTTCCTTCAGTCTTGACATAGCAGTCAAATCCTTTGACAAATCTATACCTGTGTCCTTTTTGAAATCCTTAACTAACCAATCAATCACTTGCTCATCGAAATCATCGCCGCCCAATTTGTTGTTTCCTGCAGTTGCTTTAACCTCAATTTGAGGCTGGCCATCTACTTGGTAAATTTCCAAAATAGAGACGTCAAAAGTACCACCGCCTAGGTCGTAAACAAGTATGGTTTGGTCGTCTTCCTTGTCTACTCCATAAGCTAACGCAGCCGCTGTCGGCTCGTTGATGATT
>DAHU01000031.1:0-590 GCA_002495945.1 Euryarchaeota archaeon UBA13
CAGCGGGGTGACGTTTTGTTTCAATCAGGAGATGACTCCAGTGATCTCTATATTGTGACTCGTGGGAGAATTGCTATAGGAAACCGCTCGTTTGATGGGAGGGAATCTTTAGTTGCGTTAATGGAATCAGGTGACTTGTTTGGAGAAATGCCATTGTTTAGTAATGATGGTAGATCTGCGGAGGCACGAGCACTAGAGGAATCTGCCGTTGTTGTCATTCCTTATCAACCTGTCAAGGATTTATATGATGAGAACCCCTCGCTTCTATGGCGCGTAGTTGAGATGCTGGTGAGTCGCTTAAAAAGCACTGATATTGCGCTTGCGGATACGATGTTCTTGGACGTCACCGGAAGAACAGCGAAGCGATTGCTAGAAATGGCAGGAGAATCTGATGAGTTCCAATTACCGATTACGCAAGAAGAATTAGCTGGAATGATTGGTGCGTCTCGAGAGCGTGTTAATAAGTCAATTTCATCGTTTATAAAATTAGGGTGGCTATCTCAAAGCGGTGATAAATACATCATTCTTGATAGAAAACAACTTGAAATACGGTCTACGTAAGAGTTATTGGCCTTTGAAAAATTCGTTGA
>DAHU01000031.1:889-2895 GCA_002495945.1 Euryarchaeota archaeon UBA13
ATTGGCCTTTGAAAAATTCGTTGAGCCGTCGAACACTTGGGTGCTTCTGATTAGCATCTGATTTATTGGCTTCAGGATTTAAATGAACTGTTTTCATTCCCAGAGTTTGTGCAGTATCAAGGAAATTTGTTGCTGTGTCGAGCACGAGACAAGATTGATAGGCAATACCCGATGATCTGTTTAGTATCTCTAATATTGCAGGATCTGGTTTGCGAACACCATATTCAGAACTGATAATCCAGGGATGAATACCCTGAAGTCCATAAATTTCACGGATCTGAGTAGACCATTCAATTGAATCATTAGTTACGACTGAGACAGCAATCCCTCGTTTATAAAGATTTTTGAGAAACTCTTTTCCTCCGCTGCGGAATTGCAAGCTTTTAACATATTCACGGTTAAGAGAGTCAGGACTTTCAGTTAAGCCCACTTGATTCCAAAATTCAGATGACGTTAACTTTCCCATTGTCACTGAGCGATGAAGATCTACAAGTTCATCAGGGTGACTATTTCCTTCTTTTTTATTTATGAACGCTCTTAGATGCTCTAGAGGTGTATTTTCTTCCTTGAAAATAGTTCCATAAGGGTCAATTACCAGTAGTTGCAGACGCTCCGTTTGGGTTGAGGGTTGTTGAAGGAATGAGATTTCGTTTCCTGGAATTTGCTGTGCGATAGGAGATGGACGACGTTGTAATTGCCGTTTCTCATACCTCTTGTCCAAATACCAATTGAGAATTGCAAGAATTATGGATAAGGCTAGAAGTGCTAATACTGCTAGAACTACCCAATCAAGGATCTGAGCGACTCTATGTTCACTGTTGCCTGTTACTTCAACGACTCTTTCTTCTCCTATAGGAATATCAATTATCTCTTCGTTGCTTTGATCTGGAAGATTTACAATTACCTGTAATGAGATAGTTTCGTTTATTGAGGTTCCTAATGATTCTTCAATGGTCTCTATTGCTATTCCTAACGGAGGCTCATCTAATAACTTATTTAGAGATTCATCGGTAAATAAATTGAGGCCATCTGTCAGGTCAACGACACCGGAAACTGCGAAGTCTCGGGTTTTGTTTGTTATCTCTGAAGAAAATTTCCATTCTTTAAAAGCTTCAGGAGAATTTGTCAGTTCGTTTAATACCTTTTGTAAGTCGTCAGGGTCGGCAAACGATTTTGTTGACTCAAACCACTCTCTCCCATCGGAGCCAAGCCCTGCACTTTCAAACTCCCAACCAGCTTCAATAAGGTCGCTTATTCGCAAGGCCTCTTCGACGTTCTGGAACGCAGGCTGATTTCTAGCCTGTTCATCAAGTCCTATACCTGCAGTTACCTGCCCAGATCCGTCTTCTGCTAAATCTATTTTAACTTGCAATTGAATTGTGCAAGCAGAGACCAATAGCAATAAAGCTAGGAATAGTAGCGCTAACGATTTCGTTTTAATTTGCACAATTGCATCGTACAGCCAACAAAGGTGTACGCTTGCGCATGCTGACTATTCGGCTGTAATAAATTCTTCCACTGATGGTGGCTCAAAACCCTCCACAGCTTTGAACACAATCTTACTGTCAGTTTCATCAACTATTTCATCGTCTACATCAACAACGATTATCTGGCCTGCAGTGAATTCCTTCAAGAGCAGTCTTTCCGATAGTGGGTCCTCAACGAGCCGCTGTATGGCCCTTCGAAGCGGTCTTGCTCCCAGTTCAGGATCGTAGCCTCTATCAGCAAGATAGTGCTTTGCTTCAACGGTAACCTCCAAGCCCATTCCCTGCATCTCAATCTGTTCTTTGACTCGTGCAACCATCAAATCTACTATCTGGGTTACTTCAGCCTTTGTTAGCTCGTGGAATACGATGGTCTCGTCTACGCGATTTAAGAATTCGGGCCTGAAGTGATTTTTAAGCGATTCAGTGACTTTTTCTTTCATCTTCTGATAGGAAACAGACTCGTCATTAGCAGTGAAACCAAGATTAGCTTTCCGCAAATCTCGTGTACCGAGATTTGAT
>DAHU01000124.1:0-3445 GCA_002495945.1 Euryarchaeota archaeon UBA13
AGCTGATCTGTGTTTTGATAGTAGGAACCCTTCATACACCTCATGTAAAAGAATCCAGAATGAACTGTTAGCCCGTGAACGGTGCTTGTGGATTTTCCGCATTCAGTTGTCGAAGTTGAACCAGAGGAGAATGAATACATCTCCTGGCCACGGTTAAATTGACCATTATCATTAAACTCATAGGAAACAATTCTTCTTTGTTGTCCGTGCACAACCCAAATTTTACCAGTATCTCTGTCAAACGATATTCCATTATATTCACCGTATTGAGGCGATAAGTCATAGGAATCTACACATTTCCAAACCCAGTCATCTGAGACGTCTATCGCCAATACACGGAGGTTTACTGTTGGTGTTGACTGAGAGTAAGCATACTTGTATGTTGAAAATATGCCGTATAGCATCTCATCATCTGTTATCGTCCAATCTTTGAATCCATATGCTTTGTAGTAGGAGTAACTTGGATCGGATGGTAGCGTGCAACCGTTCTCCCTAACTAAGTCTACTGTGATGTCTTTAGTGACATTATTAGGATGCATTCTGTTTACTACCTTGTCAAATGATGTTCCTGAAAATGTTGACATAAACAACCAATCATGATTTTTCAATATCGCACCCTGCCCAAGAGTCATGAAGTTTTGACTCGTCATTCTTACTTGATTGCTAAATCTTGTTTCAGTAGAATTAGTTGTGTGAGGTTGTCTAATCGCAAAACTTCCGTTATCCAACCAAGCTGTGCTTCGGGATGAGGTTTCAGACTCAAGTGAGTGCATATAATTGACATTCTCTGACTCCGCAAATCCAAGTGTCAATTCCTCGCTTCTAGAATCAGTTTGCGATGAAACTCCCGTCATCCATTCTTCATACGAGTCAGTTGTTACTTGTGACCAACCGGTTGAAGATGCGCCAGAAAGAGTCACCTCTACATCTAATACCTCTGCACCTTTGGGCAAGGATACCTTAGTCGTTCTATCTGCTCCACCTTGGTAAAGAGCAATATTTTCTACACTTCCGTCCGAAAAGGAGTATATATGGCGTGTGGGAGTGTTTGCCTCTGCGTCTCCTATGAATGTGTCAGATAGGGGACTAAGAGGCGTTAATAGCAAAATAAACACCATGACAATCAAGGCGCCCCTTGAAGATGATTTGTGCATCATGAACTATTCGCCAATGTAATGGCTGCAGGCATACGCCTTGAATTATGCGGCGGCACGTCAGATTCAGAAATCCCCCTATAGGGGGAATTCTGGGAGATATCAGGCGGTATTTCTGCTATCATATCGAATCGGAGATGAGTCGCCTCGTTCACCGTCTTCTTCGTCATCTTTTACTTCGAACCAGTCAACAAGCCAATCGCCATCTGTGTCCCAATTTAGTGGATCGCTACCCTCTGCTATGTGATCGTCATCTAAATCGAGATAATACCATCCATATTCATGCTCACCTAAGTCAATAGCTGGTGATCGTTGTGTGCTTCCAATGTAGTAAAGATCCCATTCATCTGTTAAATCCCCTGAACACATCACAATGTCATCACTCGAATCTAATGACAAGAAATCTGTGTCCATATCATTGATTATTAGTGCGTAACTATTGTCATCAATATTTTGTCTGTTCATTCCCAAATAGTTAGTAGAATCTTCGTCATCTTCACCTAACCCAAGAGTGAATGCTCTAAATTGCCACCATTCAGTGATGGGGCTGCCGTCCAGGGTTTCTCCAGACAATCTTACGGAGTCTGGAGATGCTAGATTCGGATTTGCAATAGCATAGAATTCCATGAAATTTGTATATGCTGTGTAAACACAAGTAGCAGAACAATCCCAGTTTCCGTCTTGATCGGGATCTTCATTGGCATCCAAAGGATTAGTTGGATTAAATGTAGCCCAAGTCCATCCCAATGAAGGTCTTGATAGGTTACCTGCATTCTGAGATAACGGGCGGCATGATGTGGTGGAGGATGTGCATGAACCGCCAGTTGCCGTATCTATCCATTGAACCTCTACGAATACTCGTGAAGAATAATTATCATTGGACTCGTTCCAGCCTTTCTTGTATTCATACCAATCTGGTAACATGTCCCCATCCGTATCGTTGTCCATTGGATTGGTTCCATACTTGAAAACCTCTCTTCCATCTGAGAGATTAAAATCCCTATCATGCGAAGTAACCTGGCCGGAATTTACAACTGTATTGAAAGTTACAGAATCACCATCAGAATCGTTTGTATCTGGCCTAGTTCCATTTAGGTATTCCATTAAATTCGTGAATGGAAGATCCCCAATGCCATTCTGTATGACCTCGCCAGAAGGAGTGAATTGCCGATTATCCCACTGGCCTTGAGTTGCAGGAGAATCAAATGAAGTCCTGTCATACCAACCGTCACTATCTGGATCGTAATTTACATCAAATGGATTGACTGGATTGGTTGCCCAATGATTCTGTGTTGTAGGATCTGGTAAACCGTAAATTGCATAGCAGAATTCCCAACCATCATCGATTCCATCTTGGTCAGAATCTGGGTGAGTTGGGTCGCTAATTCCGAATAAGGTTCTGTTGAATGTATTTGAATCTGCATCATTAATCATATTCATCCTAGAGGCTGAGGATGAACTTTTTCCTACGAATGTATTGAATATTGCCCTTCTAGCTTCAAGCTCTGTACTGCCTTCTTCTACATAGGCATCTATTGCATCATCACCAAATCCAATAAGGCCGCTACCCGTGCTTAAACGCTGAGAATATTTTCCGTAAACTCTAGATTCATACTCTCGTTTGTTTGTAAATTGCTCATCCAGCGAAATGTTACCATCTCTATCGCAATCTACCGAATCCATGTCGCTGTCTAGCCACTGATCTGAATCAATTAGTGGATTCATGGACCAGCGATTATTCTCTAAGTCCCAACTTGTGAACCAATACTCAAACCCGTCTATCATACCATCATCATCAGTATCGGAGATTGTAGGGTCTGTTATTCCCATAAGTGTTGAAATAAATGTGTTAGCAACGCCAGATGATTGCCATATTTGGAATTCTTCTAAGTGGCGTTTGCCTCTTTGCCCCTTTTCTAGAATTATAGAGTACACCCTCTGGGCCTTTTGTGTTGGGTCATTAAGATCACCATCGACGTACATCAATGGAGCATCTGGTGGGTGCTGTTCACCGTTTTCTGGATTAGTTGTAACAAGAGAGAATTCTTGTGCATCGGTTAATGCATCGTTATCAGCATCGAATGTTCCATCTCCAGGAACAAGTGGGTTGAGAGTCCATGTTTGGGCTGTATCATTCCACGCAGTGAACATTAACTCTAGCCCATCTAGGAAACCATCGTTATCTGTGTCAGGGTTTGTTGGATCGGTTGTCAACCCAGACACGTTTACTAAATCTGAACTGATAAAGGAACCAAATGATTCAGTATTTGTTATACCCGACCATTGTTGCA
>DAHU01000124.1:3773-4113 GCA_002495945.1 Euryarchaeota archaeon UBA13
TGTGAAGCCACTTCCTACAGTTGTTACATACCATTGTGGACTTGATCGATTACTATTGGTCTCCGAGAATTCGGGTGCTATGCTATTGTATTCTTCCCAATTACTCATACCGTCTTCATCGGGATCTTCCCACCTGTCGTTTGAGTCTAGTGGATCTAGGGACCACCTTGCGTCAAGTAGATGCCATCTAGCATACCAAATTTCCCATCCATCAGGCATACCATCGGAATCAGAATCTGAATCTGTTGGATCTCCTGTTGCAATCCCATCACCAAAGTTGGCTTCGGGTTCAGCCCAATCAGAAATATTTCTGAATAAGTCAGTCGAGAAATTATTCGGT
>DAHU01000118.1:0-2473 GCA_002495945.1 Euryarchaeota archaeon UBA13
TGACAGTAATGATTGAAAGCCGAATTTCTATGGCTCAATTTGCCGAGGGTGTTACATGACTGAGGAAATTGACTGGGATAGTTTGACCTTTTCTTTGACGCCAACTGATACCATGTACATTACCAATGCAGAAATGGGGGAAGCTTGGATGCCTGGGGAATTGATTCCTTATGGTGATATGAAAATCTCACCAGCGGCCGGTGTACTCAACTACGGTCAAGGCCTGTTCGAGGGTATGAAGGCATATCGAACCTCAAAAGATCGTGTGGTTTTCTTCCGGCCTGAAGAGAATGCACGTCGAATGCAAAGAGGTGCTGACAGACTCAAGATGCCCCCCGTTCCTGAATCAATATTCGTCGATGCTGTTGAACAATGTGTTCAAGCAAATCTGCGATGGTTACCTCCAATGGGCCGAGGGGCAATGTATGTACGTCCATTACTGATGGGTTCAGGGCCTATTTTGGGTGTTGCACCAGCACCATCTTACCGCTTCTTGGTGTATGTAACTCCGGTTGGACCATACTTTAAGGGCGGTGTTAAAGCGATTGATTTACTGATTTCTGACGTCCATCATCGTGCTGCTCCAGGAGGTTCAGGTGGCGTCAAGGCGATTGGCAACTATGCACCGGGAATGATGCCCAGCAAGGATGCAAAAGCCAAAGGCTATGCTGAAATAATTTACCTAGATGCGCAGACACACACTTGTATTGAAGAAGTAGGAGCAGCTAATTTCTTCTGCGTTAAAGATGGAGTATTGTATACACCTGAGTTAACTGGAACAATTCTACCGGGGATTACCCGTGACAGCATAATCCAACTGGCTCGACATGCTGGAATTGAAGTCCATGAAACCAAGGTTACCGCAGAATTTGCCATGAGTGCAGATGAAGCATTTTGCTGTGGTACTGCGGCGGTAATCTCTCCTATTGGCTCGATTACTCAAGGTGATGTCAAGGCAACTTACGGCAACGGCAAACCCGGTCCGATGACTGAAAAATTGTACAATCATCTTGTCGGAATTCAAAATGAAACTGAAGAGGATATCTTCGGTTGGTTACACGAAGTTCCGCTGTAATTAGCGCTTCTTGAAACTCGAACGCTTCTTGAAACTTGAACGTGATTTCTGTTGCCCACCTTGTTGGCCTCGTGATTTACGTTGGGAGCGACCTCGTTTATCTCCGGCCTTTGGACCCTCAGCAACTCTTTGTGCTTCGTTATCCTTAGCGTCTTTTTGCATTTGACGCCACTGTCCGCCTATCATTTGGAGGAGTTCTTCCTTGTTGCTTGCACCGATTGATTGTTTAGCGCCAGATCGAGAAACCCACAACCTGCCCTCTCTACCATAAGGGCGATTGGGGTGCGATACGCTTTCTTCTCGCTTAATTTTCTTAAGTCCTACTTTCCTTGCGGCGTAGAATAGGCCTTCTAAATCAGGTTTCAAAACCGATGAATCTCTTGGTACACGACGACCACTACGGCGTGAAGTTTTGGCATCAAAATAGCCGGGCCAAACACAGATTCGGTCTGGGTTGTGGTCCATTATCTCACCTTGGCGCAAAGAACGCTACTTGCATTCACTCGATTAGCACGCCGTTGATGACACCGTCCTTACCTGGACGAGAAGTTACTCGAACACGACCCTTGTCGGTTTCGATGATTGCACCCTTAACCAATACGTTTCGACGGACATAGTTAGGGTCTGATTCGTTTTCAACAACATTTTCAATGGTGCCCATTGTGGTCTTACCAGTCTTTGGGTCATTGATTGAAACTCTGTTTTCGGATAGAACACGGACTAGTGTGTTACCGCCAGTTCTGCGGTAAATCTTTCTCTTTGGCTCACCAATTTGAGCGATTTGCTTCTCGGTAGAGATTTCAGTAGAGCGCTTACCGCGAGCCTGTACCTTTCGTCCACCACTTGGTTTTCTGCGTGAAATTCCGTGCCATTGAGCCATAGTGTTGCCTCCTTGCAGGTCACACCGACTGGCGAGGGATATATGAAATCAACCCTCATACACAGACAGTGGAAATTTGGGAAATTATAGAACCGTCTTTGTCCATGAGAACTGCATTAACCTCGTCACCAACCTGTAATTCAGCAACCCCCGCCGGAGTACCAGTAAACAGGTAATCACCTGCCACCACTGGAGCCCATGTCAATAAACTGTCAATTTGCTGTTGTGGAGTGATACTCATGGTGGAGAGATTCGCAACTTGACGTGAATCACCATTAACGGTTAATTCGAGCAAATAATCGCCGTTGCACAGATCATCAAATTGGCCAGTGAATGGATAAAATCCACCGATTATGCCGCTGCCGCGGAAACATTTGCCTTTCGACCATGGCAGTTGTTCGGCTCGTAGTTCGGATTGTGTTACCCGGTCGGTTAAGTCAAGACCAACCGCAATGGCCTCGGGAGTGAGATCATTGCCTAGTCTAATCACGCACTCTATTTCATGATGAACGCTACCA
>DAHU01000118.1:2842-3230 GCA_002495945.1 Euryarchaeota archaeon UBA13
ACGAAAAATACTGGTTCTGGTGGTTGTTCGTTACCTAGTTCTTGAGCGTGTTTAGCAAACGTGCGGATTGAGCACCATAGAGCCATGAGTACTCCAGTTAGAATCGGCTCATCAATCACTCGCAAGCGATAACTGTCAAAGACCTGCACCTCAAGGCCTCGACAATGAGCAAGGACTGGAGTATCCGTAAGCGACGACCGGTGCGTAGAAAACAAATTGCACCGCTACTCAAGGCGCTTGAAGAATCGTTAGGAATTGATTTGTCAGTTGATGGCGCATTCCTTGAAATGGCTGAATATGGGCCTTGGCAGATGGTTTTTGTCGATAAAGTTCCGAAAGCCATCGAAGTGAAAAATTCGGACAATGAACGGTTTGCTTTCTTGACTCT
>DAHU01000118.1:3565-3813 GCA_002495945.1 Euryarchaeota archaeon UBA13
GAACATACTGATGCGGCAAAGTGGGTCGAAGTTGACCATGGAGCAATTCCCTTTTTGATGAACGGAGCTGACTGTATGGTCGCTGGAGTTCAGGCAGCAGATGAGACAATTGTCGATGGTGAATTAGTCTGGATTAGAGATATGACTCACAAGAAACCACTAGCCATTGGCTGGTCAAAAATGGCCGGTACTGAAATGGCTGAATCAAGTAAGGGCAAAGGCATCAAAACGCTGCACTGGTTTGGCGA
>DAHU01000065.1:0-567 GCA_002495945.1 Euryarchaeota archaeon UBA13
CTATTGGCAACTCCCACGAATTTGCTGATTGAGCCATGGGTTAACGAGTTGAAAGCACTCTTTGAGGCTTATCTTTCAAATGGTCGGTTCCATCTAGTTTGACCACCATCATAATGCACTCGAAATTATTGGCAATATCATGTCCGATGGCCAGTTTGTTCAGTCATCGGATATACTCGAGAGTACAGATAAACAAAGAAAAATAGCGATTTTGGCCTTACTTGCTGTGACCTTAGTCTGGGGTGCTACATTCATTTGGATGAAACAGGCTTTAGATTCACTGGATGAGCAAAAGGCAGCATTTGGGACAAATGGCGTAGTTGCAACCCTTGTTTTCGCTCGTTTTGCAATAGCAGCACTCATGATGCTCGCCTTCTTCAATAAAGCACGTACATCCCTTATTGATCGTCAAATCTGGCAAGACGGCATAGTATTAGGGGTGTTGATGTACATTGCTTACTTATCGCAGATGATTGGTCTTGATGATATAGATCCTTCAGTTTCAGCCTTTTTGACATCGCTTTATGTCGTATTTACCGCAATTATTTCATCGATTTACAACCTTCG
>DAHU01000065.1:947-3373 GCA_002495945.1 Euryarchaeota archaeon UBA13
CAAGGCCCTCCTCACTTAACTTGGGGTGTTGCTGAGTTCATAACGGTGTTTTGTGCACTGTTGTTCGCGCTTCATATTTTGTTCACACAACATATTACAACCCGAAGAGATCCCGTTGCGGTTTCCACAACTTCATTCATTGTCGTTGCTATTTGCTCAGCAATAACGGTATTATTTGTTGGTGACGGTTTAAATCCCGAACAATGGGGACTTGTCTTTTCTGATGGAGTTTTAATTCCAGTTCTATTGCTTGGTATTGGAGGTTCATTCTTTTGCTTGCTATTTTTGAATTTGTATCAAAGGTACTTACACCCAATCCAAGCAGCAATAATCTATGCATTGGAACCGGTATGGGCGACAATATATGGGTTACAATTAGGGATGGTTGATTGGAGCATTTGGATTTTGGTTGGTGGCGGCTCTCTCTTCATTGGGAATGTAATAGTAGAGTTACTATCAAGTCAAAAAACCATGGAACCCAGTAAAAATTCCAAAACGCATCGTTCAAAGTCCTCCTCGTACTCGGAAGAATGAGGGGAAGATTTGACAGGAGAAAAATCACCTAAATTTACTCGTTTCGCAAGCAAAGCAGTACACTCTGGAACCAATCATGTCGGGGATGCAGTAAATACCCCGATTTTTCAATCATCTACGTATAAATTAACTGATGAGCGATACGCTGGGTGGGCTGCAGGGGCGCACCACGCATTGCTTTACACTCGAATAACTTCAGTCAATGCCGAAGCGGTAATCGACAAGATTTGTGCCTTGGAGGGTGCTGAAGACGGAGAGGTATTTTCCTCAGGCATGGCGGCAATATCTTCAACTTTGATGGCATTTCTTTCAACGGGCGACCACGTAGTGGCTTCGGCCGATGTTTATGGCGGAACTTACGGCCTTATGACTGAGGAATTCCCACGATTCGGTATTGAGGTGACAATGGCAGATATGACAGACGTTTCATCCTATGCAGCAGCTATACAACCGAATACCAAAATTCTGTACATTGAAACACTTACTAACCCTGTGTTGAAGGTTTGCGACATTGAAGCGATGGCATCCTTAGCTAAGGAACACAATCTTCTGTGCATAATCGACAATACATTTGCATCACCGTGGGCGTGCAATCCACTCACACTCGGTGCGGACCTCGTTATTCACTCGACGACAAAGTATCTTGGTGGCCATTCAGATATAATTGGAGGAGCTGTAGTCGGCTCAAGGGAGCACATTGAGAACATATTCCACCGAAAGGTACACTTTGGAGGTAATGCGGATCCTAATTCATGTTTCCTTCTTGAGCGCGGAATGCGAACACTACATGTCAGGATGCCGCAGATTTGCGATAACGCGGCTGAATTAGCCAAACGTCTTGATGCTCACCCGTTGATTGAGCGAGTCAACCATCCAACTTTACCTTCTCATCCACAATTTGAAGTGGCTCAGCGAATTATTCCAAGAGGAACTGGTATGATTGGATTTGTGGTCAAAGGTGGGGACGATGCAGCTCTTTCGTTCATGCGAGGTCTTGAGATGATTTACGAAGCAACGAGTCTCGGGGGAGTTGAATCTTTAGTCGAATGCCCATTCAACTCTAGTCACATGATGATTCCTGAGGATGTTAGACATGCTGCAGGTTTAGTTCCCGGCTATGTTCGTATGAGTATTGGAATCGAGGATATTGAGGATCTTTGGGCAGATATTGAGAGAGGTTTTGCCAATATCTAAATCAAGATTCTCCAGTATCTTGTTTCAACTGAGTTAATTGTTCAAACCATTGATTTTGCAATTTTTCCACTTCATTATCATCGGCACTGAGTAAGGCTTTACCAGTCTCAAGTAGATATTTCGTGGTAGTCATCCATGCGCTGGCCTTGTTTCTTGCATCACTATCGAAGTGCCATTCTTGCCCAGATGAACGGTCAGCTGCTAGCAACCACGCCCATGCGGCCGCGGCTTCTGAAATTGTAGAATGTCTTGAGGTCGCTAAGCGCTCAGCCTTGCCTAGACCCTCTAGTAAACCAACCCGAATTAGATCAGTAATGTGCCCACACGCGCCCGATAACTCACCCTGTTTGGTGGGTATTAGCGAAGATAATTTGGCTTTTTCTCGAGCAGAATCAAGGCTTTTTAGGAATTTTCCAAAGGGCTTTGGTTTCGTATTCTGCTTGGACCATATCTCTTCAGCTTCGTCGCCGTAAATGCCGATTTTTTCTAATGCTTCTAGACCGAAGTCCTCCCATAAGACGCCCAATACGTCACCGCAACTTGCTCCTTCGATAATTTCTAGTGAGGGGGTTTTTCGTTCCGAGGTTTCTCCACGAGTGTTTATTCTAAGTCCCATGTCATCTTCGAATCCGGAATTGTAGCATGCGAGTAGAATGTGAGCCGTAAGCTCCTTCTCATCGTTAGAGCCGGCGGTATCA
>DAHU01000105.1 GCA_002495945.1 Euryarchaeota archaeon UBA13
ATGGTAATATTCTGGACCAACATCTGGATTCAAAAGATTATCCGCATACATTAGCATTTGACGAGGACCGTTGGTTATCTGACCACCGCTTGATGTGGTTAGGTCAATAGTTGGATTGCTGTATAGGTATTCATTGATTGATAGCCGGATAGTATAACTGCCAGATACCAAAGACGGGCTGAGGTATAGGTTGTCATCTTCATCGAATATCTGGTAGGTAGCTGTTGGTGGCATTGTATCTTCCTTAACCTTGAGAGAATTTCCTCCAGAGCCAGGGAATGCTTCGAGATTTGTATTACCATATACATCCTCAACAGTTATTGCATACCAAATGTTTCTTTCCACTTCATCGGGTATTTGGTAAGTTTTAGAGAAGGTAAATTCTGTTAGCGGAGAGCCAGTATCTAGTATGTTGCCATCGAATAGAGTCCAACCGTTTTCTTCGCTGACGATTGAGACCTCATCTTCATCTTCACCAAACGGTGCACCAACGTGTTGCCAAATTGAGTACTTCTCACCGTCTAATTGTTGGTCGTTAAGCCACTCAATATCAACGATGGAAATCTCACCTTCAACATCGATTGAGTTAATTCGCGGTGCTGCTGGAGTAACCGTTTCCTCATAAACTGGACCAAACCAATTTTGCTGGAGTTGGGTGTAGTGGTAAGGGCCAGCATAGTGTTGGTACAGTGCTTCGCTGGTTACGAAATAAAACGACGTTCGGTCGACCTCAGGCGGAACTTGGACCGTAAATTGTTGAATGCCATCTGTTACTGATCCTTGATATTCCATTGTTACATTTTCAACGAATTGGCTACCGGAAACTAGGTAGTTAGAACGCCAGATGTGATATATTTCTCCTTCGGCACCAAGTTGGTCATTCCATGTAATTAGCGTCTCAGAATCGCCAACAAAGGTTGCAATTACGTTAGTTGGTTCTGCTGTCCAATTAAAGAAAGCATCTTCGTAAACCGAACTACAGGAATAGGGCTCTATATCTTCATCGAATATCCCGTTAGAATCGATTACTACCACGCAATAATGCGAAGTCCCCAATCTTCCAACCGGTACTTGGTATTGGTATTCAGAAATTCCTTCATTAACCAATGCAATTTGAGTTGCGCCAAATTGGTTTGTTGAATTAAATGCCTCACCAGAAGTGTATACCGCATATGTTTCGCCATCTTCCCCTGAAACATCGGACCAAGTTATGGTTGTTGTACCGCTGCCTGTTTGAGAGTTCGCAGCAAAGAACGAATTGCTAGAAGTTACCGGGTTTGCTGGCATATTATCTTCTGATAATGGAGAGGTTAGAGCATTGTTTGATAAGAACCTAATATCTTCATAATCTTGTCCTGAACCAAAATAGTTCGGCAACAGGTAGGTGACTGCATAGTAGACTTGCCGATCGGTATCTTCTGGAATTTGAATATCATAACTTGACACCCCCGGCGCTAGCTGTACTGCCGGCGACATCGAGGCAAATAGTGATACTGCGGAGTTTCTTGTGATAGGCTGAGTGGTCATCCAAATCCTTGTTTGGTATGCGTCTGGGCCGTTGTCTGGTAGAACGTAAAATATGTCGTTATAATTAATCCAAGATAGCGATGTTACGCTAGATGTCGGGTCAAATGTTGCCATAAGATTGTATGGTGTTCGTACTGGAGTTGTGATTTCGATTATTTCATCATATGTTGCCGATTCGTTCAAAATCAACGAATCATAGGTGGTTTCAATATTTGCTTGATCGGTTATTGTCGTGGTAATACCATAGTAAAACGAGTCATTGGTTCCTGGATCTACAAGGTAGGAATAACTGTGTCCGGGGTGTGAACCATTAGTTCCACCAAGACAAAGATATTTCACGGCGTAAGCCTCACTGTCGCAAGCATCAACCTCGTGGATTAATGTCGCGTTGGCAATATTGGTTTGATTGATTACCTCTGTATGTCGATATACTTTGTATACGGCATTGTAGAAATCGTCCAACGCACTAGGCTGTTCTAAGCTGTCGATATTGCGCCAGGTGATGGTAGTTAATTCGGTGCTGCTGTCAAAAGATGCCTGAATATCTTGAGCCTGTAAGTGGAATAAATTACCAGTATCTTCTGCACTTGCGTTACTGATTGGAATCATCGAAAATGTCATCAATAAAATCAACAGCGTAGCAATGGCTCTCCCATCATAAGCCTTGGAACTGCCCGTCATCGGTCTTTTCTCGCATGCAACCGTTATGAGTGTACCGCTATTTCGCCGTTAAATTGACCTAATTTTGTATTAAATCTCGCTTCTTCAAAATCATTCCTCATCGGCCGAATTCGGCTGTGGGAGAGGGTCATCTTGGTCAATTTGTTTAATCTGCTTACTTGCTTGCGCAAATCTAACCAAAAATGTCCAAATCCCGCCAAGAGCAGAAATAAAAACAACTATGCTTAGAGGGTTGATTTCAATGTGGTCGAAAATACCGGGGAAACTACCCCAAGAATACTCATCAAAATAGACGAGAATGCCGGTCAGAAATATTGCAACAATACTCAGTATAGTTCTGTCTGCACGTGAAAAACCACGATAGTTTCTCGTTCCTGCAACTGCCTGTGCTTGCGTGCCCATGTATGAGCCTAATAAGGTGAACCAGGCTGCTGCAAGGCCTAAAACGATGTCATTGACAAATACGGATGCAGAAATACATACTATCCAAACAGCATCTAACAATCGGTCAAATGTATGGTCTAAGTAGTCGCCCCATCTAGTGACCTTACCTGTTGCCCTGGCAACTGGGCCATCAAGACCATCGAGTGCCATTGCAAGAGTAATTAGTAAACCGCCACCAAGCAGCATAGATGCACCAAAATCATCCTTCGGTGCTAAGTATACCGAAAGTCCACCTAAAATGCCAATAGGTAATGCTAACCAAGTTATTGTTGCTGGACTCATCCAAGATAATGATTGAACAATTGGAGTTAATGTTCGCTCCCAAATATTCCTCAACTTTTCCAGCGCCATACCTCTTACCAGGTATCGGCAGTTCGACTAAGAGGTTGATTGTTGCGGCTGCATTATTTTGCAATAAAGCCAATTCGCTACTTAGATAACCAGTCGATAGCGGCTATTTTCTCAACATTTTTCATCGCAAAACCGCTATTTTTCCAAGCCACTATCTCTTCTGCTGCTTTTGCTGGTGGCATATCGGTACAATCGAGTTCTAAAATTGGGACATCAATGTCAAATTCCATTAATTCTGACCAGGTACCGGACAAGAGTTCCCATTCAACATTAGCATTGATTTTACGTTCATCATAATCTCGCATTTCGAGTCTTGAACGGAGTTGTTCTGGGTCGCATCGTAGGATAATTATTGCATCAACATCAAGGAAATGTGACAAATGACCATCGATGATAACATCCTCATCATCCACTGGTTGGTAGCACTCGGATAATTTGTGAACATCTATTTCGAGGCTATCCATGGTTTCATCAAAATCACCTTCACAATCATATTGTTTCGCTAATTCTCTAACGGACAGCACATCCCATCCCTGGCCCTTTAGCACTTGTGACACTGTGGATTTGCCCACGGCTGGGCTGCCAGTTATTGCAATTGCCACCATATTGTCCGTGACTAGCCAAGTGCTTTGCCTACAACAACTTTGGCCAAATCAAGTCATATCGACAAAGCCATCAAATCATAGTGTGCTGTCGGTATGGCGTAAGCATGTTTGGAATGAATGACCCTGCACAAACCTTGATGCAACTTGAAAGTTACATCAAAGATGGAAGATTGGAGATGGCAGAGGTTATGGCTACCCAATTTACAGATATGTTCTTGCACAATAAGAAGCGTAACCAGTATCAACAAAATATGTTAGTTCGCGGATTACAAATACTGTGTGATGTGTTGATTACGCGCAACAAATTTGCGCTATCGATGGCTTCAGCAAAGACCCTATTACGAGAACGTAAGAAAATTACCGAACCCGATAATACCATTGGAAACTACTATCAGGATTTGCAAAGATGTGGAAAAGCATTTGCTCTGGCAGGCAAGAAACGTAAAGGAAAATCCTTCTTCATCAAGGCATTCAAGCAGTCTGGAGGGTGTGTTGCAGCAACCTTAGATGGGGTGACAGTCGTTGGTAATGATAACAAGATGAACGAACTTTTTCTACGCTCTCTCGATCAATCTGGTCCAGTAATACGCTCAGGTCAATCGTTCATTATTCAGCCAGAAAATTTGCCTGCCGTAGAGGTTGATGCTGTACTACAAGCATTAGAGAGGCCAACATTATATTCGGATAGTCGGGCAAAACAGCATGTTGAACGATTGAAAAAACAAATCGCGGCAATAGAAAGTGGTGAAATGGCGGCAAATGCAAAATTACAGAATGCATTGGATTCCCT
>DAHU01000076.1:0-521 GCA_002495945.1 Euryarchaeota archaeon UBA13
GCTCCAAGAGAAATCAACGGTGTTCAGCCTATTTCTGCAAGTGAAAATACTGAACCAAATATGAATGGAGAATACACTAGGGAAATGACCTCAACCGAGGTAAAAGAAATGATTCAATCATTTACTGATGCTGCACTGCGGTGTGAAAAAGCTGGCTTTAATGGAGTTGAACTTCACGGTGCTCATTCCTACCTAATATGCCAGTTTTTGGGCGCAAAAACCAATCGTAGAAATGACGATTGGGGAGGTGATATTCATGGGAGAAGTAAATTTTTGGAAGAAATCATCAAATCTATTAGGGCAGCAACAAGTGAAAATTTTCTAATTGCTGTACGTATATCTCCTATTATTGAGAAGGCAGGGATTTACTTAGAGGACAGTCTTGAACTTGCCCGCTCTTTGTGCCAGATGGAGATTGATATGCTACATATCTCATGTTGGGATGTTTTCGAACAAGTTGGAGATGGTAATGAAGAAAGCCTAACAAAACGATTTAGGAATGTGATTCCAGTAGGTTTTCC
>DAHU01000076.1:897-7060 GCA_002495945.1 Euryarchaeota archaeon UBA13
GGAGCAGACATTGTTGGTGTTGGTAGGGTCGGCATTGGACATCCAGACTGGCCGCAACACTTGGGCGATGAAAATTATCAACCACAGCGACCACCGTTTACTGAACAACACTTAGCCGCTGCGGGTCTAAGCCCTATTTTCATTGAATACATGAAGCGATGGAAAAATTTCGTCGTGTAGATACAAGATATTCAACATAAGATGTTGATGGTCTTTTCCGGTATAATGAAATCAATATATACGCAAATAATAATGTATCACTGCTTGATATTCGACACACTTAGTGTTGTAACATTAATTGTTCAGGATTGGATTTTACATGGAGTTTGGGAGTAATAGGAGATTTTCTATTTATTTCGTAATAATATGTCTGATATTAATCCCGATATTTTTTGTCGTACCTGAGGTTTATTCCGCAACTGAACATCCTGAGGGAGTGGTTACTCAACCCGAGTTCCTTCAGCAAGATTCTAACAAATTCATCCTTGTTATCTTGGATGGTGTGGGTACGGATGTGATGCTTGATAAGGATATGATGCCGTTACTGAATTCTAAACAAGATGACTATGCAAAACTAAGTATTACAACAGGTCCACTTACATTATCTGCAACTTGTGTCAAAGAAATGATGACAGGTGTGCCAAATGACCCAGTTGATGGATTGAATAATTTTGATTTGAAGCACCCGGGAGGCTTAGATCCGTGGATTCTTGCTGCAAATGACCCTGATAATGATGTGGTTATGATAGGGAGTTATGTGATGGGTAACATGTATGACTCAATGGACGAAATCGATTTTATTTACACATTTAAGGGACATTCGGATTATTATGAAGGCGATGCTGAAACATATGATTTGGTTTTGTCAATCAACGAAAATAATAGCCATGATACCATTTCTGCTCACTTCTCAGGTCCAGATAAAGTCGGTCATACTTGGGGAATAGATTCGGTTGAATACGCAGAGAAGATGCTTCACATCGACAAGCAAGTTGATGATATGATTGAGCGTCTTGGAAACGATTGGAACATAATTATCACCGCAGACCATGGAATGACAGATTCGGGAACCCACGGTTCAGCAGAATTAGTGACTAGAGATGTTACGGCTTTCGTAAAAGGTCCAGACATAGTGCCAGGGACTTATCAAGTTGGAAAACAAAGAGATATCTCAGCATTGACTGCCGTATTGTTGAATCAACCCTTACCAGTCCAATTAAATGGAAGAATTCCAATAGAAATCTTAGATTTTAATGAAGCAGAAAAAACTGCTATTGAGCAGTGGAACTGGGAAGCAGCAACCCAAAGATATGCTTATTTTAATGACGGAAATACTGATTTAGATGTCGCTAATATTGACTGGGAGAGCATCAGTGACGAGACTAAGTTCGACGACAATTCCGATACAAGTTTCACATTTGCTATTTGGATAATTGCGATAATCTATTGCTTGTATCTCTTCAAGCCTATTATGTCTGATGGCAATATGTTTGTTCTGGAATCAGTCACATTTGCCAGTTTTGTTGGGATTTTGGTTTACAGTCAAGATCGACTAGATTTTTCTGCGATGATTCCTCGTGGATTAGGTGCGGCTTGTGCAGTTTACTTGTCATCAGTTGCTCTTTCTCAATTCATAGATAGAAAAAGTAAATCCTCACAACCAAATCAGTTGCTGCCTGTTCTGCTTAGTCCAATGATTATACCCTACTTAGTAGTAGGATTATTTCTGTTTAGTGGCGATATCAGTAAATCTATCTTAATCGGCACCATGGCTTGGGCAGTCATTTATCCACTTTACAAATTCCAATTTAGAGAAAATCTCAATCCGAAGTTTAAATTTTCCAACGGATTTTATTGGGTAATGGCTATTGCTTGTTTGTCTTTTTCAGGAATGCGGCTATGGTTTATGTTAATTCCAATGTTCTTTTTCGCAATAAAATCCGCTAAAGATTACTGGCGTACCAGCAGTACACTAACCGACAATATTCAAACGATTGTCTTGTCATTATTGTTGTTTATTTCACTGATTTTTGTCAATAATCGGATTACTGGTTATCACGTAATGAATCGAATGTTAAGAATGGGTTGGCCGGTAGATTCAGTCGATGTTGTCATACTAGCGATTGTTATTGCAATTGTCATCGGATTGAGTGACAAACTGTCCAGTGCTGAATTTGATTTGATAACTACGGCAAAGCATGTTGGATACTGTACATTGTGCTTCTTTTCCTTAGTCTTAGAATCGACTAATTTCGACAGAATGATAATTCTCTTGCTGCTAATTGGTTATACGATTGGTCTCAAATTATACTTCGACAAGGCAACAAAATCTAATGGAAAAGAACTCCTTAGGATTGTAATTGCTTCGCACGTAATGGTAATCTGGGGCGCTTGGTCTGCTGTTGTGGTTCTGTTATTATTGCCATGTGCAAATATCCTGTTAGAGAAATTCGGCAAAAAAATCAATTGGTCAAACATTAATGTTAGTAATCCAAAGTTCTTCGTTGCCCTTGCTTTAACCCCGTGGATGATTTGGATACTATGGTGGACTTTGCTTGGACAGGTAAACGGCATTCAAACATGTGCTGAGGGGATCTGTCCTCATCCAAGAGAACTCGATTTAGGCCGTGTACAGGTAAGAGGTGGTTACTTTGGAGACAGAGTTAACCCTAACCTAAACTGGATGATTCTAATGATTTCAGCTCCTATAGTCATTGTATCATCTTGGTTGATGTATGTGGTCCGTAGTTCCGGCATGAGTCTCAAACCATACATGATTTCGCAGCTATTACTGGTAATTGGTTCATTGAATATTTTAGCATTCAGTACCGATTCACCTAGACTCTTATTTTCTGTAACCTGGAACCTCGTATTTGCTTTGTTTCAGGTGCTTTTTGCCGTTATTGCCGAAATCATCTATCGGTACAATGGTAGTGTCCAAACCGCAACTAAGACACCATTGATGGAATTGTCATGAAAAATCGGAGATAACTGTTGTAAGTTATCTTAATGTGATTATTTCTCGCAGTGAACAATCTATAGAATGGTGGATGTGCCGAAATTTGAACTCGGCAATCGCAACCCAAAGTATCCGCTATTTGCAATCAATAGTTTCAATCACGGAGTCTTCATAGGTGGTAGACGCTTGTCCTGATTATGGCGGACCTTTTCTTTCTGATTGGTCGTGATGGAGTGGACATCGACGCTAATTTTGTTAAATCAAAGTTCAACGATTCTACTACAGTGATATCAGTTCATCTTCCATCATACTCACCTTCAGTAGGAATGGACCGTGACGAATGGGCAAATGCTCACCATCAGCACGGGTTGGACCTTGCACGGGTAGAATCCGAACTCAAGCTCCGGGATGTTGTCTTGTTCACGATTCCGAATCCAACGCAAACATACCTCGGTATGCTTCAAGTCTGGAATTCACCTTCTTCGGTTTACGATATTGACTCAGTTCGGATACCTTGGGAAGAAGTCAAAGAACACCTGAAGAGGACTGAGCCTGAAAAGGCGAAAGGGTGGAAGCCTGATCCAAGAAACAATCCAGCAGGGAAGAATCCAACCAACTTCTGGCATTTTTCTACGCTTCCTGCAAGACAAAAACCAGTTCCTACACTCTTCGGACCTTCAGAAGTTCTGCCAATTACCATTTCATCGGGCTTGGAGAAAGAGTTGATTGAACGGATTTTGAATGCCCACTCTTCCGCAAACGATTGCATCTATGTTTGGGGAGGCGATGGTGACCTCAAAGACATGAAGGAAATATGTGCTTCCATGGGTCGCGATTTCAATGCGGTTCCGTCTGGAACGCCTGACGAGTTGGTGCCCATCCCAGTCCCGATTGACGATCTTCCGGTGTCTGTGACGGCGGACCCTATCGTGATTGATGGAAGCAAGCCTCAAGGAGCAAACGAAGGCAACATCGTTTCTATTATGGCATATATTCAGGATTGCAGAGATGGTCTCGCCTCACTACCTGAAGGCGTCCTTAGCCATGGGGTCACGAGTCCACCCTACAACATCGGCTATGACCCTTTCAATGAACCCAAACCGGACGCCACAGGTGCACTAGTCGTTCCGGTTAGAGAAGGTTATGAAGATTCGTTATCTCCCGGCCAGTATGCTTCCCTTCTGAAATCCACGTTTGACGGAATGGATGAGAAAGCGGATGAAACCGGGTTTGAGTTGTTCTTGAATATCAAGAGCAATTATGCGGATGCTTCATGTGACCTACCATTCTACATGTTGAGATTGATGCCGGAGCGATGGAAACTGCTCGATGTGCTCATTTGGAGATACGACATTTCATTCGACCCAGGAAGAGGGAAGTACAAACCGTTGTACGAATGGGTCATCCGTGTTGGATTTGGAGACGTTAAACTACCTGCAATGGGCATGTTGGACTGGTACATCCCCATCCTGAAAGGGAACTCGGATGAAAGAAAGAATTTGAAGCATCCCGCTATGTTTCCAAGGGAGCTGGTCAACCGATGTTTGACGGAATCGGCCCGTAATGCCAGCATGGTTGTTGACCCGTTCCTTGGTTCGGGGACGACGCTTTCAGCATGTCTTGAGATGGGCGTGAATGCCGTTGGATTCGAGTTATCTGAAACCTTTGTTTCGGATATCAAGGAGCGTTTTACTTGGGTAAAACACATTGGGGATGGAAACCTTAAGCAAGTTTAAGCAAGACATCACCGGTCCATTCCCTTCCCAAGAACAAACCGTCTTCAAGCATGTAAAGGTCCGCAATTTTGTACCATAAGCTGATGTTGGAGTTTGTTTGTGAAAGTTCTGTAAAATCGCTTGATTTGATTGGGAGGTCGAGTGCGAAAACAACCCAGCGTTTGCGCCGTGTATTTGCTACCGCCCGAATTCGATGCTCACTTCCAACATACTCTCTGAAGTTAACTAAATCCATCATTTCGGTGCGTCCAAGATATGTTCTCTCTATGAGGTTTTGGTGTAAAGGTGCATTACCCCGAGCAGTGTGATCGGAGATGTTGAGTGTCGCTATGACTTCTCTCTTCCTAAGTTCCTGTGGTATATCCTCAATGTTAATGTTGGAAATTTCCCTTGGTCTGAAAAAAGCCAGTCTATTGTTCCTGTTTCGGTTATGCAGTACTTCACCCATCCCTGTGCGTTCTTTTGCCTGTTTCTGGGCCCAATTCTGCCAAGCATATTGCTCATTCATGTCAAATCGATTGATAATTGTCAACTCAGGGCTCAAAAGTGTATGATGATTTTCCCGCACTTTATTGTCCAATCCTGATACCGTTTTGTATCTAAAGTCGCATCTAGATTGTTCAGGATAGCCCAGTTCTTGACAAATTTTGTCCCAATCTGGGTTTCGACTTCTGCGCCCTCCTCTGAGTGGAGGTCCTAATCTTGCTATCTTTTTTTCAGATTTATTCCTCAACTTCCGCACAATTTCGTCTGTTGGTTGAATTCTTCGTCCTTCGTTTTCCCACAGCGCCATTGTCGTAGAGATGAGATTGTATATTTCCATCAGCTGGCAGCCCGCCATCTTCCACTTATCAGGGAAGTATACTACGGACTCATCGAGATTGATCACTGAGGAGGCAATGTTCCAAGTGTCCCCGACGACCGCCATCATGAGGTCCATTTTCCATGATCCCTCATTTATTGAGTCGATGGGTAGGTCTGTTCGTCCAATAACCTCAGATACAGTTCCATAATCAACTGGGGTGTTGCTTGAAACCAAGTGCCTGCATGCATCAAAACATATTGCCTCCCAGTCCTGTTGGGTTTGGTTCCTATTACCTAGCCTTCCTGTGTTTCGAAGTGCAACTGCCGATGATGGCATAGTTATGAAACTCGGTATACCCTTTAGTGCAGGTTGAATGACGTTATTCGCTCTAGCGATTGTGTTTGAGCCAAAATCCATGTTGTAGGTAAATTCTATAGACAAAAGGGCATTTTTTTCATCAATTGTGTCAAGTATTCGACGAATTTCTGGAGTTGGAGGATCCTCACTCGTCCACAGTTTCTCAAGTCGTAATTGAGGTAGATCGGGTGCATGAATGAGGATGAAATCGGAAGAGGTTGCAAGGTCTCGAAGTCCGGGGATGGCTCGAATGGGAATCCAGTGTGCTGCGATATAATTCGCAGATCCTAAATGAAATGGTGAACG
>DAHU01000121.1:0-4510 GCA_002495945.1 Euryarchaeota archaeon UBA13
TGGCAAGGAAGCCTACTGTTTAACGCTCTCCACTCGCGAGCAACACATCAGGAGACACAGAGCGACGTCTAACATCTGTACCAATGAAACGCTCATCGCTCTGATGGGAGCAATGCATATGTCACTACTCGGGCCAGAAGGATTAGAACACTTGGCGGTCAGAAATATGGCGGCATGTGTCTTAGCCAAACAAAAGCTATCTGAAATTGATGGCGTTACTTTGCCACACTTTGCGGGCTCACATTTCAACGAATTTGTTGTAGAGTTGCCAAAGAGCGCCGCCAATTGCTTGAACTATCTCGATAGTGTTGGCATAATCGGCGGTTTTGATCTGTCACGATGGTACCCCGAGCAAGGTAATTGGCTCCTAGTTTCAGTAACCGATCAAACCAAAGCAGAAGAAATTGAACTACTTGCAGCGCATTTAGCGGTATGGAGCACAATTAAGGAGGTGGTTGCTTGAGCAGACTATTCGATTTTGCCGGCGGGGCTGGGATGGGTTATTCACAACCCGGACCATTACTCGCCAAAACCAACATTGCTTTACCGCCGTCATTGGCACGCAAGTCACTACCACGGTGGCCGAGGTTATCAGAACCGGAAATGGTTAGGCATTATACATGGCTTTCACGTCGAAACTTCGGTATCGACACTGGTTTCTATCCTCTCGGTTCATGTACTATGAAACACAACCCAAGAGTCAACGAAGTTATTGCTCAACTACCTGGTATTGCAGATATTCACCCCCACCAGCCAGAGCACCACTTGCAAGGTTTGCTCTCTATTTTCCATGAAATGCAGCACATGTTAGCAATCTGTTCGGGGATGGACGCAGTTACTCTACAACCAGTGGCTGGTGCTCAAGGAGAATTTACCGCAGTAAGATGCGTGCAAGAATATTTCCGCAACAGAGGAGAGACCCAACGAACCAAGGTAATAGTTCCAGATTCTGCACACGGCACTAATCCTGCAAGTGCAGCGATGGCGGGTTACGATATCGTCGAAATTCCAAGTTTAGAGAACGGCCGAATTGATTTAGATGCTCTAAAAGCAGTAGTAGATGATACAGTAGCGCTGATGATGATTACTAATCCAAACACATTGGGTTTGTTCGAAACCGATGTTCCAGAAGCTGCTGAAATCGTTCATGCAGCAGGTGGTCAGATGTATTACGATGGCGCAAATTTCAATGCCATATTAGGTCGTACTTCTCCGGGATTGATGGGCTTTGATGCAGTCCACTTTAACCTACACAAGACTTTCAGTCAACCGCACGGTGGCGGCGGTCCGGGTTCTGGTCCAATCGGAGTTAAGTCTCACCTGGCCGAATTCCTACCCAGTCCGATAGTTAAGAAACGACCAATTTTATCCGGCGAAGAACAATTTGCCGTGGATGACATGTGGTACTCTTGGTATGAGCCAAAACATACTATCGGCAAGGTCCAACAATGGCACGGAAATGCAGGTGCAGTAATTAGATGCTGGGCATATTATCGAAGATATGGCTACGGACTGAAGGATATGTCAGAACACGCTGTGCTTAACGCCAATTACCTAAGACACGCATTACATCGTGAAGCAGCCGCTGCCGGCGTCTCACACATGTTTGTTGATGGTGCAGAAGCGGAGGTTGCAAAACACGAATTTACCCTTTCATTACAGCCTGCTAAAGAAGCAGTTGGTGTGTCTGCAATGGATGTGGCGAAAGGCTTGCTTGATATGGGATACATGGCTCCAACCGTATACTTCCCACTCGTTGTGCCCGAATGTATGATGTTCGAGCCGACAGAAACAGAAAGCCGTGATACGCTTGACCAATTTGCTAAGGATTTCGTCAAAGTTTTACAGATTGATGCGGAAACCTTGCATGAAGCACCTGTTACAACTCCCGTGCGCAGGGTAGATGAAGTCTATGCGGCGAGAAATTTGTGTCTAAAGCACCCGTTTGAAGATGAGCAGTGATGCACATGACTAGGGCGCGTGACAAGAGCCCGGTAAAATTTGGTTGGGAAAGAATCGAATTAAAGCCTAACCCGGGTTCAGTGTTGTTACCACTTTCATGGGGAGTTTTACCTCTCGTTTTAACTGTCATAGTTTACAGTACGGAAACTGGAATGCAATTCATAAATTTCTTGGGCGCAGGTTCAGTTATTTTGATGCTTATAGGTGGCATTGGTGCAGTCAGTGCACGGCAAGGAATATTTAATTCTCAGAGAGTCGGACTTGGTTTCTTTTTCAGTTGTTTATCGTTATTTTCTTGGCTGATGGTGGCAAATAACAACTTCGATGTTGAACTTGGAATAATCTCCTCGTTTTTGGCCTTTGCAATGATCTATCGTTCGTTGGACTTTATTTTCAAAGATTCTAACTTAATCTATCAAATCTCATGGGATAGCAAGTCAAGATTACCAACAGACTCTATGATTGGGTGGGATGTACGGAGTCGTCGCTTTGCTCAAAATACGATGGCATTGAAGCGCTTTGACAAAGATAGTTTCGCACACATTTACGGTACAAGAACCAAACAAGGGTTGGCAATCAGGCTCGACATTTTCGGTATTCCTATGGGTGAACGCTTTGATTATCGTAGTCTTGGTCTTGATTTGTCACTTTTTGTTAACGAAGAGGAATAGTCATCTTGAATAACCGACTGCTATGGCAGACTCTCATGGAAGTTACAATACTGCTAGGTTCGTCCTCAGATATGCCCGTCGCCGAAAAGTGCACCAAGATTTTGAATCAATTCGATGTAACATATCAATTACGTGTTGCAAGTGCTCATCGCTCACCAAAATTCGTTGAGCAGATTATCCATGATGCAGAAGCAGACGGCTGTAAGGTATTCATTGCTATGGCAGGCCTTGCTGCGGCTTTACCCGGTGCAGTGGCAGCTCTTACAACTAAGCCAGTCATTGGTGTCCCTTGTGGCGGAAGAGTTCCATTTGATTCTCTATTGTCAATTGTACAGTTGCCTCCCGGCGTTCCAGCGGCTACTGTTGGTGTGGATCGTGGTGACAATGCTGGCTATCTTGCAGTGCAAATGCTTGCGCTACAAAACGAAAAGCATGCTGCGGCTCTAAAGCAGAACAAATTAGACCAAATTGAGAGAGTCAAGTCCCAAGACCGTGAGGTTAACGGGGGCGCTTGAGATGTTTGATGTCGATGAATTCGTTCAGGAATCCATCGATTCACTCCAAAACACAATCGATGACGTGGCGATAATAGCCTGTTCTGGTGGTGTTGACTCTACTGTCGCCGCTGTTATTGCGAACAGAGCAGTTGGAGATTTACTACACTGTGTCTATGTTGACACTGGCTTCATGCGGAAAGGTGAGACCGAACAGATCGAAGCATTGCTCGCTGAGCAGGGCATCAAGAATTTGGTCACAGTAAAGGCGGCAGACCGTTACTTTGAGGCCCTAAAAGGCGTCACTGAGCCTGAGGAAAAGCGCAAAGTAATCGGTGAACTATTTATCCGAATATTCGAAGATGAACAAAAGAAATGTGGTGCTAAGTACCTTGTTCAAGGAACCATTGCTCCGGACTGGATTGAATCAGGCGGCGGTGTTCGCGACACGATAAAATCCCATCATAATGTTGGAGGGTTGCCGGAAGACATGACCTTGGAAGTGGTTGAACCATTGCGAGAATTGTACAAAGACGAGGTTCGCCAATTAGCCAGGCATTTAGAAATCAATGTTGCAGAGCGCCAACCTTTCCCAGGCCCCGGATTGGCGGTGAGAACACTGGGCGAACTAACCCCTGAGCGCGTGGCAGTGGTACGTGAGTCATGTGCAATTGTCGAGGAAGAACTCGAAGCAGCTGCTGCTGAAGGTTTGATGGAATTGCCATGGCAATACTTCGCAGCACTCTTACCAGTTCGCAGTGTTGGTGTTCACGGTGACGTGCGTGCTTACGGCGAAACAGTAGTAGTTCGTGCAGTCAGGTCTATGGATGGCATGTCTGCGAGATATTCTGAAATACCCCATGCAGTCCTACAAAAAATCAGTACAAGGATCACAAATACCGTAAAAGGTGCGGTGAATCGGGTGGTATATGATATCACACACAAACCTCCCGGAACCATAGAGTGGGAATGAATGTAAGCAAGGTATCAAAACCTCAAAGAATTTCCAATGGCTATGGCAGGCAAGCAAACCAGCGTTTTTCTGGTAAGCATTCTACTATTTTCCTTAGTTTCACACGTGCAAGCATCCGATGAATCCGAACCAGTGGCACAATTTGGGATTGGTTTTGATGAAGTGGTTATTGTTGATGCCAGTGATGGACTGTTAGAACCGCGAGATTTGGAATTCCATCCGGGTAGAACCAATGAATTGTGGATTGCTAATCGAGGCGATGACAGTATGACCATAGTGCACAATACGGGGCTTGAAAACCAAACATCTGAAACTCGAGAAGATTCGAACAGTAATCACTTCTTGGAAGAAGTTAGTGCGATTGCCTTTGGTGCTTACCATCCTGAATTCGACTGGCAGTGGGGTTCTGC
>DAHU01000121.1:4894-6104 GCA_002495945.1 Euryarchaeota archaeon UBA13
TCTTTAGACCACTATGCAGTCGAAAACCAAAACAACGGTAACGGTCTGTTGGGTAGCCATATTGACATGAACCATGAATCTCCAGACGGCATGGGGATTGCACACGACAATGGTAATGCTTACTGGTACTTTGACGGCTATTACGGCGAGTTAGTATACTATGATTTTCAAATCGACCATGACACTGGACAAGATGACCATTCTGACGGTATTGTTCATCGATACTCAGATGTTCAATTGACCCGAGATGCAGGAATTCCTGGACACATGATATTGGATAAAGAATCTGGGATTTTGTACATTGCAGATACAGGGGCAAGCCGAATTTTGTGGGTTAATACAGATGATACCACTATTGATACTGTTGACATCATGAATGACCCCTCTAGGCTTGAACCCTTGGCTGAATACAAGCGCAAGACCGGTATTGAGTGGGGTATCCTTGACACTGGACTTAATCGACCTTCTGGTATCGCACTTGATGGTGATACACTATTTATCTCGGAAAATGGCAATGGAAAGATTACCGCATATGATCTATCGGAAGACGGAAAAAGTGCATCAGAGCGGGCGACTGTACAAACAAGTGCAGTGTTCATAATGGGCTTGGAGATAGGTCCAGATGGTCATCTGTATTATGTTGACAATGGCCAAGACCAAGTTGTACGTATCGATCCACATTTTGATACTGATGCTGATGGCATTTATGACGCAGATGACAACTGTATTTTGATACCTAATTCCGATCAAGCTAACCTCGATGGTGACAATCTTGGTGACGTTTGTGATGAAGATGATGATAATGATTCAATTTTAGATGCTGAAGATTCGTGTCCGATGGGTGAAACAGGATGGTCGTCGCGCTCCTTTACTGATCTAGACGGCGACGGTTGTCGGGATGACGGTGAAGACCTTGACGACGATGATGATGGTGTCTGTGATGGTTTGAGTGCGGATGCCAACTGTGTTGTTTCTACAGTTGAGTACGATCTGTGCTCCGCATCAAGTCTTAGTTTTGAATCCAACCTGCAAACAGATAACGATGGTGATGGATGTGAGGATGCAAGCGAAGATAATGATGATGATAACGACGGTTTCTTTGATGTTGTAGATGATTGTTCTTTGACAAGTGGTACCAGTACCGAGCAACTGATTGGCTGTGTAGATTCAGATGGGGATGGTTTCGCAGATACTATCGACACATTTCCGA
>DAHU01000046.1:0-1267 GCA_002495945.1 Euryarchaeota archaeon UBA13
GAAAATTATCCAGTTACAACACCAATTGAAATTGTGAGTGCCACAGAAATCGGCAGTAATGAAGAAAATCGAGCAATGTGGCCGGCAAACAATCTATCTTACGCAATCAACGGAGGAGTTTGTGACTATGTATATCAGACCGGCGAGTCTACCAGCTTCGAATTTGTCTTTAACCTAGTAAATACCAGTGATATTGACGGTATTAGTATCTTATACATCGATGCGGAGTGGACATCGGGCTATTCTGGCATAGAAATCTTCACATCAGGAGTTAACAATACTGAATGGACTAAGCGATATTCGAGCGAAAAAATGTACGGCGAATATGAACGATATGCAACCTATGAAGAACCGGCGGCCGATTTCGGAATGACTGCATGGTATAGGCACGCATTCAATGAAACGGTTACAAACGTCAGTCAAGTAAAGATTGTAACGGGGGTGGCAGACCAAGCGGGTGATACTTCAGTTAGTTTCACCGGGCTACGAGTAGATGCGTCAGGCGATTATAACTATCCTGATTATTTCTTATGCAATGGAACCTGGGACGGACAGTTTGAAAATTCTACTAGTGAATTGATATTATGGGATGATTTACCAAGGCCATACCATTTAGGCTGCACGGATATGTTAGCGCAGGAAGAATAATTCTATCACCAATCTATACAAAGCCTGAACACATAGCATGGTCATGGGCAAAGTAAACTTCCAGGATAAGTTCAGCAAGTTTGACGAGCATTGGACGCCGAAGGTAATTGCTGAAATGAACGACTATCAATTCAAGTTAGTGAAGGTCCAAGGTGAATTTGTTTGGCACAATCATAGTGATACTGATGAGGTATTCATTGTCATCGAAGGTTGCTTAAAAATTGAGTTTGCCGAAGAAACCATAGTACTCAATGCTGGTGAAATGTATGTCGTGCCTAAAGGCATACAACACAAACCCTACGCAGATGAGGAATGCAAAGTGATGCTAGTAGAACCAAAAGGCGTGGTCAATACTGGCGAGGCTGATAGTGATTTAACGGCGTCCAACGATGTTTGGATTTGATTAATCTTCGAGCAAATTGATAATTTCGTTATTCGGTGAATCGAGCGCTTCAACATTCTTCAAAGCCCGTTCCATAGCACGCAACCGGCGTTGAATTGACTCACCCTCGCCGCCGATTGAATTTGCCGCCGTATTGAGTTGCTTGTGGAGCTTGCCTAAGTGATCACCAAATCTTACAAACTCGGTTTTCACTGTGCCAAGGACATTGTAAACTTC
>DAHU01000046.1:1659-10539 GCA_002495945.1 Euryarchaeota archaeon UBA13
GAAGGTCCCGTTACGACAATTTGGTGGTCGCGCTGCAGTGCTTCAAACAGTCCAGGGCGCCTGACAACGTCCGCGTACAATCCTTCAGTAGGTAAAAACATGACAGCAAAATCTGTTGTATGTGGTGCAGCAACATATTCTCTACGGATCGTTTTGGCTTTTGCAGTAACATTTGAAGCAAAGGTTTTGTATGCATTTTCGATATTTTTCTTATCGCCTTCATCATAAGCATCTAACAGTCTCTCATAATCTTCTTTTGGAAATTTACAATCAATTGGCAACCATACTGGCTCATCCATACTGCCGTCAGTGCCTGGTAGTTTGATGGCAAACTCAACTTGTCCCCGACAATTCGGATGGGTTTTGACGTTCTTGCCATATTGTGCTGGAGCGAGTATTTGTTGGAGGATTTTTTCGGCCTGTATCTCCCCCATTGCTCCCCGCGTTGAAACGTTGCTCAAGACTTTCTTCAAACCGCCAACATCAGTTGCAAGGTTTTGCATATCGCCTAGACCTCGGTGAACCGCTTCCAATCGTTCACTGACTAATTTGAAAGATTCGCCTATACGCTTTTCTAGGGTAGTTTGTAACTTGTCATCGACGACTTGGCGCATCTCATCTAATTTCTTTTCATTCGATATTTGTAACTCGGATATATTCTTGCCAACTGCTACAAGGTGTTTTTGTTGTTCTTCACCTAATTCTTTGACCACGGTTACCACAGTCTGCTGAATACTATCTCTACTATCACGATTCATTTCTCTGAGTTCACTTCTAACTTCTGAACTATTGTCTTTGTTGCCGCCCAATAAATAGCCGATTATAATTCCTAGAACGGCCCCCACGATTACTAAACCAAACTCGACTAAGCTCGCCATGATAATCTCAAAATGTCAACACTTATTGAATTCTATCCAAGAACGAAATTCCAAAATCTACGCGCGTATAAATATAAAAATGTTTAGGGCAGCCTAAAAGTGGCAATTGTCCTCCAATTTCACCGCTGGCGGAGTTGTGGTTCCATTTCACCCAGTCGGAACCACAACTTCGTTGGCATTATTGGTCAAAAAAAGACTTTGGCAAAAGGCCAATTTTTTGTTAAAATTACTTACCACGGTTCTGGTTGGCCTTTAGCGAAGGACGTAGTTTCTCTGCGCCCTTACCCTTGTTGTGTAGACCACGACCTCGCTTACCAGCAGAGGTCTTACCACGATAGACACGGCCCTTGTGAGCGTTGTTACCGTTAGCGGAGCAGAAGACACCAAGTTGCTTATCCTTGATGATAGCTGGATGGTGAGTGTCGATCATTATGACTTCGAAGTACTTGTGCTTACCATCTTGGCCAACCCAGTATGAGTTTAGCACCTCAAGGTTAGGGAAGTGACGAGCAACTCGCTCTTCAGCGATTCTCTGAGTGTTCTTGGCCATAGTAATCTTGGAGATACCAGCCTTAGATGGTTTTCTCTTCATGTGGATTTTACCCTTTCTAAGTCCACCACGGCGAACTCTAGTACGAACAAGAACAACGCCTTGCTTGGCTTTGTAGCCCATTCTGCGAGCAGCATCTAGACGGGTAGGGCGGTCAATTTTGCAGTTAACCGGCTCTCTTCTCCACTGTGCCATACGGGCTTGGCGGTACATGTGAGGCAAAGCATCCTTAGGTCTCTTCCAAGTTGCACGAACGTGTTGATATAGTCCTTGAGCCATGTTATCACCGCTTCTCAGCACTTGGCCGACAAAACTCCCCTTTATGAGTCTACCTTCGCGATACTGCGCGTAAATTGTTGATAAATTGATAATAATCCTTGTTAGAAATTGTTGATATTTTTCTGAAAAGTGGCTATTTTCATCAACACTAAAGAATCGCGAACGCAAACCCCAATTTTTGCAATTTCGAGGTACGCAAATTTACTAAGCCCTGCTAAAAGAAAAGACATTGATAAGAGGTGAAAGTTAGGCTTGATACGCGGGGGGTGAGGAAGTGAAAACTTTAGGGACACCTAATATTGACCTAAGCAGATTCTTCGCGTCGCCACCAAAACATGAAATCCGCGGCAAAACCGTTGACGCCAAAGAACTAATGAATAGTGTCAGCATGATTTCAATGAAATTGAATTCTAAAAACGTTGAACATGTCAAGTATTTGACTACAGAAGGGCTAACCAAAAAACAACGGTTGAGTTTCTTACAAGACATAAAAAAAGAACTCCGTGCTGATTTGTTCGAACTTTCAACATGTAACCGAGTTTTGTATGTTGGATTCAATGTTACCTGTGAGGAACTTCAAGCAAGCGTCCTAAAAACTGCATCGTTAAGCGATGCCCCCTTCGACCAATATGCCGGTATCGATGTATGGCGCCACCTGGTCAAGGTTTGCAGCGGATTAGACTCTTTTATTATGGGAGAACTACAGGTAATGTCCCAGTTTAGAGGCTCAGTCGCTTGGCACAGGAAGCACGGATTAGTTGATGATGTCAACGGCTCGTTCTTCGAGCACGTAGTGTCTGCTAACCGAATGATTAGGCGTGAATTTGGTTTCAATCAAACTACAGAATCAATGCTTAATCTGGCCACTAATGCTTTGGAAGAGATAATTCCCAACAACGTGGCTACAGCCTCCATAGTGCTTGGTTTCGGTGAAATGGGCACTAAAGCCGTAGAAGTACTTCTCGAGCTCGGCCAAACCGATATCACAGTAATCTCTCGGTCTCCAGAACAAGCCGCATTACGCAATCCGGAAATCGCAGCAAAAGTCAATTTCATGACATTCGAACAGTGGCAGTCAGAAAACCTAGCTCCCAGTTTGATAATTTCCACAATTCGTAACAACCAAGCAACATACAATGCATCCAACCCAATTCCTACGACCTCGGACGCAATAATCATGGATTTTTCATGGCCACCGTCAATCGATGTTAGCGGTATAAACGGAAATCAGGAGTTATTCGGCACAGAACACTGGATTAGAGCGGCTCACCGCCTTGGGGTTGAGTGGGATTACTCTTCAACCATAAGCAAGAGTGAAGACATGATCACCGAAATCCAAAATCGATTTATGGCTGCTTTAACCGACAAAACAAGAGCCAAATTTAGATCATTCATGTACCAAACACTCGAGGCGCTGTCAAAACAATGGAAGCAGTCTGACCTCGTGGAGAATTCGCATGCCCAACTCGACGCATTTTCCCGTGAAATTGCGACATGGATATGTAATCAAGAAGGGCCATTTAACACCGTTCAACTCGATGAAATGGTGCTTTCAACCAAGCGCAAAATCAATCCAACGCTTCTTAAGAGGGTGGCTAGTGATGTGAATGAGACGATTATTCGCATCAACGCAAAGTCAACTCTTTCGGAGGTTCCGCATTGAAACAGATAAGAATCGGGACAAGAACCTCAACTCTTGCTATGTGGCAAGCCCGACATGTGCAACAGAAGTTAGAGGAAAACGGCTTTCTCACCGAAATAATTGGTATCACTTCAACTGGTGATAAATCTCTTGGAGGGGACCTAGCAAGTTCTGTCGGACAATTCATTCATGCAGTTGATGCACAACTACTGGCTGGAAATATTGACATCGCCGTACACTCTACCAAAGATGTCCCGGTTAAAATTTCTAATGAGTTAACGACTCTTGCTTATACCGAACGAGGTTGCACCAACGACTTGCTTATTTTCCCTAAATCAGATGATTATCAGTCACTCGGAGATTTACTCCAAACGGATAGTGAATCATCAATTGCTGATGCTCTAAAGGTAATTCCTCATGCTGGAATGGTCGGTACTGTGTCAGGAAGACGTCAATCATTTATTCTAAGTAAGCGCCCTGACATTATTCCGATTGCCGTGAGGGGGCAGGTTGAAACCCGTTTGAAACGGCTTCAACAAGGTCGGGCTGATGCCATCGTTCTTGCAGAAGTAGGGTTACAACGTCTCTCTCAAATCGATGCTTTAGACGATTGGATACTGGAGATGAGCGCCATTCGCATCAGCGATGCAGAATGGCCAACAGCACCCGGCCAAGGAGCAATTTCAGTGCACTGTAAAACTAGTGAATTTACCAATTTAGCACCATTGAGGGCGGTGTTAAACGATGAAATTACGGCTAGAGACGTTATTACCGAGCGGCAAATATTGGCTGATATAGGCGGTGGCTGTCTTTATCCCGCCGGAATCAAAGTTGCAGGTGATGAGGTAGCAGTACAGATTTCACCGAAAAACTGGCGCGACATATTTTGCCAAGGATTACCCTTCAATAGTTCTACGTTCGTGGGTAAATTAGCCAATTTCAAACCGACACTTCCAACTCAAGAGGTAGAGAATAGTTACACTCCAAATTCCGGCCCCAAACTTATCTCAACACTGAATTCCGATAGGCTGGCAAGAATTTTGCAAAATAATGCAATCAATGTTCTCAATCAACCAGTCATTGAATTAGTCGCCAAACCAGACAATTGGCCGCAATCGTTTCTCGATGATTCTACCCCTCGAGCGGAGTGGCCATACCTTGTTTTGACATCTCCGTTCGCTGCCAAGTGTGCAATCGAGGTTGCAAAATCTAATCCAGACTTGAACCGCATACAATGGCTGGCGATAGGTGAGGGTACTGCCAGAGCCTGCTTCATGCGCGGAGTTACCGTTTCAATATGTGCTCAAGCAAGAAATTCCGAAGAACTCATCGATTACATAGACGGTATGATTGACAGAGATACTAAACTAATGATTCCGCGCTCAAATGTTGCAACCAACGACTTAGTTGCTAAACTTGAGGGACTTGGTTTTGATGCCGTAAGTTGGGTTGGCTATGAGAATAAAGCCAAGCAACTTCCAGCAATGGAAGTCAGCGAGACCGATGTCTTGTTGCTATCTTCACCATCTTCAGCACGAGCTTGGGTCAAAAACTCGTTACCCATACCTAAAAATATACTTTGCATGGGGAAGTCATCATTAGAGGAGATCAATTCACTGGAGTATTTCTCGGATTCAACAGTAGAAATTCTTCAGGGACCGACTTCAGATTTTGTTGCTAAATGGTGGAAGGAAAACCGGGGTGATTAATTGAATATAAGACCTAGAATTAATCGATGGACGATTTCCCGCCGTAATTTAAACTTCAGTTCAGACATTAAATCTTCATTAGTACAGGCACATTTCGTAGTTTCAGGTTCGGGCGTCGATGAACCGATTCAAAGCATGCCCGGAATAAATCGACAATCGGTTGACGTCCTCTGTAAGACAATAGCCAGTGATATGGCCCTGGGCATCAAGGCACACATGCTATTCGCCGTTGTTGATCATCATCAAAAGGACCCTACTGCCTCGAAGGCCTCCGATTCTTCAATGCCTCTGCAGCAGGCGGTTGCTAAATTGAAAGCTGAGTATGGCGGTGAAATTGTGATAATGACCGACGTCTGTTTGTGTACCGCAACTGACCACGGTCATTGTGGGATTGTTCACAATCATCAAATTGATAACGATTTAACAATCCCAGAACTATGTAAAATTGCGCTCTCACACGCTGAGGCTGGTGCTGACTATGTTTCAGCATCCGATATGATGGATGGTCGAGTGAAGGCGATCCGTGCGACATTGGAAGAATCAGGGCATGTGAATACAGGAATCCTTTCCTATTCGGTAAAATATGCAAGTTCTTTTTACGGCCCATTTAGAGATGCGGCATCATCCTCGCCATCATTTGGCGACCGAGGCAGTCATCAGATGGACATTCGCTCGGGCTACGATGAAGCGATCTTAGAAGCAGTATCTGATGAAGGTGAAGGAGCAGACATAATTATGGTAAAACCTGCCTTAACATATCTCGATGTTGTACGTCAAGTGGCAGATGCTGTTGCGAGACCCGTCGCAGTGTACAATGTCAGCGGCGAATATTCCATGGTGATGTCATCTACAGATGAAGAGTCACGTCCAAATCTTGTTAGAGAAATATTCCATTCCTTCAAAAGGGCCGGCGCCGACATAATAGTGAGTTACCATACAAGGGCGGCATTCGTCGGGAACTGGCTAGAGTGAGGTGTAATAATGCAACGAGCAAAATCAAATTCATTGCATAGCGAGGCTCTTGACCATTTGGTTGGAGGGGTAAATTCTCCAGTTAGAGCCTTCAAATCCGTTCACGGAAATCCAATTTATTTCGATAAAGCATCCGGAGCAATTGTTACTGATGTCGATGGCAATGAATATGTTGACTTTGTTCAGTCATGGGGTCCATTAGTACACGGCCATTCTCACCCGGAAATTGTGGATCTTGTATACCAAAAAATGCAGAATGGGACCTCATTCGGCGCACCTCATATCGGCGAAATTGAGTTAGCCAAGCGAGTCAAACGTAGATTCCAATTTATGGATAAAGTTAGATTTGTTTCCTCAGGTACTGAAGCAGTGATGAGTGCAGTAAGACTTGCTCGTGGCTATACAGGTAGAGATTTGTTAGTTAAATTTGAAGGCTGTTATCATGGACACGTCGATTCTTTGATGGTCAGTTCTGGTAGTGGTTTAGCAACCTTTGGCATCGCTAGCAGCCCGGGCATCCCTAAAGATACAGTCGCAACAACCCTTGTAGCACCTTTAGATGATGAAGATGCAGTAGAATTTTTGTTCAAAGAACACGGTGAAGACATCGCTGCTATTGTCATTGAACCACTTCCAGCCAACAACGGTCTATTGGTACAACGGCATGAATATCTCGCAAAACTACGCGCACTATGTGATGAATACGGGGCCTTACTCATTTTTGATGAAGTCATCAGTGGTTTTAGGTTCAAAGACGGTAGTTATGGTGATTTATCTGGAGTAACTCCCGACATCACTGCTCTTGGCAAAGTAATCGGTGGCGGCCTACCCGTTGGTGCTTATGGTGCGAGAAGTGAGATAATGGAAAACCTATCTCCACTCGGGCCGGTGTACCAAGCAGGAACATTGTCCGGCAATCCACTTGCAATGGCTGCAGGAATAATGACTCTGGACCTTCTTGATGAACAAGCATACGATCGCCTCGAAGAGCTCGGTAAATTGTTACAGACTAATGTTGAACCCGTTCTTGAGAAGCACGGTCATCCAATGCGCCTAGTTAGGAGAGGGAGTCTGTTTTGGTTCTCTCCCGGTTCAGATAATCCACCTCCAAGAGCCGATTTAATTCCGAGTAATGCTGGCACGCTTTATTCTGATGTACACAAGGGTTTGTTGGAAAAAGGATACATGCTTGCCCCATCTGCTTATGAAATCGGTTTTATCGCCACGGTTCATGATGAACAACATATTCTTGGCATGGTGCAAGCTCTTGATGAAGTTTTAACAGAATTGGCGGTGTAATTATGAATGGTAAACAGCGAATTGTTGCTGCGCTGAATCGTCAACCGGTAGACAGGACTCCAGTGTGGTTTATGCGCCAAGCAGGCAGACATTTGCCAGAATACCGTAAAATCGCTGCTGAGCACTCTTTTTGGGAACGCTGTATGGATGTTGATTTATGCACCCAAATTACTCTTCAGCCATTAGAGCGCTACCAGAAAATAGACGCTGCGATTATCTTCAGCGACATACTAACGCCCTTGCCGAGTTTAGGTTATGATGTTGAGTATGGTGGTGGCATCAGAATCAGTGATTTTAGTTTAGATGATGTTGATGACTGGACTAAATTCAATGCCAGAAAGCACGCTCCGTGGGCTGCAGATGGCCTTCAATCAGTAGGTGAAGCACTGGGTGATACGACTGCAAAACTCGGTTTTGTTGGCTCACCATGGACCATTTGCATGTATTTACTGTCAGGTGGTACCGGCGACAAAGATTTCCACAATGCGCGGGCAAAGATATACTCGAATCCTGAGCAAGCGAAACACATGCTGATGCAAATGGGCGAAATCGTTGGTGACTTGCTTGCCGACCAAGTCAACCACGGCGGCGCTGATGGAGTCCAATTATTCGATACCTGGGCGGGTCTGTTGTCGCCCGAGATATATCGAGAATTTGCCATGCCAGCAACTGCAAGAACCATCGAAGTATTCAGAGAAAAGGTGGATAGAGAAGTTCCAGTGATTCACTATGCAAAAGGCTCAGGTCACTTACACCCAGCCATCAGGGAACTTGACCTAAATGCAATATCTTTGGACTGGCGCGACGATTTATCACTTAATCGCCAGCAATTTGGTAACGATTTTGCTTTCCAAGGAAATCTCGATCCGTCGCTGCTTCACGGTTCAACCGAAATGGCGAAACTGGCTACGCGCAAGGTGTTAGATGCTGCTGGCAATAAACCGGGCCACATCTTTAATTTGGGACATGGCTTTGCACCATCAGCAAGGATAGAGTGTGTTGAAACTGTGCTACGAGAAATTGTAGGTGACTGAACATGCGTCAGAAAATGGCCGATATGGTCCATAGAATTCAAGACGAGATTTGCCAAGCACTGCAACAAATAGATGGCGTTGACTACCGCCAAGATGAATGGGTAAGAGAAGAAGGTGGCGGCGGCAGAAGTCGGGTCTTTTCCGGCGGCAAAGTATTCGAAAAAGCAGGAGTTAATGTTAGCGTAGTACATGGCACACTCAGCCCTCAAGCAGCAAAGAGTATGGGCGGTGGACATGAATTACAAGGTGCAGATTTAGATTTCTTCGCTACCGGCATCAGTTTAGTTTTACATCCGCACAACCCAATGGCGCCAACAGTTCATGCTAATTATCGATATTTTGAGCGTGGTGAGGGGAAAAAACCCGGCAGTTGGTGGTTTGGCGGTGGTGCAGATTTGACTCCAAGCTACTTATTCGAAGAAGACGCAGTTCACTTTCACCAAGTCCACAAAGATGCCTGTGACCGCCATGAAGTTGCTGATTTTGCTAAGTTTAAACAGTGGTGTGATGACTATTT